>JAFYEE010000075.1 GCA_017544405.1 Lachnospiraceae bacterium
CAGGCTTCCTACATCAATGACATCATCAAGACGCTGGAAGGCGGCGGAACTCTTTCCCAGAAGACCATCATCATGGACGAGAAGGGCTTTGACGCTTCCACCATCACGGCAGAAGATGTTGAGAAATACGGCATCTGATCTTTGACCTGACCAATCAAAAACTGCCATAGAATTAAAAACGGGGTGTCTGGCACCGTCTGGCGCCAGGCACCTTTGTTTACGCAAGAAGAAATGTACGATTCGTATCAGAAAAGGAGTGACCGCCGGTGAACGAACAATCAGTACTGGAAATGAGGGGAATCTATAAGAGTTTTCCGGGCGTGAAAGCACTGCAGAATGTTGACTTTACCCTGTGTGAGGGCGAGATCCACGCGCTCATGGGCGAAAATGGTGCCGGAAAATCCACATTGATCAAGGTTTTGACCGGTGTGTATTCGAAGGATGAAGGCCATATCTATCTGAAGGGGCATGAGGGAGAGATCGCCATTCACTCCCCGCAGGATGCACAGCGCCTGGGCATCAGTACCGTGTATCAGGAGATCACACTGTGCCCGAACCTTACGGTCGCGGAGAATATGTTTATCGGTCGCGGCGAAGGTAACATACAGAACTGGAAAAAGATGTACAAGGATGCCGATGCGATCCTGGAATCCCTGGGGATCCCGGCGCGCGCATCCCAGCAGCTGAGCAGCTGTTCGATCGCGGTTCAGCAGATGGTAGCCATCGCGCGTGCGGTGGATATGGATTGCAAGGTGTTGATCCTCGACGAGCCGACTTCCTCCCTGGATGAGCAGGAGGTGGCCAAGCTCTTCGGGTTGATGCGCGACCTGAAGAAAAAAGGCGTGGGTATCATCTTTGTCACGCACTTCCTGGATCAGGTCTACGAGGTATGCGACAAAATTACGGTTCTGCGCGACGGCAGACTGGTCGGCGAATATGAGATCGCGGATCTGCCGCGCGTGATGCTGGTTTCCAAGATGCTCGGCAAGGACATGGACGATCTGTCCGACATCAAGGGCGAGGCGGGAAGCTATACGCCCGAAACGGGAACCCCTCCCGTGCTCGAGGCGAAGGGGCTTCAGAGCGACGCGGGCATCAAACCGTTTGATTTTTATATTCGTAAAGGCGAGGTTAACGGGTTTACGGGACTCCTTGGTTCCGGGCGAAGCGAGTGCGTGCGTGCCATCTTCGGCGCGGACAACGTGATCGCCGGTTCGGTGAAGCGGGACGGAAAACCGCTGAAGATTTCGAAACCCATCGATGCCATGAAGGCGGGGATCGCCTATCTGCCGGAGGACCGCAAGCTGGACGGCATCGTCGGCGATCTGTCGGTGCGTGACAATATCATCCTGGCCTACCAGGTGCTGAAGGGCTTCTTCCATCCGTTCTCCAAAGCGGAGGCGAATGCGTTTGCGGATGAATACATCAAACTGCTCGATATCAAGACGGCGTCCGCTGACACGCCGATCCGCTCGCTCTCGGGCGGCAATCAGCAGAAGGTCATCCTGGCGCGCTGGCTGCTCACTCATCCGGCTTATCTGATCCTGGACGAGCCGACCCGTGGAATCGATGTCGGTACCAAGGTGGATATCCAGAAGCTGGTTCTGAAGCTTTCCTCGGAGGGAATGGCCGTCACATTTATTTCCTCGGAAACCGATGAGATGCTTCGCACCTGCTCGCGTCTGGTGGTCATGCGTGACCGCAGGGTGGTCGGAGAGCTGACCGGAGACGACCTGACGCAGAGCAAGATCATGAGTACAATCGCCGGAGGAGACAACGCATAATGGGAAAAAATAAAACAAAAGCGGCCGGTCTGAAAAAAATATTCGGGCAGCAGATCTTCATTCCGATTGCAGCTCTGCTGATCCTGGCCGTATTCAATCTGATAGCGGATCCCGGATTTTTCCGCATTACGCTGGGCACCAACAGTGCAGGCAACCCGGTTCTGTCGGGCTACCTGATCACGATCCTCGATTACGGCTCCGAGCTGGCGATCCTGGCGATCGGTATGACACTGGTGACGGCGGCGTCCGGCGGACAGGATATCTCCGTCGGTGCGGGCATTGCCATCGCGGGCAGCGTGATCCTGCGCGTGCTGTGCGGACGGGATTCGAGACCCGAGGAGCTGCAGGCTCCGATCATTGTGGCTTTCCTGGTGGCCTGTCTGGTGGCCATGCTGTTCGGCGCGTTCAACGGAGCGCTGGTGGCCTACTTCAAGATTCCGCCCATGATCGCCACACTGATCCTCTTTACGGCGGGACGTTCGATCGCGGCCTGGATCAACAATAATGAGCTGCCGATCGTCAGTGACGAGACCCTTTCGTACTTTGGCGGATTCATACCGGGGATTCCGATCCCCACGCCCTTCTTTATCGCAATGGCCTGTGTCCTGATCATTGCGCTGGTGCTGCGCTTCACCAATCTCGGCCTGTATACGCAGGCGGTCGGTATCAACGCGAGCTCTTCGCGGCTGAACGGCCTGAATCCGCAGATGATCAAGTTCATCTCGTTCGTCATCCTGGGACTGTGTGTGGCGGTCTGCGGACTGATCAAGGTCAGCCGTCTGTCCTCCATCAACTATTCGGTCATCGCCAAGGATATTGAGATGGATGCGATCCTCGCGGTCGCGCTCGGCGGCAACAGCCTGGGCGGCGGTAAATTCAACATCTGGGCTTCCATCCTGGGCGCCTATGTCATTCAGTTCCTGACCACGACGCTGTACAAGTTCAAGGTTCAGTCGGACGCGCTGCCCGCTTACAAGGCGGTCGTCGTCATCGTGCTGGTCGTGCTGAGCACGCCCGCGGTCCGCGACTATCTCGCAAAGCTGGGTAAGAAGCTTCGCCCCGTAGCAGTAAAGGAGGTGGCTTAAATGGCTTTACCGAACACAAAGCTGGCAAGCAAATCCGGACCTGCGGTGAAACCGGTGCGCGGCGGGCTTAAGAACATAAGTGACTCCAATCTGCTGTTGCTGATCACGATCATCGTCTTCGTGCTGATGTACGTCGGAGCGATCCTCTTCCAGGGGAAGGGATTCCTGAAGCCCCAGACCTTCTTCAACATCCTGAACGCGAATGCGGCGCTGATCATCGCCTCCGTCGGTATGAGCATTGTCATGATCACCGGAGGGATCGATATCTCGGTCGGCGGCGTGGCGGCGCTGGTCAGTATGAGCTGTGCGGTCTATCTGGACTACCACGGCGGCTCAATCTTCGGATCCATTGCCATCGCCATCGCCATCGGTCTGGCCTTCGGTATCGTGCAGGGTATCCTGGTGGCTTATCTGGACATCCAGCCGTTCATTGTCTCCCTCGCCGGCATGTTCTTTGCCAGGGGTATGACGACGATCGTGAATACCAAGCCCTTCAACGTGGAGAATCCCGCGTTCGTGGCCTTGAAGGAGACGAGACTGCGGATTCCGGGCGTGGGCTCCGTGAACAAGAACGGAACCTTTGTGAATGCGTATGTGGAGATCGGCGTGGTCGTTGCCATCCTGATCGTGATCCTGATGTTCTGCGTGCTGCGCTGGACGAAGCTGGGCCGTCACTTCTACGCGGTCGGCGGTAATGCGCAGAGCGCTCTGATGCTGGGAATCAACGTGCGCCGTACCCGGTTCCTCTCGCATCTGATCTGCAGCCTGCTCGCAGGCATCGGCGGATATGTCTATTTCCTGCATGTAGGTTCCGGTTCCGCATCCCATGCGAGCGGAATGGAAATGAATGCTATCGCTTCCTCCATCATTGGTGGTACAATGCTGACAGGTGGTCTGGGTAATATCATCGGCACATTCTTCGGAGTGCTGTCGCTGAGTACGATCCAGAATATCGTGTCCAGTGCGGGTCTGGATCAGGCATGGTGGACCGGTATCACGATAGCGGCAATGCTCTGCCTGTTCCTCCTGATTCAGAGTGTCGTGATGGCACGCAGGAAGCGGAGCTGAAAGGAACTACATGACGTTCACGGAAGTTTATACGGACAGAAAAAACAGATCCCGGCAGGCGAAGCGTCCCCCCAGGAGGGGGACCTTTACGGCTGCCGGGTTTTTGTGTGCCCTTTTGCTTGCGCTGACCGGACTCGGCGGCTGCGGGAAAGAGGAGGAGGAGGCAGAGACCGATACGGATTATACGGTGGTGGGTTTTTCCCAGCTCGGCGCGGAATCCGACTGGCGCAGCTCCAACACGGAATCCATCCAGTCGGTTTTTACCGAGGAGAACGGATATGAGCTGATCTATGAGAACGGGCAGCAGAAGCAGTCCAACCAGATCACGGCCATCCGGACCTTCATCCAGCAGGAGGTGGATTATATCGTGCTCGCACCGGTGACGGAGGTCGGGTGGGATACGGTCCTGCAGGAGGCGAGGGACGCCCGGATCCCGGTGATCCTGATCGACCGCCGGGTGGATACGGGGGATTCGACGCTCTATACCGCCTGGGTCGGTTCCAATTTCTATCTCGAGGGATGCAAGGCGGCGGCCTGGCTGCAGAGTTTCACGGAAAAAGCGGGCATCGCCGCGGAGGATCTGCACATTGTCAATATCCAGGGGACGATCGGCGCCACGGCCCAGATCGGGCGTACGAGAGGCCTGCGGGAGGCCTGCGAGCGCAATGGATGGGATCTGCTGGAGGAGATCAGCGGCGACTTCACCCAGACGAAGGGCAAGGAGGTGATGGAGTCCCTCCTGCGCAAGTATGACAATATCAATGTGGTCTACTGTGAGAATGACAACGAGGCGCTCGGAGCCATCGAGGCCCTCGAGGCGGCGGGCCTTGCCGTGGGATCCGATCTTGCGGCCGGTGAGATCATGGTGATCTCCTTCGACGGGATCAATCAGGCGGCCGTGGAGTATCTGAAGAAGGGCAAGATCTCCTGCATCGTGGAGTGCAACCCCCTGCAGGGACCGAAGCTCCTCGAGGTCATCGAGCAGTTGAAAAAAGGCGAGACTCCGCCGCGGTATTCCTACATGGAGGAGAAGATTTTCAGCGCGAACCGATCCGTACTGGATGTGGAAGTCGATGGAAATAAATATCCCGTGACCTTTATGTGGGAAGAATAAATGTGGTATACTCTCTGTGTATCGTTCCTTCACCCGAAAGGAGGCTCTGTTATGTATGATTTCATCACGATTGAGCGGCAATACGGCAGTGGCGGTCAGTCCATCGCCAAGAGACTGGCGGAAGATCTGGGGTATCGTCTGTACGATCACGGAGTGGTAGTGGAGACCTGCAAGCGGATGGATGTCAGCTACAGCTACATCTCGGGACTTGAGGAGCAGGCACCTCCCAAGACGCTTTTCCGGGCGCCGGGCAGCAATCTGACCCTGGAGGAGCAGATCTATCGGACCGAAGTGGAGATCATCCGTGAGGCAGCACAGCAGCCGGGGGCGATTTTTGTCGGACGCTGCGCGAGCGAGATCCTGAAGGACCGGAAGGTGCTGCGCGTATTTTTCGCTGCGGACGATGCCTATCGTCTGGACCGTGCGGTGCGGGTGGAGAAGATCACACCCGATCAGGCCGAGGAGGAAATGCGCAGGAATGACCGCAGACGCGAGCGTTTCTTTAATACCTATGCGGAAGGGAAATGGGGATCTCCGGAATATTTCGATCTGATCCTGAATACGAGCCGGCTCGGGGCCGATGCCTGTGTGAAACTCCTGAAGGCGCTGGTAAAAGATGAATAGAAGATCCGCGAGATAAAAGGATCCCGGATAAGAAAATGGCCACCGGTTAACCGGCGGCCATTTTTGTTTCGAATTCGTTCTTCGGCATGGGCTTGGCGAAGTAGTATCCCTGGATCATGTCGCATCCCTGTTCGGCCAGGAAATCGACCTGTTCCTTCAGTTCCACGCCTTCCGCAACGGTGCGCATGTGTAGGCTCTGCGCCAGGCGGATGGTCTCGGATACCACGATCTCGCCGCGCTCGCCCGCATTTTCTCCGCGGAAGAATTCCGCATCGATCTTCAGGACATCCAGCGGCATATCCTTCAGGGAATTGAGGGAGGAATACCCGGATCCGAAGTCGTCCATGGAGACGGCAAAGCCGTATTCCTTCAGGCGGCGGATGGTTTCGAGCAGTGCGTTCTTGTCATCAAAGAAGGCACTCTCGGTGAGCTCGATCTCGATGAGGTCCCGGGGGGTGCCGGCACTGTCCACCAGGTCGCGGATCTGCTCGGCCAGGTCCGATTCAATGAAATGGGCGCGGGAGACATTGACGGAGACCGGGACACAGGCCAGCCCCTGATCCAGCCAGCGCTTCTGATCCGCTGCGACATGGGAGAGCATGTAGTGGTCGATCTCGGTGATAAAGCCGTTCTTCTCGAAGATCGGGATAAATCTTCCGGGAGAAACAAAGCCGAAATCCGGAGACTGCCAGCGAATGAGAGCCTCGGCCCCGCGCAGCGTATGGGTCTGCGGATCGTATTTGGGCTGGTAATAGACCTGGAACTCTTCCCGCTCCAGGGCGGTGCGCATATGCTCCTCCACCTGATCCTGCCACTTACGCTCCTCCGCGAGAGCAGAGTCAAAGAAGGCGATGCCGGTGTCTTCCTTGCTCTCGAGGGTACCGCGCGCGGTGCCGGCATTGTTGTAGGCCTGCTCGAGATCCGTAAGACGCCGCCGCACGATCTTGCCGTTGCGGTCGCGTTCCGGCGGCAGGAGATCCACGCCGACCTGATAGGTGAAGGTATGGTTCGGATCGACGGCTCCAAGCTCCTGCAGGATCCCCCGGATCCGTTCCTTCAGGGAGGCCTCGTCGGAGACGCGCAGCAGCAGAGCATATTCGCCGGGGGAACAGTGCGCGCAGATCTCCTTTTTCCCGAGGTGCCGCTCCAGCGAACGGTAGATCTGTGTGAGGATGGCTTCCCCTGCGGATACGGAATGGCACAGGACATAGGTGCGGTATTTCACAAAGACCAGGTGAACGGCCGCGTAGGTGTAGGAGGCATTGGAGCGCTTTCGCAGCATCCGGTCCCCGTTATAGAGAAACCAGGTCCGGTTGTGGCCGGAGGTGATGACGTCGGTAAAGTACATCTTCATGGCGCGGCGCTGGTTGCGGATCCTGGAGATGACATTGAAGAAAAAGAGCACGCACAGGAAAAGGCCCAGTCCCAGGAAAATGAAAACCGAGATGCTCAGCACGGACAGGTCGGAGATCTTGAGCTCCAGTCCCGCTTTGGCCAAAAAGATCCGGGAGCCGTCCGCCACCGGGATGCCCATCCAGACCGGAAGATGAATGAAGCTGCTTCCTCCCTGCTTTGCCAGCGCAGCCCGCTGCTCCTCTGTCAGTTCCTGAATCTGCAGACCGTAAGCATAGTCGTCTATCTCCGGCTCAGACGCAGACACAGACACTTCGATATGGGGAGCAGGGATCTCATCATCGTACAGGAAGGCTGCATCGCCCAGAAGGTCCAGACTCTCCGATCCGTTTTGGCGAAGGAAACGAAACAGTGCGGGAACATCCAGAAAGATCTCCTGCCGGTCCGTCCCGTACAGAAAGGGATAGCGGGTATCCTTATAGATGGCGATGGGATCGGGAAGCGACATGAGGTAGACCGATCTCCCCTCCTCCTCGCAGGTGGCTACTCCCGCCTGGTGAAGTACATCGCCGTCCGCGGAGCGGATGAGATATTCGCGCCCCTCCGTATCCAGCAGGCTCCACAGATTCTCTTCCTGCCCGGCCTGCCGTCCCGCGTCGTAGAGCCTTGCCATGAGGGCGATGGACCGGTATTCCGCCGCGAGCTTGGTCTGGATCACGTATTCGGCCATGGTGGCCATAAAATAGACCAGACAAACACCCGCCAGGGCCATGAGGATTAGGAAAGCCACAATGGAAAGCCCCCCATGCGCCTTGCGGAACTGATATTTATTTTTCCCTTTTCCCTTGTTCATAGCGTTCCCTTTCCTGCGATCAGCGCAAAACTTAAGAACATTATAGCAGATATTGAGAAGGAACGGACATTGTTTCCCACCGCCTGCTAAGATATAATAGGTTCAGCTTCCACAGCAACGCAAAAGTCCAAAAGGGGGTTTTTATGAAGAAAATCGATGGATTTCACCGCGGAGTCAATCTGGGCGGATGGCTGTCCCAGTGCGTTCACACACAGCAGCATTACGATACGTTCATCACGGAGTCGGATCTTCGGACGATTCACGAGTGGGGGCTGGACCATGTCCGGATCCCGGTAGACTATGATCTGCTCGAGACGCAGGAGGGCGCGTACCGCCCGGAAGGATTTGAGCGTCTACGCACGGCTCTCGGCTGGTGTGAAAAGAATCATCTGAATGCGATCATTGATCTGCACAAGACCTTCGGCTATTCCTTTGACAAAGGGGAGGGGGAGAGCGGATTTTTCGATAATGAGGCGGACCAGGAGCGGTTTTACCGTCTCTGGGAGCAGATCGCGGAGCATTTCGGAGATCGCACGGAGCATGTCATGTTCGAGCTTCTCAATGAGGTGACGGACAAGGGCTATCTTTCCGCATGGCAGAGAATCTACAGCACCTGTATCGAGCGGATCCGCAGGATCGCTCCGAAGGTGCGGATCCTGGTCGGCGGCTACTGGAACAATGCCGTTTCGGCGGTGAAGGATCTGCTGCCGCCGCAGGATGAGAATATCATCTACAATTTCCATTGCTATGATCCGCTTCTCTTCACGCACCAGGGGGCGCATTGGGTGGAGAACATGCCGCTGGATTTCCGTTTTGCATTCGCCCAGAGCATGCGGGCCTATGCGGAGACGACCTATAAGGTCCTGCCGCAGATGGGCCATCAGGAATTTACGGATGAGGTGGAAGCGGAGAAGATCCTGGGACCGGATTATTTCCGGGCCATTTTCGCGGAGGCCGTCGCGACCGCGAAGGAGCGGAACGTTCCTCTCTACTGCGGGGAGTACGGGGTCATCGATCTCGCGGAGCATGCGGACTGCCTGGCCTGGTACAAGGCAATCCACGAGGTCTTTGAGGAGAACGGGATCGCGCGCGCAGCCTGGAGCTATCGCGGGATGAATTTCGGCATCGCGGATGCGGCCTGGGATGCGGAGCGTGATCAGCTGATCGCGCTGATGTAAAAAGCGTTCGAAAAAAATAAAAGTCCCTGTCCTTTCGATCATCGAGCGATCGGAAGGACAGGGATTTTTCACGTTCGTATGGCGGCAGAAGAGCCTCAGGCCTGTCCTCCTGCGGGTACGCCGTCTAAGTTGTGGGCTTTCAGGAAGGACAGGAACTGCTCGCGGGGCATCGGCTTCGCATAATAGTAGCCCTGGATGTAATCACAACCCATTTCCCGGAGGATCTCCACCTGTTCGGCGGTCTCCACGCCCTCGCACACGATCTTCATTCCGATCTGGTGCATCATGGTGATGGTATTGGCCACCACGGAAGCACATTTCGCATCGCCGAGCATGTCGACCAGCTCCTTATCGATCTTGACGAGGCTCAGTGGCAGGTGCATGACACGCAGGATATTGGAGTAGCCGGTTCCGTAGTCATCCAGCGAGAAGCGGTAGTTCCTGGCGTGCAGGGCCTGCAGATTGCGGATCATGGCCTCCGGGTTCAGAGCATTCATGGTCTCGGTGACTTCGAGATTCACCTTGCCTGACGGGACGGCATATTTTTTCTCCAGCCCGAGGATGGTCTCCACGAGATTATTCTGGATGCACTGCTCGACGGAGAGGTTGACCTCCATGTAGCGCAGCTTCAGAGAATCCGTGCTGTTCTGAGAGAGAAATTCGTAGACCGAGTTCAGGACAAAGTCTCCGATCGGGGCCATATAGCCGTGCAGCTCCGCCTCCGGGATGAAGATGGCGGGGGAGACAAAGCCGAATTCCGGATCCTTCAGGCGGATCAGCGCCTCCGCGGACTCAAAGAGACCGCTTTGCAGGTTGTAGATCGGCTGGTAGTACATCTCGAAATAGTTCTCGCGCAGCGCGCGGGAGATGATGCGGGCCGAGTAATTCTTGATCTGGAGGGTCGTATTTTCCTGGATGGTGATGCCGTCGAGGATATGGTCCGTGGGCGACATGTATCCGGGGAAGTTCACGGTGAAATTGATCATGCTCTCCACTTCCTGAATATCCTGGAGGAAGCGGATCGTGGTATAGCGCGTCTGCAGGACGGAAGCAACGGAGCTGTGATTGTCCGACTCGCTCTCGAAGGAGCGCTGGATGCGGCGCAGCAGGTCATTGGCGTCCGTCTGCGCATCATCGAAGACGATGCAGATGCAGCCCATCGCGCCGTAGTAGATATTGTGGCCGCCGTAGGCACGGTACATCATATTCTCCAGCTCCTGCCCGCGCATACGCACGAACTGGTTGTATCGCTTCTCACCGAAGACGCTGCGCGCCTGGGACGCGTTCAGGTAGCGGATGATCACGACGCGCACGGGAGTTCTGGACTTGGCCGCGACGATCAGGCGGTTGCGGTAGGCATTCCAGCTGTACAGCCCGACCGAAAAGTCGAGGATCTCCTCCGGCCGCTGGATGAGCAGATGATCGAGCAGCATCACCATGGAGAAGGCAATCATCTCGATCAGCAGACCTTCCCGCATGTACTGGATGAAGGCGACCAGCATGGTGATGACATACATGGCCAGCAGGGCCATCCACTTGGAACGGTCCAGATAGTGGACGCAGCGGGACAGGTAATAGAAACCGATGAGCATGTAGATGAATCCCAGAGCATAGAGATAAAGCATCCCGGGACCGCGCCGGTAGCCTTCCTCCAGAGATATGGAGAAAAGGTACGGGGTAAACAGGTTGGCGAAAATCATGAGCACGGCCAGACCATACGGTCCCCACACGAGCAGACGCACCGTGCGTCTTCGCAGATCGGAATGCACGCCGGCCATGGCCATGAGGAACAGCAGGTAGGCCACATTATAGAAATTGCGGATGATAAAATACAGATAGCTGAAAAAATAGGCAGCGAATACACGAATGCGCAGTCCGTTCAGATTGCGGGAATAGAATTCCATCAAAAAATCGCAGAAGGTCATGAAGAAGGCCACCCCGATGTTCAGAAGGAAGGCCTTGTCCTCAAGGCTCCGCGTCATGCGCTTGAATAAAATTGAGAATAACGTAAGGGCCAGAATCAGCAGTGCAATCTGGTCCAGGATCAGTGCCGAATGCATAGGCTCGCTCCGCAGGAAGAGAAAACGGTTACATAAAGAAATTATACACATTTTCCCTTTTTTGTAAAACCATAGATACTGATTTTCATTGGAAAATCAGCAGTTTTCCGCGGCGAAAAGTGGTAAAATGAAGGCAGTGAAAAAGGCCTTGGAGAGGAGGAACCGTATGGCAATCGTTGGCGCTTTTATGGTACCGCATCCGCCGATGATCGTCCCGGCCGTGGGGCAGGGGAGCGAGGCGCAGGTGGCGGAGACGACGCGGGCTTATGAGCGGGTGGCCGAAGAGATCGCGTCCCTCGCGCCCGATACGATCGTGATCACGAGTCCGCATACCGTGATGTATGAGGACTATTTTCACATCTCTTCCGGGAAAGGAGCCCGGGGATCCTTTGCGCGATTTGGCGCACCGCAGGTGCATTTTGAGGAAGAATACGACACGGAACTGGTGCAGACGCTCTGTCATATCGCGGACCGGAAGGATTTTCCCGCGGGGACGCTCGGGGAGCGGGATCCGGCGCTCGATCACGGGACGATGGTGCCCCTTTACTTTATCCGGCAAAAATACGAGGGCTTTAGGCTGGTGCGCATCGGACTTTCCGGCCTGCCGCTTACCGGGCATTATCAGCTGGGGTGCATGATCCGCGAGGCGGTCACGGAGACCGGGCGCCGCACCGTGCTGGTCGCGAGCGGCGATCTGTCCCACAAGCTGCAGGATTACGGGCCTTACGGCTTTTCGCCGGAGGGGCCGGAGTACGATCGGCGGATCATGGATGTCTGCGGGCGGGCAGCCTTTGGAGAACTCTTTGATTTCGACGAGGATTTCTGCGAGAAGGCGGCGGAATGCGGTCACCGGAGCTTTGTGATCATGGCCGGCGCGCTCGACGGGGTGAAGGTGCATGCGGAGCGTCTCTCGCACCAGGATGTGACGGGCGTCGGCTACGGGATCTGCATCTTCCGGCCCGGGGAGGAGGATCCGGAGCGAAGGTTCCTTCAAAATCGCACCCGGCAGGCGCTGCAGGATCTGACCGGGCCTGCGGAGGGGCTGATTGACCGCGGGGATGATGACTATGTGAAGCTTGCAAAGGCGACCGTGTACCATTATGTCAGCCAAAGGAAGACAATCCCCGTGCCGGAAGGACTCTCTCCCGAGATGTATACGCAGCGGGCGGGAGCCTTTGTGTCGATCCATGAGCGCGGAAGACTGCGCGGTTGTATCGGGACCTTCCTGCCGACCACGGACTGCATCGCCGAGGAGATCATTCAGAACGGCATCAGCGCGGCCTCGAGAGATCCGCGGTTTCGTCCGATCGAGAGCGAGGAGCTGCCGGACCTTGAGATCAGCGTGGACATCCTCTCGGCGCCGGAAGACATCGGATCGCCGGAGATGCTCGATCCGAAGCGCTACGGCGTGATCGTAAGCAGCGGGAGAAGGCGGGGACTCCTTCTGCCGGATCTGGAGGGCGTGGATACGGTGGAGGAGCAGATCGGGATCGCAAAGCAGAAGGCCGGGATCCGAGAGGAGGAAGCGGTGTCGCTGCAGCGGTTTGAGGTGGTGCGCCATGAGACGCGTCCATCGGAGAAGTAGGGGACCACTTTTCGGCGCAGGTCCGCCCATGGGCAGGAGGAGAGTATGGCTGAATGCGGAGTATGCTTCCGGCATTGTAATCTGAGCGAGGGACAGACCGGCTTTTGCGGAGCGCGGATCTGCCGGGACGGAGCGGTGACCGCGGACAATTACGGCCGCGTGACCTCCCTTGCCCTCGACCCGATCGAGAAAAAGCCGCTGCGGCGTTTTCACCCGGGCAGCAGGATCCTGTCCGTGGGAAGCTACGGCTGCAACCTGCGCTGCCCCTTCTGCCAGAATGCGGAGATCTCCTGGTCGGAGGAAGCCTTCCGGCTGCGGGAGAGCGCGGAATATGTGACGCCGGAGGAGCTTGCGCACACGGCGGCCTATTACCGCAGGGAGGGCAATATCGGTCTCGCCTTCACCTACAATGAGCCGCTGATCGGATATGAGTACATTCGGGATACCGGGCGGCTGATCCACGAAGCGGGGATGGTAAATGTCCTGGTGTCGAACGCTACGGCGGAGCTTTCGGTGCTCGAGGAGCTCGCGCCCGTGATCGACGCGATGAATCTTGATCTGAAGGGCTTTACGAAGCATTATTACACGGATGTGCTCGGCGGCGATCTGGACATGACGCTCGCCTTTATCCGGCGGGCGGTGCGGATCTGTCATGTGGAGCTGACGACGCTGATCATCCCCGGGGAGAATGATTCCGAGGAGGAGATGGAGGAGCTCTGCCGCTTTATTCGGAACCTGAAAAATAAAGCGGGAGATACGATCGGAACCGAAGTCCCGCTGCATATCTCCCGCTTTTTCCCGAGATTTCATATGACGGACCGAGGTGCCACCGAAGTGGCGAAGATTTACCGGCTCGCGGAGGTGGCCCGCCGTCATCTGAAGTATGTCTATACCGGCAATTGCTGAGAGCCGGCAGATAAATCGTTACTGCTCATCCTCGAACGCGCTATCGTCCTCGAGGTTCCAGGTGCCGCTCCAGCTGCGCTCAAGCAGCTCGAGGCGGTCTCCGAAGAGGTGCTTTACCAGCTTGTGGGACTCGGCACTGATCACCGGGATGATAAGCTTTTTGTCTCTCGGATATTTTGCGGCGAGGGCTCTGGCCGAGAAGGCGAGCATGGGGATCAGGTGGATGCTTGCTTTCGGGTCGATCCGCACCCATTCCAGGGAGAGGTCGTCCGGTCCGGAGACGAAGACGACACAGCCGAGCATGCCGTATTCATCGTTCAGAAAGCAGCTGGCCTCCGGCTCGATCCAGCCTCCGTCCACGTACAGAGGCATAAAGGGATGCGGCTCTTGCAAAAGGAGGCCACGTTCGCCGCTTGTCAGATGGCTGTAGGTCTCGATCTGAGAGGGGATATCGGAAACCTGCAGTCCTTTCGCCTCTACAAGATCGCCGATGGTAACCTGGTAAGCAACCGTATCGGGATCCTCCTCCAGCTCAAAGCCGGCGAAGGTGAAAAATTCCTTCAGTCCGTTGTCCTCATCCAGCGCTTCGGTGAAGTCCGTGGTGAAGGCTTCCAGCCCGTCGTAGTAGGCAGCCATATCGGCCGCAGCCTCGAGGAGGGTGGTTCCGTATCCCTGCCTGCGGTACTCCGGCAGCACATAGAGGGCGCGGACTGCAATTTCAAAGTCGCGGTGCTCACAGGCGATCGCGCCGTAGATCTGCTGCTCTTCCACGAGAGCGAGCGCGAAGACTTCCGTGTTAAACCGAACCGCTACCGTGACGTCGGGACCCAGCAGGGGTTCAAAGGGCTCATAATTGTCGGGACCGATCTGTATGATTTCCATGTGGATTTACGGCTCCTTTCTCAATGGGCCTGGCTGCCGCGCAGGTCCTGATATTGACGATCCAGTGAGAGATCCCGGACGAACTGTGTCATCTGCTCCTCCGTCATGCGGGCCCCGCAGAGGGATTCGTTGATGCGTCTGAGCTTGGTTGCTGCTTCCGGATCCGTCTCCGCCGCCCCCTGAAGGTGGGCGTAGTTGGCGGAAAAGAAAGTCATGAAAAGGGCGAAAGCGGACGGATCGAAGGAGGTCAGATCCACTTCGCGTCCACCGTATTTATCGCCGATCTCGTCGACCCGCTGTCCGCCGAAGCTGGAGGCGAATTCTCCGTTGCCGAAGCCGTGGGTATGTCCGAGCTGATTGGTCATCTTATAGCTGTCACTCTCGAAACCGACCAGCATACTGGTATAATTGTCCGCATCGCCTTCCTTGAGATGCATGAAAATATGTCCGCAGCTGCCGTCATTTTTCAGCATCCGGGCCTGTCCGTCCGGACCGGTGATCCCGTTCCCGCCGAGTCCTCCGACGGCGACATTCATGCCCTGCTGATGGAAGGCCGAGAACAATTTGATCTCCTTGAAGGACTTGTGCTTGCCTTTGCCCTTGCGCTGCAGACGGTGGGTGGCGCCGCCGCGCTTGAAGAAGCCTTCCTGCAGACCGCCGCCGGCGCCGGTGTAGGAATCAACCGTACTCCGCTCGGAGTCCTTCGTGTAGAGGGACTTTTTGAGTCCGGGCAGGATGATGCCGACTCTGGAGCAGTGCGCGAAGGCATTGGACACCGGTCCCTGCCAGTCGCCGGAGACCTTCTTGTGATCCTTCTGCTTGAAACTTCCGATATGGCACAGAAGCATGGTGCGTGCGATAAAAAGCTGGGACTGCTTATTGCGCTCGATCTCTTCCGCCGAGAAATTGGCCTTTTGCTTAGCGACCGTGCCGGCATTGACGGTGAGCGTGTTGACCATGATCGCCTTGTTCAGAGCAGCGTCGAGCTGCTTGAAGTAGTCCGGGGTCAGTCTGCATCCGCGCAGAAGTCCCCGCATGCCGAGCGATATTCCGATGCGCAGCAGGGGCTGGGAGAGTCCGAGGTGCTTCTCGATGTAGTCCGCGTCCCTTGCCGGATCCTGGGTCAGCTGGGCGAACTGACTGCGCATGAACTTGGCGGCAAGCATGTTGCGAAGGCCCGGATCGAGGGACTCGAGGCGGGAATAATCCCCCTTCATCGCCCGCTCGAGAAGCACGGCCTGGGTGACCTCCACTTTCTCGCCCTGCTCGTTTTTGTATTCGGTTCTCTGGCGCAGAACCACCTCCCGGACATACAGGGATTGCATGAGATTCTCCTGGATCGGCTCCTTGGGCGTGACGGTGGAGAGGGCTTTGAAGCTCTTGGCATCCTGGGTCTGGGAGTAGAATTTTTCGTTTTCCTTTTTGGCATCCTGTGCAATCTTTTTCGCACGCTTTACCTGAGCCTTGCGCTTTAAGCGGCTGGGCTTTTCTTCCACCTGCGGAGTGGGAAAGCCGGGCTTTTGCACCAGGACGGGCTTTTCATCATTGATCGGCCGGAAGAATTCCTGCTGCAGCGCCTGTGCTCTTATATAGGCCGTTTGCATGAAAAATCTGTCGTCTCTTCGCTTTGCACTGAGGTAGGACTGCGCGACGCTCTCCATATCCTGCTTGATCGCCTTCATGCGCTCGTAGGCGATCCGGTCGCGCTCCGTCTCAAACTCCCCGAGGAGCTCGCCCATCTCCGGAAGCAGGAAAACGGACGGAAGATTCTCCGGGTTGAGCACCTGATTCTCCCCCATGTGGGAGGTCATGGAAAGCGCGATCGTGGCCTCGGGGGACATCTCTTGCATTTCCAGGGACCTGGTTTCTTCTCTATACTTGGGTATGAGCTGGTCCTGAGCTTGGCCTTGTGACATTGCATTCTCCTCTCTTGTAAAAGACGGACAATTCCTGAACAGTTCAAGTATAGCAGATTTGGAAACGGAATTGTTAAAAAACTATAAACTTCTATCCGGAGGCACTTATGGAAAAGTATGAAGACTGGTCGGAAGTATATCCCAGGCCGCAGCTTCGAAGAGACAGCTTTCTTCCCCTGACGAAAGGGTGGAAACGAAACGGGAAAGCGCTGCGGGTGCCCTGGGAGCATACGACGGAAAAGCACATGGTCTACGAGCTGTCCTTCGATCTGCCGGAGGAATACGCGCGGATCGTCCGTACGTACGCCGGTATGAGGGAAAAGCGGATCCTGCTCCATTTCGGTGCGGTCGACCAGGTTTGTTCCCTGACGGTGAACGGTCAGGCGGTCGGATCGCATGCGGGCGGGTACCTGCCGTTTTCTTTCGATGTGACGGAGCTTCTGAAGGAGCGGGAGAACCGGCTCGTCCTGACGGTCGCGGATACACTGGACAAAAGCTACGGCTACGGAAAGCAGTCGCGCAGGCCGCATGGGATGTGGTATACGCAGGTGTCGGGGATCTGGCAGCCGGTGTGGCTCGAAGCGGTGCCTGCGAAGGGGCGCGTGGAGCGCCTGAAGATCACGCCGGACCTTGCAGGAATCGATCTGGAGATTGAAACCGAGGCGGCTGCGGGAGGGATCCGGGGCACGCTTCCCGGGGAGCCGGTGCGGTATGAGGCCCTGGTCGAGGTGCTGGATGCTAAGGAATCGGTGATCCTGCAAAGGGAAGAAGCACTGAAGGACCGGATCCGCATCCGTCTGGATCCGGAGCAGCCGCATTTGTGGATGCCGGAGGATCCCTATCTGTACGGTCTTCGCATCCGCACGCGCAGACTCCGCGCTTCGAAGGAGGCGCAGGAGGCCGGGGAGGACATCGCGGATACGGTGATGAGCTATTTTGCGCTGCGCACCGTGACGCTCGAGCGGCGCGGGAGGCATCTGCATCCCTGCCTGAACGGGAAGGCCATCTTTCTGAACGGAGTGCTCGATCAGGGGTATTTTGAGGACGGCTTTTACCTGCCTGCAGATCCTCGCGAATATCGCCGGGATATCCTGCGCATGAAGGAGATGGGTTTCAATCTTCTGCGCAAGCATCTCAAGATCGAACCGGAGGTCTTCTACTACGAGTGCGACCGGCAGGGGATGCTGGTGCTTCAGGATATGGTCAGTTCCGGACACTATTCGTTCCTCTTCGAGACGGCGCTTCCGACACTGATCAGCAAGACGCGTACCTTCCGTCCGCTTCCGAAGATCGCACCGCGCAGGCATCGCATTTTCCTGCGGGAAATGAAGGGGACGATGGACCTTCTGTACAATCATCCATGCATCGTCGGGTATACGATCTTTAACGAAGGCTGGGGGCAGTTCCGGGCCGACCGGCTCTACGACAGGGGGAAGCAGTACGATCCGACGCGCTTCTATGACAGTACCTCCGGGTGGTTCCGGGGTGAGAGGAGCGATGTAAGGAGCGAGCATATCTACTTCCGGAACGAGGTGCTTCCCCCGGCTCCCGCGGATCAGTTCCTGCTGCTGAGCGAGTGCGGCGGATATTCGCGGCCTGTCCCGGGGCATATGACGAAGGTGCGCAGAAGATACGGGTATGGCCGGACCGACTCGGAGGAGGCACTGACGCGCAGGATCGCCGAAATGTATGAGGAGATGGTCCTCCCTTCGATCGCAAACGGGCTCTCCGGCGTGGTCCTGACGCAGCTCTCCGATGTCGAGAGCGAGATCAACGGACTCTATACCTTCGACCGCGCGGTGTGCAAGGTAAACGCCGGCAAACTGCGGGAACTGGCGGAAAGGGTATATGCCGCGGCAGCGGAAGCGGCATCGGAAAACATGGAAACTTGATGTATTTTAATGTAAAAAAAGACGGAATTTTGCAAAGAATCGACCTTGTATTCCTCCTGTGCGGGTGATAGTATTTTAGCAATTTTTAAGTTTCTTTTTAGAATTGTTAAGGAAATGCACTGACGAGGGGCCTATATGCGATTCTATTCCCTGCGTTCCGGAGAGCTGAATAAGACAGCCGAGTTACAACCCCAATTTGATGCCGGTCATCAGATTGGGGCTGTTTGTGTGGGAGCGGATTATCTTTTTTTAAAGAAGGGACTGCGCACCTATTATGTCCGCTACGATGAGACGGATCGCATCTACCGCAGAGTGCGCACGGTTACGGCCAATGTGTGCTGTGAGGGCGGAGAGTTCCGCTTTGACTATCTCGTGATCGAGGCGGGCGGCAGGGAGCGGATGGAGATCCAGCTTCCGGGTCAGAAGGCGGCCCAGATGCTTCTGGGCGAGATCCGGGAAGCCTTCCCGTCCGGAGTGTTCGAAGCGCCGGAGCGCCCGAAGGAAGAGGCGGAAGGAGAAGCCTCCGCGCCTGCGAAGAGGTAGGTATGGATCAGGAAGTTTTGTTCGGTAAGGTGCTGGATGCCTACCGCGCTTATTACAATGTAAAGACGGAAGACGTGGAAGCGCCCTTTGACGCCGAGGCGGTCTTTGCCGGGAAGCAGGAACAGTATTTTCTCATGCACAGCGCAAAGCTCGCGGAGGTGCAGTCGAACGAGTATGTCTATCTGGCAAAGCGGCCGGTGCTGCGCGAGGAGGAGCTGCTCTCCCTGTGTGAGGCGGCCTGGGAGCGCGGGACGGCGCAGGTAAGGCCGAACAGCAATCACAAGAGCTCCGACGTGACGCTCCTTTTGCTGGTGCCGGAGCTTTCGGAGGAGGTGCGCAGGGCTGCGTCAAAGGTGAAATACTCCAAAACCTACAAGCTGGGGCTGTGGGGATTTTCGAATTTCAGAGTGGCTGTAATCGAGTCCGCTTCGGGAGAGGCCGCGTTCAACGGTCAGGGGAAGCTCCTGAAGCCGCTCGTTTCAGAGATTTACCATACAGAAGGAGGAAAGTGAAAATGACAGCATTACTTATTATTCTTGCTGCGATTGTGATCCTGATCGTAGGCTATGTCACCTACGGTTCCTGGCTTGCTAAGCAGTGGGGCATTGACCCGACCCGCAAGACTCCCGCGGTTGAGAAGGAGGATGGTGTCGACTACGTGGCCGCAAAGCCCGCTGTTCTTATGGGACATCATTTTTCATCCATCGCCGGCGCAGGCCCGATCAATGGACCGATCCAGGCATCTGTCTTCGGATGGCTGCCGGTATTCCTTTGGTGTGTGCTCGGAGGTATCTTCTTCGGAGGCCTTCAGGACTTCGGTTCCCTGTTCGCTTCGATCCGCCACGACGGCAAGACCCTCGGCGAGATCATCGATGATACGATGGGAAGCCGCGCCAAGAAGCTTTTCATTATTTTCGCACTTCTCGTACTGATCCTGGTAATTGCATCCTTCGTCAACGTGGTTGCAGGTACCTTCTTCTCCGAGGAGGGATTCGGCATTACGACGAATCCGAACGGAAACCAGTCTACTGCCATGATTTCCCTGCTCTTTATCGTCCTGGCCGTCATCTACGGCTATGTGACCAATAAGCTGAATGTGAAGACTCTTCCCGCTTCCATCGCAGGCGTCATCGGTATCGTCCTGATTGTCATCATCGGTCTGAACTGCGGCTTTGTCATGGGCAGAACCGCGTGGATCGTTTTTATCGGTGCGTATATTACGGTTGCTTCCCTGGTTCCCGTGTGGATCCTGTTGCAGCCGAGAGATTATCTTTCCAGCTTCCTGCTTTATGCCATGATGGGTGTGGCTGTGATCGGTATCGTTGTGGCTGCCTTCTCCGGCAACGCAAGCTTTACCATCCCGGCATTCACCGGCTGGAAGACCAGCATCGGAACGATGTTCCCCGCGCTGTTCATCACGGTGGCCTGCGGAGCATGCTCCGGTTTCCACTCTCTGATCTCGACCGGTACTTCCTCGAAGCAGCTGGCGAATGAGAAGGATGCCAAGCCCATCGGCTACGGCTCCATGCTGATCGAGTCCGCGCTCGGCATCGTTTCCCTGATCGCCGTAGGTATGGTCTTTGAGAAGTACAAGGAGGGCGGTTTCGGTTCTCCTTCCGCAGCATTCGGCGCAGGTATCGCGACGATGTTCAGCGGTGAGGGCACCGGCGTCTACAATACCCTGTATGCACTGCTGACCCTGGCCGTATCGGTCTTTGCTCTGACCTCCCTGGATACCGGAACGAGACTTTCCCGTTTCATGTTCACGGAGCTCTTCCTGAAGGCGGACGAGGCTACCTGGAAGGATGCCAAGGGCGTGCGCAAGCTTCTGGCGCATCCGCTCTTCGGAACTCTGTTCATGGTCATCATCGGATGTATCCTCGGCGGACTCAAGCTCTCCGCGATCTGGGCTCTGTTCGGAGCTGCGAACCAGCTGCTGGCAGGTATCGCTCTGCTGGCTGTCTGCGCATGGCTCGGCGAGGTCGGCAAAAACAACAAGATGTTCTACATCCCGATGTGCTTCATGCTCTGCGCTACGCTGACCAGTCTGGTGATCACCATCATCAAGAAATTCACCCTCATCGGTTCCGGTGAGGCGGTATGGGGCGACTGGTTCCAGGTGATCTTTGCACTGGCGATGGCGGTTCTGGCCGTGATCCTCGTGATCGAGGGCGTTCAGACCTTCCGTCAGCAGGCCGCTGCGAAGAAGGCAAAGTAAGCAAAAACGGCCTTCGGAAAATCTTTTGAAATTTTTTCAAAAGAAAAAAAGGAAAAGGACCCTGTCCCGGGAATAACCTATAGGTAACCGTAAACGGATTCCGTTAAGGAAAGGAGGTAGTGCTTATGCAATATCCCGTTCTGGATCCGGTGGCGACCGGGGCTAGGATCAAGGAGCTCCGCAAGACCCATCACCTGAAGGTCGAGGACATTGCCCGTTTCATGGGCTTCGAATCCGACCAGGCGGTGTACAAGTGGCAGAGGGGCGACAGCCTTCCCACCGTCGACAACCTGTATGCTCTGAGCGTTCTGTTTCAGACATCCATCGACGACATATTGATAGGCGACAGAGAAGAGGACGAAAGTCCTCTTCTTCCTTTTTGTGTGACAATGCGTCCGGCCTGAACCCCTGCGTTTGACCGGGAAAATGACTTTTCATAGTTTTTTAAGAAAGGCGCGCCCTGCAAAGTGTTGTATTTCCCGGGTGCGCCCCTTATAATTTGAAATACTTCCGTCAGGAGTCCCGGGAAGAGATACCGTAAAAGCAGCGGGGGGGTATATGGACACGAAAAGACAACAGATCCAGGATATCCTGGATCATCCGGAAAATTTGAAATATGCATATCAGCCGATCTTTGATCTCAGCGACGGAAGCATTTACGGATACGAAGCACTGATGCGTCCGGAACCCTTTTCGCCGATGGATATCGTGGAGTATTGTCTGTCGGAGGATCGTCTGGACGAGATCGAGACGATCACCGTCATCTACGGGGGCTTGCACTTTTTGGAGAGCCATCTGGAGGGACGTCTTTTCCTCAACAGCTTTCCTGCCGCTTCGGTCTCACGGGAGAAAATGATGGAAGTCCGGGATGTCATGAAGGGAAGAGTGCGGGAGCGCATGGTCTTCGAGATGCTGGAATACACGGAACTCGATGCCTATGCATGGGGCCGGAAGCTGGAAGAATTCGCCAGGTCCAGACTCGATTACCTGATCGCGATCGATGATTACGGGACGGATGATTTCGAGGACTCGGAGCGCATGGCCATGTTCCATCCGGACATTGTCAAGGTGGACCGGAGTCTCATCGAGAACATCCACGTGGATCGGACGAACCAGGAGAAAGTGAAGCGGATTCTCGAATATACGCAGAGTAACGGTATCATGGCGCTCGCCGAGGGCGTTGAGACGAAGGAGGAATATGACTATATCCGGTCGATTCCGTTCCGACTGGTGCAGGGCTACTATACCGGCCGTCCGCAGATTTACAATGGATTCTAAAAAAATGACACCGACCTAATAAAAGGAACCTTCTTTTGAGGGTTCCTTTTTTTTATGCTTATTTTGTCAGATTGAGATCGTGGGCCCATGAAGAGACCGCGGAAATACAGCAATCGGGAATGGGGATGTGCGGAAAATGCGTAAGAAAAACATCGGAAGAAGGATCATCATGGGACTGATCGTTATGGCGGCAGCTCTGACGGGCTGCGGAAAGACGCAGGAGCGAACGGAAGACTTCCATACGGAGCTGTTCGGAGAACATGTATATATCTTTTCGCCGGAGGATGATCCGGCGCAGGTGCAGGCGGTCCTGGACGGGATCTACCGGACACAGGAAACAGGGCAGTTCGGGCAGGAGCGGTATGCGCTTTACTTCCTGCCGGGAACCTATGACGAATCGCTGCAGGTGCAGGTGGGGTTCTACACGCAGGTTGCGGGTCTGGGAAAGCTCCCGACGGATACGAAGATACCGAAGCTTCAGTCTCTGGCGCGATGGCTGGGAAATGACCCGGGCAATCACAACGCCTGCTGCAATTTCTGGCGGGGTGTGGAAAATCTGGAGATGCAGAGCAATACCGTCTGGGCGGTTTCGCAGGCAACGGACATGCGCAGGGTGCAGGTCGACGGCGCGCTGTATCTGCATGACGATTACGGCTGGGCGAGCGGCGGATTTCTGGCGGATTCACGCATCACGAGCATGGTGGATTCCGGCTCCCAGCAGCAGTGGCTGAGCCGCAACAACGGCTACCGCATGTGGATGGGCGAAAACTGGAACATGGTCTTTCTCGGGGACGAGGAGGGCGGGGTGCCGACCGGCACCTGGCCCGGCAAATCCTACACGCCGGTGAATGAAACGGAACTCATCCGGGAAAAGCCTTTCCTGTTCTTCGATGAGAAGCAGGGGTATCAGGTATTTGTGCCTGCCTGGAAGACGGACGCGAAGGGGACGGACTGGGAAAGCGGGGAGCAGCCCGGGGAAGCGATCTCCCTGAAAGACTTCTATATTGCGAAGGAAGGCATCGACAGCGCGGCGACGCTGAACGAAGCGCTGAAGCAGGGAAAGCATCTGCTCTTCACACCGGGCATCTACCGTCTGGACGAGGAGCTGGTCATCACCCGGCCGGGCACCATCGTGCTGGGCATGGGACTGGCTACGCTGACACCGACGCAGGGGAATGCATGCCTGCGCTCCGAGGGGGCGGACGGACTGATCCTGGCAGGACTCCTCATGGATGCAGGCACGACCGAATCCGAAACCCTGCTGCATCTGGGCAGCACCACGGGGGAGGATGCGGAGCCGAGCCTTCTGGCGGATCTCTACTTCCGGGTCGGAGGCACGCCCACGGACATGCCTGCCAAAGTGCAGAGCTGTGCGGTGATCGATGCGGACCGCGTGGTCGGTGACAATCTCTGGGTATGGCGCGCGGACCACGGGGATCAGGTGGCCTGGAACAAAAATACGGCCCGCAACGGGATCCTTCTGAACGGGGATCACATCCGCATGTACGCATTGATGGTGGAGCATTTCCAGGAGTACCAGACCGTCTGGAACGGGGAGGACGGGAAATGCATCATGTACCAGAGCGAGATCCCCTACGATGTCCCTTCGCCGGAGAGCTGGCGCAGCCTGGGCGGAACCAGAGACGGATTCGCCTCCTTCAAGGTCGGCGAGGAAGTGACCTCCTTTGAGGGTACGGGCATCGGGATCTACCTCTACAACCGGGATGCGATCATCCCGCTGCACTGCGCGATGGAGATTCCGGACCGCGCGGGTGTGAAGGTGCACAATCTGATCACCGTGATGCTGACGGGGCATCCCGGGATGGAACACGGGATCAACGATTCCGGCATGTCCGTGCTGCAGGGCGGTCAGACGGCACGGATCATCGATTATGAGAACGGACTGATCAAGTAGAAAGGACAGGAAACATGACAGGATATGAATTTATCGGGAACGATGGAACCTTCCGTCTGCGCCATGCGGAAAAGTACCGGGATCTGTATTTCCCGCTTGCGGGAGAAAATGGCCTGAAAAGCTGTATCACGCCGCAGCTCGCGGGGGATGCCAAGATCGATCAGAACCACTTCCTGTTTCCTCCGGTCAGTATCCTTGACTTGAAGGAGGGACGGACCGGGCGCAACTTCTGGATCCTTCCGGAGGGGGAGGAGCCCTGGAGCGTAAGCGGCAGCACGCCGGCACAGAGAGCCCTGAGCCTTACGGACAGCGCCGAGGAAGTGGAGATCGAAGCGGGTTTCATGTGGCACAGGATGACAAGAGTGTCGGACGCCCGCGCTCTGCAGGCCTCTGTGACGAGCTTTATCCCCTTTGACAAAAATGTGGAAGTGCATATCCTGCGGGTGACCAACCTGGCGGAGGAGGAGCGGACCTTCACGGTCCTGCCGGCCCTTCCGATCTACGGAAGAAGCGCGGACAACCTGCGGGATCACCGGCATGTGACCTCTCTTCTGAACCGGATCCGGCTCACCGGCTTCGGTGTGGAGAACCGTCCGACGCTCTCCTTCGATGAGCGCGGACATCAGAAGGCGGACAGCACCTACCTCACGGAGGGCTTTGAGGCGGACGGAACCGCTCCGGTGGCTTTCTATCCCGTGCTGGAGGACTATGTCGGAAGCGCCGGGGATCTGTCCTGGCCCGAGGCAGTGGCACGGTTCGGTCAGGCGGGGGCCTATGAAGGTGTTCCGGCTTCGGCCGATGGGACGGACGGACAGGAGGCATTGGGGGCGTTCCGCTTCCGGCCGGTCGTCTGCGGACCGCAGCAGACCAGAACCTATATCATCCTCGCGGGGATCTGCCCGGCGGAGGGGGATTTTGCCGCGGTGCGGGAGAGCCTGAATACCGAGGAAAAGGCGGAGCACGAGCTTTGCCGGACCAAGGATTACTGGATCCGCAAGGTGAACCTTCAGATCAGTACCGGAGATGACAGACGTGACGGGATCCTGCGCTGGATCAGCTTCCAGCCTTTTCTGCGCCGGATCTTCGGATGCTCCTTCCTGCCCCATCACGATTACGGGCGCGGGGGACGCGGCTGGCGGGATCTGTGGCAGGACTGTCTCGCCCTGCTTCTGATGCAGCCGGAGTCGGTTCGTCAGCTCCTGCACAGCAATTTCGCGGGCGTGCGGCTCGACGGGACGAACGCGACGATCATCGGCGATCGCCCCGGGCAGTTCAAGGCGGATCGCAATTCCATCACCAGAGTATGGATGGACCACGGCGTATGGCCCTGGATGACTACGCTTCTGTATCTGAACCAGACGGGCGACTGGGAATTTCTCTTTGAGGAGAGTCCTTACTTTGAGGACGGGCAGGTGATGCGCGGGAGAAAGAAGCAGCCTGCACAGAGTGCGCGTTTGAGGCATCTGCGCGAGGATGGAACGACGCTCATGGCGACCAATCTCGAGCATCTGCTGCTTCAGAATCTGACGGCGGCAGACGAGGTCGGGGAGCACGGAATGCTGCAGCTGCGTGATGCCGACTGGAACGATGCACTCGATCTGGCCGGACAGCGCGGAGAGAGCGTGGCCTTTTCCGCGGCCTATGCGGACAATCTGCTGACCATGGCCCAGGTGCTGGCCCGTCCGGAGCTGAGCGGCAGAGAGCTGTCTGTGACGGAAGAGATCGGGGCTCTTCTGCGGGAGGATCCGGGCGAAGCATCCGGTGCGGAGGCGGATGCAGAGCGGCTTCAAAACTATTGCAGCTCCGTTCTGGGGCCGGTAAGCGGGCGCATCCTTCGGATCAGCTGCGGGAATCTCTCGGGCTTTCTGAAGGAAAAAGGGGAGCGCCTTCTGGAGCGGATCCGGCAGCAGGAATGGCACGAGACACAAGGGGGAGAAGGGTGGTTCAACAGTTATTACGATAATGACGGACAGGCACTGGACCGTGCGGATGCGGAGGATCCCATGATGATGCTGACCGGTCAGGTCTTCACCGTCGCATCGGGCGCTGCTACGAAGGAGCAGATCGAAAAGATCACGCGGGCAGCGGATCACAGACTTTATGACAAGGGCTGCGGCGGCTATCGTCTGAACACGGATTTCGGCGAGGTACGGATGAACATGGGACGCATGTTCGGATTCGCTTACGGGGAGAAGGAGAACGGAGCGGTCTTTTCCCACATGGCGGTGATGTACGGCAACGCACTCTACCGCAGGGGCTTCGGGCGAGAGGGGTTCCGTGCGCTTGGCAGTCTGATGTACGCGGCCGGAGATTTCCCGGTGTCGCAGATGTATCCGGGACTGCCCGAGTACTTCGGCCGGGGCGGCAAGGGGCTCTATCAGTACCTGACGGGCGCGGCCAGCTGGTACCTGATGACCGTGCTGACGCAGATGTACGGCGTGCGCGGAGACGGGGGCGATCTGGTGCTGCACCCGCAGCTGATGGAAAAACAGTTCGATTCGGAAGGAAAGAACTGTGTTGACTTCCGGTTCGCAGGTCGGAGCCTTCGCCTGGAGATCCGGAACGAAAACTGTGTCACATACGAGGAAGCGCAGATCCGAAAGGCTTTGCTGGCCGGAGAAGCGCTGGAGATCACAGACGGCGAGGTGCATATCCCCAGACGGCGTATCGAACAGCTGGATGCGGCGAGAAAGCACCGGATCGAGCTGGAACTGGGCTGAAGGAACGGAGGGGCTGCGGACGGAGGAGACGGTGCGAGCAGGATCCACCCGGCGCAGACCAGGGAATAAGGAATAAAGGAGTACGGACATGCAGAATTATGAAATCAGAGACTACGGAACCAAGTCGCCCTTTGCCAGCTTTCTCCCCGGGATCGCGGGACTTAAGGGAAAGCCGATCTGGTGCTACTACGTAAACCGTGGCCAGGCCGTGGCCAGCTTCGGAACGGAGCACAAGGATCATGCGATCATGGAATTCTACCCGGCACATGCCGCCTATCAGAATGTCAAGCGGACCGGCTTTCGCACCTTCCTGAAGAGGGCGGACGGCAGCGTGGCGGAGAGCTTCTCCCGTGAGGAGATCCCGCACCGCATGGAGATCGGAATGAATACGCTGACGATCGAGGAGGAGAATGCGGAGTTCGGCGTCCGGACGAGGGTCACGTACTTTATCCTGCCGGAAGAGCCGATGGGCGCTCTCGTGCGGGAGGTGGAGCTGACGAATCTGACCGGGGAAGAGCTTTCGCTTGAAGTTCTCGACGGTATGCCTGCACTGATCCCCTACGGGGTCGGACAGGAGAGCATCAAGACGATGACGCAGCTCGTCAAGGCCTGGATGCAGGCGGAGGAGCTGGAGAGCCGCGTGCCCTTCTTCCGGGTGCGTGCCAGCATGGAGGATACAGCGAGCGTGACGGAGGTCAAGGGAGGCAATTATGCGCTGGCCGTGACCGAAGACGGAGAAAAGCTTCCTCCGATCGTCGACATGAATGTCATCTTCGGGTATGACAGCTCGCTGGAGCGTCCGGTGAATTTCCTGCATACGCCGCTGGAGGAGCTTCTTGCGCGCAGACAGAATACCTCGAATCTGTTCCCGGGGTGCTTCTTTGCACAGAAGGTGCAGCTGGCGCCCGGAGCCGGTACCGTTTTCCATGAGATGATCGGGCAGGCGGAGAACCGTGCCGCTTTGGAAGCCTATCTCGGATCCCGGACCTGGACCGGAGATTTCTTTGTACAAAAGCTGCGGCGCGCCGGGGAACTGACGGAGGAGCTGACGCAGCGCATCGCCGGCCACACCGGGAATGCGACCTTTGACGCCTACACGCAGTATACCTATATGGACAATGTGCTGCGCGGCGGTCAGCCCGTGCGCATCGGGAAGAATCACATCTTCCATGTATATTCCAGAAAGCACGGGGATCTCGAGCGCGAGTACAATTACTTTGCCATGTCTCCCGAGTATTATTCCCAGGGCAACGGCAATTTCCGCGATGTCAATCAGAACCGGCGCGAGGACAATTTCTTCTCCCCGATCGTCGGGCGGGAGAATATCTACATGTTCTATGACCTGATCCAGGCGGACGGGTACAACCCCTTAAGCGTGGAGCGCAGGACCTATCGCTTCGAAGACTGCGGCGAGGCGGCTGCGGATAATCTGCCCCGGATCCCGCAGGATTTTGCGGACCGTTCCTTTACTCCCGGAGAGCTTCTGGGCGTGCTCGAGCGCGAGGGAAGGGAAGAGGATTTCGGACCTCTGATGGACCGGACGACGGAGGATGTCGGTGCGTCCTTCGGAGAAGGATACTGGTCGGATCACTGGACCTACAATCTGGACCTGGTGGAGGAATATCTGCGGCTCTATCCCGAGCAGGAGCGGGACCTTCTGCTGGAGGAGCGCTATACGTATTTCCCGTGCGAGGTGCGGGTCAATCCCAGAAGCCGTCGCTACGAAAAGACGGAGAACGGAATCCGTCAGTACAACGCCATCACAAAGAACCCGGCCGGAAAAAATGCGGACCGCAGGGCTTCCCTTCTCGAAAAGATGGTGCTTCTGTGCATGACAAAGTTTGCGACGCTGGATCCCTACTTTATCGGCGTGGAGATGGAGGGTGGCAAGGCCGGCTGGTACGACGCACTCAACGGTCTGCCCGGACTCCTCGGATCCTCCGTTGCGGAGACCTGTGAGCTGGCGCGCATGCTGGACTTTGTGACGGACGCTCTGGAGCGCTACGAGCTGCCGCTGAAGGTATTTGCCGAACTCGGCGACTTCATGGAAGGACTCGGTGACATCATCGCCCGCCACCGGGAGGAACTGCTTTCGGAGCTGCCGGCGGATCATGCGGATGTCTGGAACGAGATGAACGACTGCAAGGAAGCGTACCGTGCAAGGATCTATGAAGGATTCGGCGCGGAAGAGCGCACGGTGGGCACGGAGATGCTTTATGATCTGCTCCGGGCGATGCGCGGCGTTCTGGCCGCGGGTCTTGGGCGCGCGGAGGTGCTCGGTGCGGGACTTCTTCCGACTTACTTCTATATGGAGGTCACGGACTATACCGAGGATGCGGACGGCATCCATCCGAAGAGCTTCCGGCTGCAGAGCGTACCCGCGTTCCTGGAGGGACCGGTGCGGTATCTGAAGCTCCGGCTCCCGGAGGATCACAGAAAGCGTCTCTACCGCAAGGTGCGCGAGAGCGATCTCTACGACCACGCGCTCCGGATGTACAAGGTCAACGCACCGCTGACCGGCGCATCCTACGAGCTGGGTCGGTGCTGCTGCTTTACCCCCGGCTGGCTGGAGAACGAATCCATCTGGCTCCATATGGAATATAAATATCTGCTGGAGCTTCTCAAGTCCGGACTCTACGAGGAGTTTGCCGGGGATCTGATCCATGCGGCCATCCCGTTCCTGGATCCGGAGATGTACGGAAGAAGCATCCTGGAGAATTCCTCCTTCCTGGTCAGCAGCGCCAACCCCGATCCTTCGATCCACGGCAAGGGCTTTGTCGCCAGACTCAGCGGTTCCACGGTCGAGTTCTTAAGCATCTGGAAGCGCATGATGTTCGGAAATCAGCCGATCCGCATGAAGGACGGAGAGCCGGAGATCCATCTGACCCCGCTGATCCCGGAGCAGCTCATCGGAGACGATCTCGAGATCCGGGCCCGCTTTATGGACCGGGTGGAAGTCGTTTACCGGCTGGCTGAGAAGAAGACCTACCTGCCCGGACAGTATGACAGCACCATGATGACGCTGATCCGTGAGGATGGGATAGAGGAGAAGGTCTGCGGGTGTCTTCGCGGAGACCGTGCGCGGGATTTCCGCGACGGTAAGTACAAAAAGGTGTTTATTGCTTTAGCATAAAGCAGTAAAAAAAAGACACCATTTTAAAATTCAGTGCATTTTTTCAAAAATCGTACCCTCCTATAATCGAGTCATAGATAAGCCACAGAGGTCTTATCACTTTCGTACACGATTAAAGGAGGGTACATTTATGAAACTGAAAAAGTTAACCGCACTGGTCATGGCCGGTCTGATGGCAGCTTCTCTTGCAGCCTGCGGATCTGAAGAGACCCAGACGAGTGGGACCACCGAGACGACCGGTTCCGCTTCCACTACCGAGAGCACGGCAAGCACCGACACCGGCAGCACCACCGAAGCTCCTTCCGCTCAGGGCGGAAAGCTCGTGATCTGGACGCTGGCAAAGGACCTCGAGTCCTTCGGCAACCGTTATGCAGAGCAGACGGGCGTTGAGGTTGAGACCGTCGTCATCGCTCCCGAAGATTATCCCACCAAGGTTCAGACCGCGATCATGGGCGGCGAGACCGAGCCGGATATCATCGTAGGCGAGCCTCAGATGCTTGGTGATTTCTTTGACAACGGATTCTTTGCGAACCTGGATGACCTCGGAGCAAAGGATTATGACGGCAAGATCGTTGATTACGTCTGGAAGGTCGGCCAGGATTCCGATGGTGTCCAGAGAGCCATTTCCTATCAGATCACTCCCGCAGGTATGTATTACCGCAGAGACATCGCGAAGGAAGTATTCGGAACGGACGATCCCGATGAGATCGGCAAGCTGTTCAAGGATTATCCCACCATTCTCGAGACTGCAAAGACTCTGAAGGATGCAGGCTATCGTATCTTCGCATCCGATTCCGAGATCAACTACTTCTCCGGCGACAGCGCATGGGTAGTAGACGGTGCTCTGAATGTTTCCGATGCAAGATTTGAGTACATGGATCTGGTTGTGGATCTGTATCAGGGCGACCTGACCGCATATGCAAACCAGTGGTCCACTCCCTGGTATCAGGCTATGAGCGGCGAGGTGCCTATCCTGACCGCTGAGATCCAGAACTACGAAGATTCTTCCGTCAACGTATGGGATGCTGACCAGTTCGCAGAGGCTACCGCAGATCTGGAGAAGACCACCGTCTTCGCATTCGGTCTTCCTTCCTGGGGCGTTCTGACCATGAGAGATAATGTCGGCGAGACTTCCGGTCTCTGGGGCGTATGCTCCGGTCCTGCTTACGGCTTCGGCGGCGGTACCTACATCGGTATCTCTTCCCTGTCCGAGCGCAAGGATACTGCCTGGGACTTCATCAAGTTCTGCACGCTGAACGAGGACACCGCTGACTGGTGGATCGAGTTCTCCGAGGGCGACACGGTTTCCCTGATCTCCGCACTTGAGAAGCATAAGGATGACACCAACAGCGTATACGGCGGCGAGGCTCTGTATTCCTTCTGGCTGAAGCAGGCGGAAGGCATCGACTACTCCAAGGTTACCAAGTATGACAAGGTGATCGGCGATGCATGGGGCGCAGCGATTGGCTCCATCAAGACCGGCCAGGCAAGCAGAGAAGATGCGATCAATACCTTCTATGACACTGTTGCATCCACCTATCCTGAACTGACAATCAACAGATAATCGAAACTTTGGTTTAGAGAGTGCCCCCGGAAGTCATTTTCCGGGGGCAGTCGAAACCGGGGGAAGGTTGGGAAGGCGAAATGGCTATGAAAGCGAATATGAAGAAAAAACGCAGCAAATTAACCGCATATAATAATTGGGGGTACCTTTTTGTAGCACCGTTTGTGATCGTTTTCCTGATCTTCAGTGTCTATCCCGTGCTCCGCACGCTTTACTTAAGCTTCACGAATCTGAAGGTCATGGGCGATTTCAAGCTGATCGGCCTTGAAAACTACAAGCGAGTCCTCATGGACAAATTTTTCTGGAAGGCCCTTTGGAACACCGTCCGGATCTGGATCGTCAACATCGTGCTCCAGCTTGGTCTGGCTTTCCTGCTGATGATGGTCTTCAGCGACGTCAAGTACAAGATGAACGGTCTGCCCGTTTTCCGTGTCGTCTACTACCTGCCGAACCTGATCGCGGCCACATCCGTTGCATTCCTTTTCTCCACTCTGCTCGACTGGAGATACGGAACTTTCAATATCATGATCAATACCATCGCCAAGACCTTCGGCCTGCGTTACAATCCGGTCGACTGGCTCGGCAGCAATGCCACGGCGGGCTACACCATAGCGGTGATCCAGGCCTGGATGTGGTTTGGCAATTCCTTCATCATGCTGATGGCCGGCGTACAGGGAATCTCCAGAGATTACTTTGAAGCGGCAGCCATCGACGGAGCCGGAAGGTGGACGATCTTCGGAAGGATCACGCTTCCGCTTTTGAGGCCGATCATGATGTATGTCGCGATCACCTCCCTGATCGGCGGCCTGCAGATGTTCGACCTTCCGTTCCTGATGGAGAGCGCGTCCTCACCGGCATACGGCTCGGTGCAGACCGTGATGATGTATCTGTACAAATTCGGTTTTACCGCCGGAACGATTCAGACCGGATATGCGTCCGCAGTGGCTTATGTCCTCTTCATGATCATCCTGTGCGTATCGGTGCTGGAACTCAAGCTCTTCCGAAGAAAGGAGGATTGACATGGGTTACAAGATTAAAAAAGGTATCCTGTATTTTCTGCTGATCCTCCTGGCACTTGTGTGCCTCCTTCCCTTCCTTCTGATGATGGTCAATGCCACCAGAAGCGGAGCGGAGATCTCCCAGTCCTTTACCTTCATACCGAGCCATTACCTGAAGGATAACTGGGTCAGACTCTTTGATTATTTCAACCTCTTTGTGGGTATGCGGAACAGTTTGTTGGTCGCAGTCCCCGCTACCCTGCTCGGTGCGTACTTTTCCGGGCTTACAGCTTACGGCCTGGCAATGTACCGATTCCACGGCAACAAGGTGATCTTCGGAGCGATCCTCGCATTCATGATGATCCCGGGACAGCTGTCCCTGATCGGATTCTATCAGCTGTGTGCGAAGCTCCATCTGATCAATACCTATGTACCGTTGATTTTGCCAGCCATAGCAGCACCGGGCACTGTGTTCTTCCTGCGGCAGTATATTTTATCCTCCCTGCCGCCGTCACTGATCGAGGCGGCCCGGATCGACGGAGCGAACGAGCTTTATTCCTTCCACAAAATCGTTCTGCCGATCATATCGCCGGCCATGGCTACGATGGGCATCATGGGATTTATCGGGAACTGGAACAATTACCTCCTGCCCATGATCATCCTGACCAAGAATGAAAAATTCACCCTGCCGGTCATGATGGCTACGCTCCGGGCCTCTCTGGATGTGGCAAAGAATCAGGGCGCGACCTACCTGGCCGTCGCCATCAGCGTCATTCCGATCCTGCTGGTCTTCTGTTTCTTCTCGAAGTACATCATCAGCAGTATTTCGGCCGGCGCCGTCAAAGAATAAAAGGTTGTTTCATGGCCACCGGGACCCTACGCCCGGTGGCCTTTTCGCGTTCTTTCGAATGTGGTATATTTTTTTTATGATGAAAAAGCATAGTTTCCCTGTAAAAATGTATCGTAAATCCTTTGCCTGGCTCCTTCTGGCATCGCTCCTCCTGCTTACGGGCTGCGGGAAAGGCGCGGGCGAAGCTGCCCCGCAGGAAGCCGGGACCGGCTCTTCCCAGACGGTGGCTCCCGGAGAAGCCCGAACCGAAGAAGCGCCGGAGCCGATCACGCTGGACTGGTATGTGAACTATTCCTGGTTTGTCACCGGTTGGGGCGAGAACCTGGTCTCCCGCACGATCACGGAGGAGACCGGCGTCACGGTCAATTTCATTACGCCGATGGGCAATGAGGAGAACAAGCTCAACAGCCTCATCGATTCGGATTCCCTTCCGGATCTGATCACGCTCGGATGGTGGGAACCGCAGCTGCAGGATATCATCAGCCGCGGCATGGTCTATCCGTTAAATGAGCTGGCCGACCGGTACGATCCCGTCTTCTACGAGGTGACCCGCGAGGCCACCCGCAACTGGTATACCCAGAGTGACGGCAATCTCTACGGGTATCCCAATTCCTCCTACACGCCGGAGGATGTCGAGGAGAATGAGAACATCGGATCCAACCAGACCTTCCTCGTGCGCAAGGACATCTACGAAGCGCTCGGGGAACCGGACATGACGACGGTCGACGGATTCTATGACGCGGTGGTCAGAGCCACGGAGCTTTTTCCGGAGACAAACGGCTATCCGCTGATCCCGGTGGGAGCGCACGAATTCAACGAGGACGGAAATGTGTCCTTCGACCAGTACCTGCAGAATTTCCTTGCGATCCCCTACGAGCAAGGCGGCGTGAAGTACGACCGCAATTCGGACCCGGAATACCTCCGGTGGCTGAAGATGTTCCGCCGGCTGGCTCAGGAGGGGTATCTGGCCAATGACATTTTCGTCGACCAGAGGACCCAGACCTCGGAGAAGATCAGCCAGGGACGGTATTTTTGCATGCTGTACCAGCGGACGGATATGGCCGATCAGGAAAAGCAGCTGTACCGGGATCACCCGGAGATGATCTATATCGCCGTGGACGGACCGCGCAATGAAAACGGGGACGATCCGGTGCTGACCGTCAACGGTGTCAGCGGCTGGACCCTCACGATGATCTCCAAAAGCTGTAAGGATCCGGAGCGGGCGATCAAGCTGATGGACTATCTGATGAGCGAGCACGGTCAGATGCTGACCTACCTTGGCGTGGAGGGCATCACCTATGACATGGTGGATGGTAAGCCGGTCCTGAAGCCGGATGTGGCCGAGATGCTCAATTCCGATCGGGAGCAGTACGACGCGCTCTACGGTGCGGACGATGCCTACTGGATGCTGCAGAACAATGCGATGCAGCTGCGCTGGCAGCCGGAGCTGCAGGAGCCGATGAAGCAGCTGGCGGAATGGACCTATCCGTACGCGACCTACGTCGGGCAGTACGATGTCAATATCCCCGAGGATACCGATCTGGGGCGGAGCTATTCCGCCACACGCAATCTCTGGGGCAAGACCCTTCCGCGTCTTTTGCTCGCCGCCTCGGACGAGGAATTTGATGCCGTCTTTGAACAGTACCTGAAGGATCGCGACGCGGTCGGCTATGCGGCCCTGATGGGGGAGGAGACCCGTCAGATGCGGGAGAACAAGAAAAAACTCGGATTGGAGTAGAGAAAGATCATGCCGGGAGGAGCACACAAGCGGAGATTAAAACTGAATCACAGATTCACGCTGGTGATCCTGGCCTTTACGATGATCCCGATCATCGTCATGTCCGCTGTCCTTTTTTACAACCGGGAGCAGGATGTGATCGAGGAGAGCCACAGCTACATGGAGTACAAGATGGAGCGTGACGCGGCGCAGCTTTCCACCGGTATCGACTCGCTGAACATGTCGACGCGCTTTTTCGGGTCGGACGAGGAGCTCCTTTCTTTTCTGCGGAATGCGAGCGACGGGATCGTTCCGGACGCAAGAAGCCTTGTGGATTTCTATGATACCAAGATCGCGGAGCTCGAGCGCATGGTCAACAACAACCCGCTGCTCTATTCCGTGCGCGTGTATTCCGTGGGCGACGTGCAGGAGATGATGCCGATCCTCTACAGCAAAAGCCGCATGAGCAAGCTCTCCTGGGCCGGCGGGGAGGATGTCACGGGGTGGCATTTCGGGTACATTGACACGCTTTTTTCTTCTCTGACCACCAAGCAGGAAAAAAAGCTTGCCGCACTTGTGACGGAGGTGTCGGATTACAGCCGCGGAACGATCGGCTATATCGAGGCGGTCATGCCGATGGAGACCCTCTTCCCCTCCCTCTACGAGGAGATTCCGGGGGAATGGTCCTTCTATGTGGACACGGAAGGAACGCTCCATTACGGGGATATCCAGCCGGCGCAGACGGAGGAGGTTCTCTCCGCAGTAGCGGAGGAAGCGGGCACGATCGATGCACCGAAGGTGATCTACCGGAAGCTGGGCGGCAATTTCTATACGATCACGGCCTACCCGGTGCGCACCTTCGGGGGCGTACTCTACGGGGTCCAGGATGTGACGGAGGATGTGCGGGAGGTGTACAACCGCCGCAATCAGTATGTGGTCTTCATGGCGATCATGCTGGTCCTGGTGGCCCTGATGATCGACGGGATCGTGCGCCGGATGCTGCGCCAGCTCTATTCCATCCTGCAGGATATTCACCGCGTGCAGAAGGGTGATCTGAACGTGCGTGTCGATGCGAGCGGGCAGGACGAGATGGCAGAGCTCGGCTCCCAGCTCAACACGATGCTCGACCGCATCCGGAGCCTGATGGAGGAAAACATCCAGCGGGAGGTCCTGGTGAAAAATTCCGAGATCCGTTCGCTGCAGAATCAGATCAATGCGCATTTTATCTACAATGTGCTCGAATCCATCAAGATGATGGCGGAGATCGATGAGGAGTATGAGATCTCCGATTCCATCACCGCCCTGGGGAAGCTCCTCCGCTACAGCATGCGCTGGATCTCGGGGAACGCGGTTCTGCGCGATGAACTCGAGTACATTCGCAATTATCTGACCCTGATCAATCTGCGGTATGATTTCGAGGTCATCCTGTCCGTGAATCTGCCGGAGGAGCTGCTGGATCAGGAGATCCCGAAGATGAGCCTGCAGCCCATCGTGGAAAACGCGGTGCTGCACGGGATCGAGCCGGTGGCGGAGGATACGACGGTCTACATCAAGGGCTGGGAGCGGGATGGTGAATTTGTGATCGAAGTGACGGATTCCGGGCGCGGCATGACGCCGGAAGAGCTCGAACACCTCCGCGAGGGCATCCGCGGGAAGGTGCAGCCCGCCGGTGGCGGCAAGGGCAACGGGATCGGACTGAAGAACGTGGAGGACCGGATCCAGCTCAGCTTCGGCAAACAGTACGGTCTGGAAATCTATTCGGAGTATGGGAAGTATACAAAGGTGGCCATCCATCTGCCCAGGCAGAAGGCGGAAGGCGGGAGACAGAGCACATGAAGACACTCTTGATCGTAGAAGATGAGAAACTGATCCGGAAGGGGATCCGGACCATGGTACTGCGGAGCGGGGTCCCCGTGGATCTGATCCTGGAATGCAGCAACGGGGAGGAGGCGCTGGCCCTGCTAGGGGAGCGCCCGGTGGATGTGATGTTCACGGATATCCGTATGCAGCGCATGGACGGGATCGAACTGGTGCGGCGGGCCAGCGAACTCGAGCATCCGCCCCTGATGGTCGCCATCAGCGGATTTGATGATTTTTCCTATGCCGTGGAGATGCTCCGGAGCGGGGTGCGTGAATATCTGTTAAAACCCGTGGAGCGGGACAAGATCACCCAGATCCTGCAAAAGCTCGAGGGGGAGCTGCACTCACGGAGCGAGGCGGCGGTGCAGGAGAAGGAGATCAGTCTGCAGCAGCTGAGGACATTGCTCGCAGACACCGGGATCACGGAGGAGGAGCGCGAGACCATCGTCTCGCGGAACGAGCGGCTTTTCCCTTCCGGGGATTACCAGGTGGTATGTTATCCGGAGAGCGCCGCGGAGGAACCTGTCCCAGAGCTGACCGTGCGCGGGCTTCCCGGTGGAGCGTATTCCATTCTGACGCCGTTGCGTGCGGCCAATGTGCTGATGGATGAGCTCTCCGAAACAAAAGCCGGCGTCAGCGGGGTGCACCGGGGACTGCGTCAGCTTCCGGCGGCCTGCGCGGAGGCACTTGAGGCGCGCGGATACGCCTTTTGCCGGGGAGAGCATTTTCGCATGGAGGAGGATCGCCTGATGGCGGTTCCGACCCAGCTCAAGGAGAAGGCACGGGAGCTTCTGACGGAGGAATCCCGCACGAAGAGAGTACAGATCCTGGGGACGGACAAGACGGAGGAGATCATCGCGAGATGGCGCAATCTCATCCGCGCTGCGGCGAGTCTCCAGCTGAGCGTGACGGAGCTGACCCGGGAACTCGATGCGTCTCTTTCCGAGCTGCCGAAGGTGTATCGGGAGAATCTCACGCAGGAGGATCTGGAGAAGATCGGGCAGCTGATGCATCCGCTCCGCTTCACCGATCTGGAGACTTACGAGGAGATGCTGATGGACTGGATCCTGGAGCTCGGCGGAAGACTCGGCGCCCGCCCGGACGACAACGGCGTGCGGCAGAAGATCCTGCTGGCGCAGCAGTATGTCCGGGAAAATTTCCAGAGCGACCTCAACATGGCCGTCGTATCCAATTATGTCTCGATGAATTATTCGCTTTTTTCCTATTCCTTCAAGCAGATCACGGGGAGCAATTTTGTGACCTATCTGAAGGAGATCCGCATCCGGGAGGCGCAGCGCCTTCTGGCGGAGACCGACATGAAGATCATCGAGATCAGCCAGTGCGTCGGCTATGACAACGAAAAGCATTTCATGAAGACCTTCAAGGCCGTATGCGGCGTTTCGCCGAGCGAGTACCGCAAAAATGTGAACGGATAAAAAACGTTCAGGTGCGGGTCTGTTTTTCCAGGTACATTTTGCGGTCGGCCTCCTGAAAGAGCTCCTCGAGGTCCTCGCTTTCCCTGCAGACGGCGCAGGCAAAACCGGCGCTGGCGCTCACCCGGTAGGGCTTGTCGCCCAGGCTGTTGTAATGGCCTAAGTACCTGCGGATCTTCTTCAGAATACTTTCCGCCTTTTCCTCGTCCCCGCACAGGAGGATGTTGAATTCGTCGCCTCCGATGCGGCCCATGAGCTCCGTCTCATTGCAGGACTGCCGGATGGCCTGCCCGAGGATCTGAATCGCAAAATCGCCCTCGGCGTGGCCGTAGGTGTCATTGATGGCCTTGAGCTTGTTCATATCCAGATAGATCGCGCAGACCTTCGTGTCCTCCGGGAGCTTTTCGAGGAAGGAGGAGCGATGGTAGGCAAAGCCGTTCTTGTTCAGAAGCCCGGTCAGCGGATCCGTCATGTAGATCTCTTCGAGGCGCTCGCTCAGGGCTTCCGTTTTTTTGCGGTTTCGCAGGTTGTAGAGAAGCTGCGAGATGTTGACCAGCCACTGGATCAGCCAGAAGGGATAGGTGAGACGGTTGTCGCGGAAGGTCATGACGATGTATCCGTAGGTATCCTTGTGATGGTAGATCGGGGAGACGATCCGGGCAAATTCGCCCTCATCCGCGAGGAAATCCGGCAGCAGGCTGTCATTCTGGAAGGTGCACTGCGGGAGCCGCTTTCCGTCCTTCATAGCCAGCAGCAGTTCGATGCGGTCACTGGAGGGAGCCGGCTCCGAAGTCCCCTCGGTGAGCTCTCTGGTACGTCCGGACAGGCGATCCCAGTCTTCGGTCAGGCACAGGAAAAAGCCCGTGCAGTCCCGGATCTGCGCCGCAAAGTCGGCGATGTATTCCAGACCGTCCTCGAGCTCCACCGCGTGGGAAAAGGCGGAGGACATGCGGGCCGACGTGAGGATCGAGCGCTCGAGATCGACGATGCGGTGCTCCAGGGCGTTCGAGTAAGGGTGCGGATTTTTGTCCCGGCGGTAGCTGCAGCCGCAGGAGCCGCCGTAGATCGCTTCCGCAAAGACGGTCGCCTGGTGGTACGACTTTCCCTTGATCAGCGTCAGCAGACTGTCCACGGAGGCACTGCCCAGCTCATAGATGGGATAGGACACGGTGGTAAGGGGCGGCATGTGATTCTGTCCCGCTTCGGAATTGTCGCAGCCGGTCAGCGCAAAATCCTCCGGGATCCGGTATCCCTCCTCCTCCGCCGCCTGCCAGAGCGCGAGAGCCATGGCGTCATTGTAGCAGATGACGGCATCCGGGAATGAGGTGCCGGCGCCTGTCAGATCGCGCAGCACCGCGCGGTAGGTTTCGTCGTCGTCGTAGATATGGATCTCCGGGAAATCCTGCTCCCCGGGCGTAAGGCCGTGCTCCTGCAGGACGCGCCGTACCGCTTCGCTGCGAAGCCGGGAGATGTCCGGGGCATCCACATCGCCGAGGTAGCAGATGCGGGAGGCTCCGTGTACGGTGATCATATGCTCCGCAAGGGTGCCGGCCGTGATATTATTCTCCAGACTGATCCGCGGGAAGGAATACCCGGTATCCGCGACCTCGAGCACGGGCACCTGCCCCAGCGAGGCGATCCTGGCGCGGAGCTGTTCCCGCAGCTCCGGATTGGCATAGGTGCCGGAGGCGAAGATGATCCCGTCGAGATTGCGGTAGACGGGAAGCTGCAGGACACTTTCCTCGGTCGAGGAGAAGGTTCCCAGATTTTCCCCGTCATTCGTGGCGATCACCTGTGTCTGGTAGCCGTATTCCAGGGCGCGGTCGATGATGCCCTGACTCAGATTGTGCTGGTATTCTCCGTAAATGTGGGAGATGAAGAGAGCGATTTTTTTGTGGCGCATACGTTACCTCTTGGTCTGTTACATCAAGTCATCCCGTGATCTTTGCAAGCAGGATCAACGGATGACCGGATGACCCTGCTTATAACAAAAATTGACACGAAAACTAAAATAATTGGATAGAATCAGTGTAGCATATATTCTAGACTTAAACAGAAAAATAAGGATAAATCTTCTGTGCATGGAGGAAAGAAAAATGAGAAGATGGGCCAGACCCTTGTATCAACCGAATCTGCCGCTGCGCGGGGACCGGAGAGTCACCGGAGGAGCGGAGCATGTCGCCTTATCCCGTGAGGCGGCCCAGGGCGGAATGGTGCTCCTGAAAAATGAGAACCGGACGCTGCCCCTTCCGGGCGGAAGCCGGATCGCACTCTTCGGAAAGGGCTGCTATGACTATGTCAAGGGCGGCGGCGGAAGCGGCGATGTCTTTGCCGCCGAGATCCATGATCTGCCGGAGGGACTGAAGCTGGCGGGCGCAGGGATCTACGGTCCGCTGGAGGAATACTATCGCACGGATCTCCAAAAGCAGTATGAGGCCGGACGCGCCCCCGGTATGACGGAAGAGCCGGAGCTGCCCGCGGATCTGCTGGAGCAGGCAAAGACCTTCGCATCCGTAGCCATCATCGGGATCAGCCGGTTTTCCGGCGAGGGATGGGACCGCTCGGATGTGGAATACGAACAGGATTACAATCCCTGGGCTTCGGAGACGAGCATGCCGAAGCTGGCCGGGATGATCTATCCGAAGGGGGATTTCTACCTGACGGATGCCGAGCGCCGGATGGTGGATCTGGTCTGCGCGAATTTTTCCCGCGTGATCGTGGTACTGAATGTCGGCGGCATGGTCGAGACCGGCTGGATCCGGGACGATGCGAGGATCGGCGCTGCGCTGCTTGCATGGCAGGGCGGCATGGAGGGCGGCTGTGCGTCGGCGGACCTTCTGCTCGGCCTCGTGACTCCCAGCGGCCATCTGACCGATACCTTCGCCGACCGGCTCGAATCCTACCCGTCCACGGACTCCTTCCATGAGGCGGTGGAATATGCGGCCTATTATGAGGATATCTACGTCGGCTACCGCTATTTTGAGACGATTCCGGGAGCTGCCGAGCATGTGGTCTATCCCTTCGGTTACGGACTGTCCTACACGACCTTCTCCATGGAATGCGTCTCTTCGGAGAGGACCGGGGAGGAGATCCGTGTCGTGGTCCGCGTGAAGAATAACGGATCCTGTATCGGACGCTGCGTGGCGCAGCTCTATGTGTCCGCACCGCAGGGAAAGCTCGGGAAGCCGGGCCGCACCCTGGTCGCCTTTGCCAAGACCCGCAGCCTGACCTCCGGAGAAGCCGAGGAGCTGACGCTGCAGTTTACCCGCTATCAGCTCTCCTCCTACGATGATCTGGGACTGGTGCAGAAGTCGGCCTATGTCCTTGAGCCGGGCAAGTATCGTTTCTTTCTGGGAGAGAATATCCGGGATGCACAGGAGATCGATTTTCATCTGGACCTGGAGCGGGAGGAAGTCGTGCAGCAGCTGACCTCTCATCTGGCTCCGGTCAGTCTGGAGCGCAGACTCCGCGCGGACGGAAGCTATGAGAACCTCCCGACCGGAGAAGCGCGCGATATCAACGCATGCCTCTTTGAGAAGATCCAGGGCGGCATGGAGGAGGCCATGGTTCCGGAGCAGCGGGGACGGGAGTCCTACCGCCTGATCCATCCGTACGGCGAGAACGGACATCCGCTGGAGGAGGTCGCGGACGGGAAGATCACGATGGAGGACTTCCTGGCGCAGCTTTCGGACGATCAGCTGATTAGTCTCCTGGGCGGACAGCCCAATACCGGTGTCTCCAATACCTGGGGCTTCGGAAATCTGCCCGAGTATGGCGTACCCGGTGTGATGACAGCGGACGGACCTGCCGGCATCCGCATCGATCCCGCGACCGGGATCACGACGACGGCATGGCCCTGTGCGACGCTTCTGGCGTGCACCTGGGACACGGAGCTCGCGGAGCGCGTCGGACGTGCGGGCGGAGAGGAGCTCAAGGAGAACAATCTCTGCATCTGGCTGGCACCGGGAGTGAACATTCACCGCAGCCCGCTTTGCGGCAGGAACTTCGAATACTATTCGGAGGATCCCCTCATCGCCGGCAAGATCGGCGGCGCTCTGGTGCGCGGCATCCAGTCGGAGCATGTGGCGGCGAGCGTCAAGCATTTTGCGGCGAACAATAAGGAGACCAACCGTAAGCACAGCGATTCCCGCGTCTCGGAGCGCGCACTCAGGGAGATCTATCTGAAGGTATTCGAGATCATCGTTAAGGAGAGCGATCCTTACACGATCATGAGCGCATACAATGCCATCAACGGCGTGCGCTGCTCGGAGAACAAAGAGCTCCTGACGGATGTGCTGCGCGGCGAGTGGGGCTTTCAGGGCATGGTGACCACCGACTGGTGGAACCGGGCCGAGCATTACAAAGAGATTCTCGCGGGCAACGATGTCAAGATGGCCAACGGCTATCCGGAACGCGTGAAGAAGGCGATGGAGCTGGGCGCAGTCACCAGACAGGATCTGGAAAGCTCTGCGCGCAGGGTGCTGGAGCTGATTCTGAAGATGGACTGATCCGGTTTTGTTCCGTAAAAACGGGAGGGCAGAGGCTTTGGGCTTCTGCCCTTCTTCTCTTGCTAAATCGGACGGAATCGCTTACAATCCTTATTTGGAAAGTGGGGGCCCCGGCTTCCGACACGGAAAAACGGATATGATAATAGAAATCGACGGATATAAGATCAATTACAAAATCACCGGAGCAGGGGAGGAGACCGCAGTCATCCTGCAGGGATGGGGAACTTCCCTCGACCTGTACGACAGCGTGGCGAAGGACCTTAGCGATGCGATGCGGGTGGTGCAGCTGGATCTGCCCGGATTCGGCGGGAGCGATGAGCCGCGGGAGCCATGGAATGTGGACGCCTATGCGGATTTTTTCTGCCGCTTTCTGGACGCCCTCGGGATCCGGAAGACGAGCCTGATCGGGCATTCCTACGGCGGCCGCATCATCATCAGGCTGGCCGCGCGGGAAAGTCTGCCCTTTGAACTTACGAAGATCGTCTTTGTGGACAGCGCCGGCATCCGGCCGAAGCGCACGAAAAAGCAGGAATTTCAGGTAAAGCGCTACAAGGTCCTGAAAAAGTTTCTGACCGCAAAGCCGGTCCATTTTCTCTTCCCGGAGGTGATTGACGACTGGATGAGCCGTCAGGGATCCGCGGATTACCGCAATGCCTCGCCGCGGATGAAGCAGTGCATGGTACTGGCTGTGAACGAGGATCTGACGGAGCTTCTGGGCAGGATCCGGCAGGAATGCCTTCTGATCTGGGGGGATCAGGATACGGCGACCCCGATCTCCGACGCGGAGATTTTCCGGAGAAAGATCCCGGGGGCGGGCCTGGCCGTGCTGAAAGGCTCCGGGCATTATGCCTACCTGGAGCAGCCCGCGCTCTTTCGCAGGATTCTGCGTACCTTTTACGGACTCGAAGCAATCGAAGGGGATGACGCATGATCATCAGAACGCTTATTACCGCGGTGCTTACCGCCTTCGCCCTTCCGCTGACGCTGCGCTACAATATGCACATGCTGCAGCTGAACGGCTACAAGAACGATGAGCATCTGCGCTGGATGAAAAAGAATATCCGCATGCAGTGGATCCTGCTGTTTTTGATGGCGCTGGGACTGCTGCGCGTCTTTTTTGCGCCGGCGGCTTTGGACATCCTTGTCTGGCTTACGCTGCTGGTGACGGCGCTGGTCTATCGCCAGATGAAGCTCATGGCGACGAAGAAAAAGCTGGTCTGGACTCCGCGCGTAAAGCGCATGACGGTGACGATCCTGTTGCTGGGCGCGCTCCTGCTGATCGGAGGGATGCTGCTGGCCGCGCACAGCTATGTCGCATCCGGTGCGGGGAACCTTGCGGCGGATCACGCGGAATATTTCGCGTCTGCCTTCCGTCCGGCGGGCGGGATCCTTCCCTTCCTCGTCGGGGCGCAGCTCCTTGCGGGACTGCTCACGAATCTGGTGAACCGCCCCATCGAGAAGGGGATCAATCATTACTATATCCGTGACGCGAAGCGAAAGCTCCGCTCGGTGCCGGGCCTTAAGGTCATCGGTGTCACCGGAAGCTACGGCAAGACCAGTGTCAAATTCTATCTGCAGACGCTCCTGCGCGGGCATTTTAACGTGCTCGTAACGCCCGAGAGCTACAATACGCCGATGGGCGTGGTCAAGACGATCCGCGCCTCTCTTAAGCCCACGACGGAGATTTTTGTCTGCGAGATGGGTGCGCGCCGCGTGGGCGATATCCGGGAGCTGTGTGAGATCGTGCATCCGGACCACGGCATCCTCACGGCCATCGGACCGCAGCATCTCGAGACCTTCGGCGATCTGGAGCACATCCGCGACACGAAATTCGAGCTGGCGGATGCGGTGCCCTCCTCGGGGATGATCTTCCTGAACGGGGACAACGAGATCATCCGGGAGAAGGGAAAACAGTATCCGAACGCGATCTATTACCGCTCGGAATCCGAGGGGGAAGGATACTATGCAAGTGACATATCCGTCAGTAATCTGGGGACGGATTTTACGGTGCACGCGCCGGATGGCAGCACGCAGCGCTATCAGATGCACCTGATCGGCGCCCACAATGTGATCAATGTCGTCGGCGCCATCGCGGTCGCGCACGCCCTCGGGATCCCGCTTAAGGAACTGGTGATCCCCGTCCGGCAGATCCAGCCGGTGGCGCACCGCATGCAGCTGCTTGACCGCGGCGCGGTGACGATCATCGATGATGCTTACAATTCGAATCCCGTCGGTTCCAAGGCGGCCGTGGAGAACCTGGCGCTTTTTGACGGCGTGCGGATCCTGATCACGCCGGGCATGGTGGAGCTCGGAGAGCAGGAGGAGGAGTACAACCGTCTCTTCGGGACCTATGCGGCAGACTGCTGCGATTACATCCTGCTGGTGGGCAGAAAACGTGTGGTTCCGATCCGGGAGGGCGCGCTGCGCAAGGGCTTCGACGAGAAGCGCTGCCGGGTGTTTGACCACCTCGAGGACGCGCTTTCGTACGCTTATTCCATCCGGGACGAGGGGCATAAATATATCCTGCTGGAGAACGATCTGCCGGATAACTACTAGGAGGAAAGAGAAAATGAAAACAAGAGTTGCCATGCTGTTCGGCGGCAAAAGCGTGGAGCATGAGGTCTCCGTCATATCCGGTATCCAGGCCATTCGGAGCATGGACACCGACAAATACGAGGTCATTCCCGTCTACATGACCAAGAAAAACGAGATGTACATCGGGGAGGAGATCGGCAGGATCGAGAGCTACCGGGACATCCCCGCCCTTCTCGGAAAATCGCAGCGGGTGATTCTGCTCAATCAGGACGGGCGCGTGTATTTCATGGGGTATCCGATGAAACGCTTCGGCAGGAATACGGAGATTGACGTGGATGTCATTTTTCCCGTGGTGCACGGAACGAACGTGGAGGACGGCGCGCTGCAGGGATACCTGAAGACCATCGGCATCCCCTTCGTCGGCTGTGATGTGACTGCCTCCGCCATCGGCATGGACAAGTTCATCATGAAGACCGTGCTCAAGGAGCATGCGATTCCCGTTCTGGATGCGAAGGAGTACACGCTTTCCGACTATGCGGACATGGAAGGACTCTTAAGCAGCGTGGAAAAATATGTGGGCTATCCCGCGATCGTAAAGCCGGTCAATCTCGGCTCGAGTGTGGGCATCAGTGTGGCGAAGAACCGCGCGGAGCTGAGCGCTGCCGTGGACGACGGGTTCCGCTACGCCACGAAGATCCTGGTGGAGCATGCCATCACACAGCTGCGTGAGATCAACTGTTCCGTGCTCGGGGACGAGAATGAAGCCATCGCCTCCGAATGCGAGGAACCGCTGCACACGAAGGACATCTTAAGCTACGAGGACAAGTATGTCAGCGGCTCGAAGAGCGGCGGCTCCAAAGGGATGGCAAGCGTATCCCGCAAGATTCCGGCCGATCTGTCACCGGAGCAGCGCGAGGAGGTGCGCGACCTGGCCGTGCGTTCCTTCAAGGCCCTCGGCTGTAACGGAGTCTCCCGCATCGACTTTATGATCGACGAGGAGACCGGCAGGCTGTATTTCAATGAGATCAATACGATCCCCGGGTCCCTCGCCTTCTACCTCTGGGAGCCGATCGGGATCCCTTACCGGGAGCTTCTGGACCGCATGATCGGACTGGCCCTGAAGCGCGCGCGTGCGGAGGAGGCGCTGACCTTCACGTTTGATACGAATATTCTGAGCACAGCCACCTTTGGAGGCTCCAAGGGCGGGAAACTGTAAAGGAGAAGCGATGATCAGAGGGAAAAGGGTTTGGGCCTGCCTTTTGTCCGCTCTGCTGGCATTTGGTCTGTGTGCCTGCGGGGATGACTGGGAAGACTACGAGGATTACGAAGACTATGGAGAGGAGCCGGGGACCGGCTCCGGGACGGGACGCCCGATGGAGGGCGAAGGTGCTTCGGATCCCGGAAGCGGCACTTCACAGGTCGTGGCGATCGATGACCAAACCCCCATGGGGGAGGATGGAACCTGGACGATCTTCGTCTATCTGTGCGGCTCCGATCTGGAGAGCGACGGCGGCATGGGCACCATGGACCTGGAGGAGATGACGGATTCCGACTGGGGCGGGAAGGTGCGCTTTGTCGTTGAGACCGGCGGAGCATCCGATTGGGAATCCGATGTGTCGGAGGAGGAACTGGAGCGCTACGTGATCGAAGGCGGCGAGATGCGGCTGGTGGAATCGAAGCCGCAGGCCGGAATGGGAGAGAGCGATACGGCCGCGGACTTTCTCTCCTGGGGCGTGGCAAATTACCCGGCGGCGCGCATGGGCGTGGTCTTCTGGAATCACGGGAGCGGCTCTATCAACGGTGTCTGCTTTGATGAAAATGATGATAATGACAGTCTGACGCTGAAGGAAATGACGGCTGCCTTCAACCGGGTGGCGGGGTCCATGACGGACCGTTTTGAATTTGTCGGCTTTGATGCCTGCCTGATGGGAACGGTGGAGACTGCGCTGATGCTCAGACCCTACGCGCGCTATATGTACGGATCCGAGGAGTCGGAGCCCGGATACGGCTGGGATTACAAGGCCATCGGCGAATACCTCAGCGGGAATCCCGGGGCGGACGGCGCGGGGCTTGGTCGTGTGGTGTGCGACAGCTTTTACGAGAGCTGTGAGCAGACCGGGGAAGAGAATATCTGTACCCTGTCCGTGATCCGGCTCGATGCAGTCCCGGAGGTGGTCAGTGCCTTTGATGCCTTCTCCTCGGATGTCTATGAAGCAACGGGCGACGAAGCAAAATTTTCCGGCTTTGCCCGCAGTATGACCTCCGTGGACAATTACGGCGGCAACAACAAAAACGAGGGTTACACCAACATGGTGGACCTGGGCGGACTGGCGGAAGCGGGAAGCGATCTGTCCGATGATTCCGGCGCCGTGACGCAGGCCATCCAAAATGCGGTGGTCTATCAGGTGCGCGGCAGCGACCATGCGAATGCCAGCGGACTGGCGGTCTATTATCCGCTGCAGGTACAGGGCTCTGCGGAGCTTACCACGTTCCGGGAGGTCTGCGTCAGCCCTTATTACCTGGGTCTCGTGGACAAGATCGCGTACGGCTTTGCCAATGCCGGAAACATCAGTGACTATGACAACTCGGAAATGGTCGAATCTTACGAGGAGTACGAGGACGACTGGTCCGGCTGGGACGACTGGGACTGGAGCTACCTGGATGAGGGCGGGGTGACCGGCGAGAGCAAGGCGATCTCCTTCGATGAAGCGCCCCATCTGGACGGGGACGGATATTACACCTTTGTCCTTTCGGATGAGGGCTACTACAATGCGGCTTCCGTTCAGGCGACCGTCTATATGCTTACCGAGGATGAAGAGGAAATGATCTGCATGGGCCTGAGCACGGCGGATGTCGCTATGGACTGGGAGACCGGCAGATGCACCGACAATTTTGACGGAACCTGGTATGCGCTTCCCGACGGGCAGCCCCTGTGTGCGTACCTCGTGGAGGAATGTGACGGATATGACATTTTCACGGCTCCCATCGAACTGAACGGAGAAGAGACGAATCTCCGCTTCATCTGGGACTATGAAGAGGATGCCATGGAGATCACCGGAATCTGGGATGGCGTGGATGAATACGGCGCATCCGGGAGAAATACGACCGAGCTGAAAGCCGGCGATGTCATCGTGCCGCTTTACGATGCCTATGCCATGGATTCGGACGATGAGTTTTATTACGCCGGTGAGGAGTATGTCTTTGACGGGGATACGGGTCTGATCTGGACCTGGTTATCGGACGGGGTGTACCTCTTCGGTTTCAGCATCGACGATATCTACGGTGACTACTATGTGACCGATTTCGTATGCTTCGAGGTCGAGGGTGAGGACGTGTACTTCAGCGAGTGGGAATAACAGAACAAAAAATCCCCTGACAGCGGGTCCGGGTTTCCGGATCTTTGCGGTCAGGGGATTTTTGTCTGTATGGCTTATTTCTTCAGGAGCTTCAGAAGTGCGCTAAGATCGGGAGCGTCGTCCTTTTTCGAGGAGGGGGCTTCCGCAGCGATGGCCGGCATGTCGGCCAGCTTCTCCACGGCGGCGGTGATCATCAGCTGGGCACCGTCACCTAGCTTCCGGAAGTTCTGGATCAGCTTTTTCTCGGCAGCACTCAGCTTCAGCTGCGAAGAAGCGCTCTTTTTCGCGGTGGAAGGCTTCTTTGCGGTGGAGGTCTTTTTTGCGGTGGTGGCCGGTTTCTTTGCGGCAGTCGTCTTTTTTGCGGCAGTAGTCTTTTTTGCGGCGGTGGCCGGTTTCTTTGCGGCAGCAGTCTTTTTTGCCGTGGTGGATGTCTTCTTTGCGGTTGCGGTCTTTCCGGGTGCAGTTGCCATAATCGTTCCTCCTTCGTTTGATGGAATCCGGGTTCTTTTCCCTGTAGAACCTTTGCGTTCATTTTACCACAGCCGGTTGTGATATAATCAAAAAGGTGAAAAAAGTGAAAAAGGAGACGGATCTATGTGGACACCGGAAGATCATACTTATGACGAGATACGGGAAAAATCGCTGGAGCAGTGGCTGGAGGACATGGAAAAGCACGAGGATGTGGCCGTGCGTTGCGGCGTTCCTCTGGTGCGCGGATATCTGAAAACTTTGAGGGAAGAAAATGCGCACCTGAAGGAGGAAAATGAACTTAAGAATGCTTATCTGAAAAAGGTGTCGGCGAAAGCCTGAATTGGGGGGATTGCCATGAAGATCATCCATTGTGCGGACCTGCATCTGGATTCGTCCATGCGGACCGGATTAAGTAAAGAGAAGGCGGATCAGAGACGCTCGGAGCTGCTGCAGCGGTTTTCGGAGCTGGTGCGCTATGCGGGCGAACAGGAAGTGCCCCATATCCTGATCGCGGGGGATCTGTTTGATGTGCGCAGAGCCACCGCTACGGCATCGAATCTGGTCTATGACACGGTGACGGCTCATCCGGAGATCACCTTTTACTACCTGCGGGGCAATCACGATGCGGACGGCTTCTGGGGAGAGCGGGCGATCCCGGAGAATCTGAAGACCTTCGGAAGGGAGTGGACGACCTATGCGCTTTCGGACCGGGTAAAGCTGACCGGTGCGGAGATCGAGGCGGGGAATGTGTCCGTGCTGATGCACTCGCTCCTTCCGGAATATGAGGATATCAACCTGGTGACGCTGCACGGGCAGATTTCGGAATATGAGGATGCCCGCGGAGGAGAGACGATCCCGCTTTCGGCGCTCCGGGGGAGGGACATCGATTATCTGGCCCTGGGACATGTGCACCGCTATATCCGGGAGACCCTGGATGCCAGAGGGATCTACTGCTATCCCGGGTGCCTGGAGGGGCGCGGCTTTGACGAGTGCGGGGTGCATGGATTTGTGCTGTTGGAGATCGACGAGGAGCAGCGGCAGATCCGGGATACGTTCGTCCCTTTTGCCGGTCGGAGGCTCCATGAGATCACGGCGGATGTCACCGGATGCGATACCACCTACACGGTCCTGGAGAAGGTGCGTGCGGCGATCTCGGAAGCGGGGTGCCGACCGGAGGATCTTCTGAAGATCGTCCTGACCGGAAGCCAGGATGTGGAGGCGGAACGCAACACGGATTATATTCTGACACAACTGTCGGATGAATACTTTTTCGTCAAGCTGACGGACCGCTCGGCCAGAAGCGTGAACCCGGAAGAGTTTGCAATGGACGCGACGCTCAAGGGGGAATTTGTCCGCATGGTCCTCGCGGATGAGAAGCTGACCGAGGAGAGGAAGGGAGAGATCATTTCCTGCGGTCTGAAGGTGCTCAGGGGGGAGCAGCCATGAAACTGATATCCTGTCACATTGAAAATTTCGGTCGCCTCAGCGATTATTCCCTTTCCTTCGCGGAGGGGCTCAATACGATCTGTCACGAGAACGGCTGGGGCAAGAGTACCCTGGCGGTCTTCCTTCGCGTGATGCTCTATGGCTTTGAGAACGAAGGAAAGCGCAGCACGGAGGAAAACGAGCGCAAGAGGTTCCGGCCGTGGCAGAAGGGAACCTACGGCGGGACGCTGACTTTTGAAGCGGGCGGAAGGACCTATGAGGTTACGGAGGTATTCGGATCCAAAGCCTCGGAGGACAGCTTTCAGATCAAGGATGCGCAGACACATCTGGGCAGCGAGGACTTCGGTCGCCCGGTGCCCGGGAAAGGGTGTCTGCTGCAGCAGGCGGACGATGCCCGGATGACGCTGGGGCAGGCCCTGTTTCGTATCGACAGTGCCTCCTTTATGCGGACGATCTATGTGCCGCAGCTCGGCTGTGACACTTCCGTCACTTCCGATATAAGTGCCAAGATCGGCAATCTCTCGGACGAGACGGCGGATCTGGGGCGGTATGATGCGGCGAAGGAGCTGCTGAAGAAGAATCTGGATGCCATCACGGAGGACCGGGCGACCGGAGAGATCGCGAAGAAGAAAAAGCAGGTGGCCGATCTGCGGACGCTGATGCTTCAGGAGACCCCGCTCACGGAGAGCAGGGAGCAGCTGGAAGCCGATCTGCGGGAGCTGGGGCGCAGCCGGGAGGAGAATCTGGAGGCGCAGGAAGCGGTACGTGCGCTGATCGCGAAGGAGAACCGGCGTCTGATCCGCGCGAAGGAACGGGAAGAGGCGAAGCGTCTTCGGGAGGAGGCAAAGCGCGTCCGCGCCGAGGCGGAGGCTGAGCGCGCTGCGCTTTTACAGGAGCGCGCGGAGCAGGAAAATCAGCGCAACCAGCGGCAGGCGGACCGGGAAAAGCGCCGCCTCGAATGGGAGAAGAAGCGGGATGCGCTGACCGGAAAGCGGGACTATTACGAGAGTCTTCTGCGGGCGCGGAAGGAGGCCGAACGGCAGGTGCTGGAGCTCCGGGATTCTTTCCCGCACGGGATTCCGTCCGGGGACGAATATCGCAGGATCAGCATGGCGGCTTCCCATCTGGATGTGGATGCGTCGGATGCGCGAAACGCGGCGCTCGGGAACGCGGACCGGGCCTATCTGGAAGAGCTTGCGAAGCAGTTCGAGGAAGAGGTGCCCGGCAAGGAGGAGCTCGCGGAGGTGGAGGAGCTGATCGGCCGCAGGAATGCGCTCAGGGCTCCGGTTTTCCTTGGGGGGATCCTGCTTGCGGCCGGGGGGATTCTGGTCGCGGCCGGGATCCTGACGCTGGTGCTCGCGCCGGAATCTGCGGCGGTCGGGACGGTGCTTGCCATCGCCGGTGCGGCTTTGCTGCTCATCAGTGCCTGGAGGCTTTCGGCGGAGCGGCAGTACCGGAAAAAGATCGCGTATCTGGACGGAGAGATCGGGCGCTTCTTCCGGCATTTCGGCCGGGTTCCGGAGGCGAACCGTCTGACGGATGCGCTCTTTACGCTCCGACAGGACATCCGTTCCTACGAGCGTCTGCTGGAGGCACGGCAGAAGGAGGAGGAAGCACAGGAGCGCCTTCGGAAGAACCGGACGGAGGTGGAGGATTTCCTGGAAAGGTACGTGGCCGGAGAGGAACAGACTTCCGCTTCCTGTGAAGAGCGGTTCCAGGAGGTTCAGAAGAAGATGCAGCGCCTGGAGATGCTGCAGGAGAAGGAAAAGCAGTGCCGCGAGGACCTGTATGCCTTCGAGGACCGGGAACTGCCCGAGACGATGGAGGAGCTGCGCCATCCGGAGCGCATGGAACAGATGCCGGCGGAGCTTCTGGAGGAGGAACCGGCTCTGCCGGAGCTGCTCCTGCCGCCCCTGCCGGAGCTGCCCGCCGAAGAGGACGAGGCTCCGGATGCGGAAGCATCCGATGCGCAGGACGGGGAGGAGACGAACCTGCCCGGTCCGTCCATGGAAGAACTGACCCAAAAGGAAAAGGAGCTTCGCGGGCAGGCGGAAGAGCTGCAGGAGAGGAAAAACCTGCTGCTTTCGCGCCTTTCCAAGCTGGAGGAGGATCTCGCCGGGATCCGGGACGGAGCCCGGGAACTGGAGGAGGGAGAGGCAAAGCTTCAGGAGCTTATGGCGAAACGGGATGTGATGCAGCTTACGCAGGAGTACCTGACCCGTGCCAGAGAGTCCTTCTCTGCGCATTATATGAACCCGATCCTGGCCGGCTTCGAGAAATACTATGAGCTGCTCTCACCGGGAGACGGGAAGGCTTACGAGCTGGATGCGAATCTGGATCTGAAGCTGAAGGAGTTCGGATCGGAGCATTCCGTGGAGTTCTTAAGTGCGGGCTACCGGGATCTGGTGGCGCTGTGCAGGAGAATGGCAATGGCGGATGCCATGTACGAGGAGGAAAAGCCCTTCCTGATCCTGGACGATCCCTTCGTCAATCTGGACCGCGGGAAGCTCGGCGGTGCCCTTGATTTTCTGAGGGCGCTGGCGCAGGAACATCAGCTGATCTATTTCACCTGTCATGAGAGCCGGATTCTGGGAGCGGAGGGCTCGGCAGAAAGGATCTGAGAAAAAGTCTCAAAATCAGGCTCTGCTTTCCCTGTGAATACTGAAAACAGGTGGCGGCGGAGCCCTTTTTGTGGTACAATGATATTTCCCTATCAGGCTGTTTACGGAGGGTAAAAAAATGATTGGCATATGCCTGATTTTCATACTGGTGATGGTGCTTCTGATCATCAACCTGCGCAGGCAGCACCGCAGGGACAGCTCCGTGGATATGGGGAGCGGTATGCTGGGGCGTTCGCGGGTGAAGGTGGAATGCGTGAACTGTCATCAGGTATTCCCCGCGGTTTCGGACCGTCTGGATCTGCTGAGCGACCGGCCTCAGAACTATGTCAATTGTCCGTATTGTCATCGCGGCACAAAGGTTACCATCGTGCGATGAGCGAGGTGGACGGAAGGAACGCGCTGCTGCGCAAAGAGGAAAAATGATCAAAGAAGTAAGAGTCCACACACTGGAAGAATTGATGCCGCTTCTGTCGGAGCAGGAATACCGCAAGGATCTGCACCGGAACCGGAGCAGTTATCTGTACCGGGGGATGCCGGATGCATCCTTCCGGATGTATACGAGTCTCAGCAGGAACTGCAAGAACCTGTCGAAGACGCTGGAGCCTGCGATCCTGGAGAATTTTGCCAAGTATGCCGTGATCGGAGATCCCTCCATCGCGGAATCGGTCTGGAGACAGATGATCCTCGGTCAGCATTACGGTCTGCCCACGAGGCTGCTGGACTGGACGCATTCGGCTCTGGTCGGTCTGCATTTTGCCATGTCCGAGACGGAGATGGATGAGATGGATCAGCACGACTGTATGGTCTGGCGGATCGACATGAATGAGATGTATGCGCTTCTTCCGGAGGCGTACCAGACCCTTCTGAACCGGAATCTTTCCACGATCTATTCGGTGGATATGCTCCGCGAGATCACGGGGAACAGTCTGCAGAAGTACGACGAGGACATGGGGAAGGATGCGATGGTGATCATTGAGCCCCCTTCCGTCAACACGCGGATCGTCAATCAGTATTCCTTCTTCTCGGTGGTTCCGATGGAGATGACGGACATTGAAGGGTTCCTGGAGAATCGAACGCACAATACGGTGAAGTATATCATCGACGGGCAGCTGCGCTGGAGGGTGCGGGATATGCTGGATCAGCTGAATATCAGCGAGCGGATCATGTATCCCGGACTGGATGGGCTGTCGAAGTGGATTGCAAGGCATTATTACGTGAAGTGAATTTGTCGGGCGATTCGGGAAGTGTTTGCCCGCGCTGGCGGGCTCGATCACTAAGCTCGCAGCACGCATACCGGCAGTCACTCGCTTCGGGAAATGGTTTCCCTGCGCTCGCTCCTGGGACGCGCACTGCTTGCTAAGTGACGCCCCGCAGGTCCGCTTCGGGCAAATCAGCTTCCCGAAGCGCCCTCGGATGATACCGCTTCCCGGACATTACACGATCAGCGCCCGCAGGTGTGATTGCCGGCCGCTCGTGTCGCTCACCAGGTAGCACGGAACCGTGATTCTTTAGTCCATCGCACCAGTCCAGGGACCCGAGCGGAAGATATATGTCCGCCTGATGAAATGCGGGTTGTCACTTAGCGAGCGGTGCGAAATGCGCAGTGGCGGACGGGCGTTTGTCTGAGCGAAGCGAGTTAGCCCGGACGACACTTGCATTGGTATGAGCAGCGGCGAGGTTAGTGATCGAACCCGCCATCAGGGGACATATGCTTCCCGAGGGTTCCGGAACTCGTATCTTTCTCTGCACCCCGAGCGGGCGCGTGACGAAAGCACCAAAGACATAAAAGGACAGAAGTATGGATAAATATCAGGTTACCGGGATGAGCTGCGCCGCCTGTCAGGCCAGAGTGGAGAAGGCAGTCAGCGCGGTTCCCGGAGTGAAAAGCTGCGCGGTCAGCCTCCTGACGAACTCGATGGGCGTCGAAGGAGACGCCGACCCCGCAGCCATCGTGGAAGCGGTGGAGAAAGCCGGCTACGGCGCTTCGCTGCAGGAGGATCGAAGCGGAGAAGCGCAGGCGGGGAAAACCGCCGCATATACGCAGCGTCTCGCCCGGCAGGAAGAGGCGCTGAAGGATACCGAGACACCGAAGCTCAGGGAACGCCTCCTGACCTCCCTCGGATTCCTGCTGCTTCTCATGTACTTTTCCATGGGACATATGATGTTCGGCTGGCCTCTTCCGGCGTTTTTGGAAGGGAACCACATCGCCATGGGGCTCGTGCAGATGCTCCTGTGCATCATCGTCATGGGCATCAACCAGAAGTTTTTCATCAGCGGCTTCCGGTCCTTCTTTCACGGAGCCCCCAATATGGACACGCTCATCGCCATGGGCTCCATGACCGGGTTCCTGTACTCTGTCGTGATCCTCTTTCTCATGACAGGGGCGGTCGTTTCCGGGGACCATACCGCGGTCATGCATTACATGGATGAATTCTACTTCGAGGCATCCGCCATGATCCTCACGCTGATCACGCTCGGCAAGATGCTCGAAGCCAGGTCCAAGGGCAGGACCACCGACGCCCTGAAGAGTCTGATGCGTCTCGCTCCGAAGACCGCCTGCGTGCTGCGCGGAGAGGAGGAGCAGGTACTGCCCATCGAAGAGGTGCGGATCGGAGATCTGTTCCTCGTCCGTCCCGGAGAAAATATTCCCGTCGACGGGGAGGTCGTCGAAGGAACCGGCGCGGTGAACGAGGCGGCCCTCACGGGGGAGAGTCTCCCGGTGGACAAGCAGCCGGGCGATGTCGTATCCTCCGCAACCCTCAACCAGTCCGGATTCCTGAAATGCCGGGCGACGCGCGTCGGGGAGGATACCACCCTGGCGCAGATCATACAGATGGTCAGCGACGCGGCCGCAACCAAAGCACCGGTCGCAAGGCTGGCGGACCGCATCTCCGGGATCTTTGTCCCCGCGGTCATCGGGCTTGCCCTTCTGACTCTGGCGGTCTGGCTCCTGGTAGGAGCGGCGCCCGGATATGCGCTGGCGCGTGCCATCACGGTGCTGGTTGTCAGCTGTCCCTGCGCATTGGGACTTGCGACGCCCGTATCGATCATGGTCGGTAACGGTCTCGGTGCCCGCAGCGGCATTCTCTTCAAGACCGCGGAAGCGCTGCAGGAGACCGGCAATATCCGCATCGTGGCACTGGATAAAACCGGTACGATCACAAGCGGGCAGCCGGAGGTGACGAATCTGGTTCCGGCGGAAGGCACAGCGCCGTCCGAGCTTCTCGAGAAAGCCTGCGCGCTGGAGGAAAAAAGTGAGCATCCTCTGGCCGGTGCCGTCCTGCGCTATGCGAAGCAGCAGGGCGTCCGGATCACGGAAGGGACCGAAGACTTCCGGGCGATGCCGGGCAATGGCCTGAGCGGAATCTACCGCGGAAAGGCCTTAAGCGGCGGCAACCTCGCCTTTATCGAGCAGGGATGCGCGGTGCCTGAGCTCATGCGGGAGACTGCACGCCAGATGGCGCAGAAGGGCAGGACACCGATCTATTTTGCCGAAGACGGCCGGCTTCTGGGGATGATCTGCGTGGCCGATCCCATCAAGGAGGACAGCGCGGAGGCGATCTCACAGCTTCGCGGGATGGGCATTCGCGTCGTCATGCTGACCGGGGATAACCGCCTGACGGCGCAGGCCATCGGTGCGCAAGCCGGTGTGGACGAGGTCGTGGCCGAGGTCCTCCCGCAGGGGAAGGAAGCCGTGATCCGTAAGCTGCAGGAGCAGGGCAGCGTGGCCATGGTGGGAGACGGGATCAACGATGCACCCGCCCTGACGGCGGCCGAGATCGGAATCGCCATCGGTGCCGGAGCGGATGTGGCCATCGACGCCGCCGATGTGGTGCTGATGAAGAGCAGACTGAGCGATGTGGCAGCCGCGGTTCGCCTGAGCAGAGCCACCTACCGCAACATTCTGGAGAACCTTTTCTGGGCACTGATCTACAATGTACTCCTGATCCCGGCGGCGGCCGGGGTTTATGCCCGGGCCTTCGGGATCAACATGAATCCTATGCTGGGGGCGGCGGCCATGAGTCTGAGCAGCTTCTGTGTGGTCACGAACGCGCTGCGTCTGAACCTTGTGAAGGTGTACGATACGCGTCACGACCGGAATCGGTTCAAAGGCAGACGGCATGCCGGGCTGCAGGAAACTCTAAACACAGAACAACCTTTGGAAAAAGAGAAAGGAAGTATTACAATGGAGAAAACGATCCGTATTGAAGGAATGATGTGTGCGCACTGTGAGGCAAGCGTGCAAAAGGCTCTGGAGGCGCTGGACGGCGTATCTTCCGCACAGGTCAGCCACGAGAAGGGAACCGCTGTGGTCACCCTCACCTCGGATGTGGAGGAAGCGGTACTGAAAAAGGCTGTGGAAGACAAGGATTACAAGGTCGTCGGCTTCGAGGGATAAGAAACCGGCCGGAGGGCAATATGAGTACTTCATCAGTAGAAACCATGAGGCGGGACAAGGTGATCGTCCGGACCAGCATCATCGGCATCGCAGTGAATGTGCTGCTGGCGGCCTTCAAGGCACTGGTCGGAGTCTTGACCCATTCCATCGCCATCGTGCTGGATGCGGTCAATAATCTGAGCGATGCCATCTCCTCCATCATCACCATCGTCGGCACCAAGCTGGCGGGGAAGCCGGCGGACAAGGATCATCCCTACGGCCACGGGCGCGCGGAATACCTGACGGCCGTCGTCATCGCCGTTATCATCCTCTATGCCGGTGCCACCTCGCTGATCGAATCCATCAAAAAGATCCTTCACCCCGAGACTCCGGACTATACCATAACCAGCCTGGTGATCGTCGGCGTGGCCGTGGCGGTCAAGATCGTGCTCGGCCGCTATGTCAGGAGCATCGGGGAAAAGGTGAAATACGATTCTCTGATCGCCTCCGGAACGGACGCGATGATGGACGCTGTCATCTCTGCGGCTACCTTGCTGGCAGCTTTCATTTTCCTCTTCTCGGGCCTTTCTCTGGAGGCCTGGCTGGGCGCTGTCATCTCCGTGGTCATCCTGAAATCCGGCTATGATCTGATCAGCGGGACCATCAGCGAGATCCTCGGGGAGCGGGTCGACAGCACCCTGTCCAAAGAACTGAAAGCGACCGTATGCTCCTTCCCCGATGTTCGGGGGGCTTATGATCTGGTGCTGCACGACTACGGCCCTGACCGGCTGCAGGGATCGGTGCATATCGAGATCCCGGACTATTACAACGCGGCACAGATCGATGATCTCGTGCGCAGGATCCAGGAAAAGGTCTACTATGAGCATCACGTGATCCTCAATGCGGTCAGCATTTACTCGTATAATACGACCAATGATGAAGCGGCCCGGATTCGCGAGGATATCCGCAGCATCGTCATGAGTCATGACGGGATCCTGCAGATCCACGGTTTTTTCCTGTCGGAGGATCCCAAGAGCATCCGGTTTGACATGGTGGTGGATTTTGCCGTTCAGGACAAAAAGGAACTGTACCGGGATGTCTACAACGAGATCCTGGCTAAATATCCGGCCTATCAGCTGAACATAGCGGTGGATACGGATCTGAGCGACTGATCCGTCGCCTGAAAGGGGGAAATAATGGCAAAGTACAACGAGGCTTTATACCGCGCGGGGTTGTCTCTTTATCTCCTGATCTACGAGATCGATCTCGACAGGGACTGGATCCATCTGGTGTATGAGACCGAGGAGCAGGGCTCCTTCGGGATGGCAAAGGAAATGGTCTATTCCGAGTTCCTCGCAAAATACATTGTCGAGCGCGTGGATCTGGATTTTCAGGAACAGCAGAAGACCTTCGGTGATCCGGACTATCTGCGGGAGAACCTTCCGAAGGAGAAGGTCATCAAGAGCAGCTACACGGCCAATTACGGGAAGTGGCGGCAGACCGAATGGCGCATCGGAGAGATGAAAGGCGGAGAGCTTAAGAGTGTATTTTTCTGCTTCCGCCGTGTCGACGATGACCGCGCAGCCACCTTCCGTCTGCGCCAGGAGAACGAGCGTGGACGCATACTGCTGGAGATGGCGCTGAAGGAAGCCAATGCGGCCAATCAGGCGAAGACGACTTTCCTCGAGAATGTGTCCCATGATATCCGTACACCGATGAACGCGGTGATGGGATATACCACGCTGGCTCTGACCAAAGTGGAGAAGGGAAGCGAGATCGAGGAATATCTGAACAACATCATGAGCGCCAGCCGGGAGCTGGTCGCGATGATGGACAATCTGCTGGATGTCACGCGCATCGAGAGCGGCCGCGAGCACATCGTGGAGAGTGAGGAGAGCCTGCAGTCCATCGTGGGAGAGCTTCGTACCACCTTCCTGCAGGTCGCGCGGGAGGAGCATCAGAAGTTCCGCGTCTCGATGGAGACTCCGGACCGCCTGATCCTCTGCGATCGCGGACACCTCCTTCAGGTGCTGATGATCCTGCTGAACAATTCCCACAAATATTCGGAGAAGGGGACGGAAATCCTTCTGACCGTGCGGGAGCAGACGACACCCTTAAGCAGCTACGTGACGATCGAATTTCTGGTGGAGGATCACGGCATCGGCATGGATGAGGCTTTCGCCCGCAAGGCCTTTGAACCGTTCTCGAGAGAGCGTACCTCCAAGGAGAGCGGGATCCCCGGAAGCGGACTCGGCCTCCCGATCGCGAAGCAGCTGGTGGAGATGATGGGCGGCAAGATCTATTTTACCAGCGAGAAGGGCAAGGGAACCATCTTCCACGTACTGTTGGATCTGAAGCTGTCTCCGGACGACCCGATCCGCATGGAGGAGGAGGACAGAAAGGGAAGTCTGCGGGATCAGGAGAATGCGATCCCCGGGATCTTTGCCGGACACCGTTTCCTGATCGTGGATGACGAGCCGTCCATACTGGATCAGATGAACCGGATCCTGCGGAAATACGGTGCGGAGGTGGAAGCGGCCGGAAGCGGCGTCGTGGGAACGGAGATGGTCAAGCGAAGCAATCCGTTCTACTACAATGCCGTGATCATGGACATCAAGATGACCGGTCTGGACGGCTACGGAGCGGCCAAGAGGATCCGGAATCTGGGGAATCCGGATCTGGCGGGCGTACCGATTCTGGCGATCGGCGTGGAGCCATATCACCTCGACCGTGAGAAGATGAAGAATGTCAGTATTGACGCATATGTCACAAAACCGCTCAAGGAATCGGAACTGGTGCGGAAGCTACAGGAGATCAGTCTGTAAAGACGGGGGTGTCAAATGGCGAGTACGGAAGTGGAAAAGGGGACAGTGATCGCGAAGGTGGGTTATCCCATGACCCATCTGCGTCTGGTGCTGTCGGGGACGGTGGATGCCTCCTATCCCGGGGGATCCTTTGTACTCAGAAAAGGGGATGTGCTCGGGATCTGCGAGATCTGTAACGAGGTCCATTTTCTGGGATATACGGCGGCGGAGAAGGTGACCTACATTGAATATCCGCTGCGGAGTCTGGAGCATCTGGGGGATCTTTTGCGCGAGCAGGGGGATATGAGCCGGGTATTTTTGCTCAGTCTGTTCCGTCAGATCACGTTTCTGCTCGGACAGTGTTCGAATTCGGAGCTCCATTGCAGCGACCTGTACCGGAACCTGGTGAAGGACGTGGGACTTTATACCTCCCTTTCCTCGCAGCTGCGCCAGAAGGTCGAAACGGTGCGGGGCTATGAGGAATGCAGTTCCTATCTGGTGGAGGAAGCACCTGACCTGTGGCTGGGCGATTACTATGCGGGGCTGGTGAAGCTGTATTCCGGTGCGATGGCGCCGAGCCTGGTGGCGGATCCTTCGGTCTCTCTCGGCATGATCCGGAAGGGGAGTCTGGACGCCCGCAAGGCCTACCAGATCCTGGACGGACATGAGCAGTATCGCCAGCAGATGGCCGGTGTGTATTTTGCGGAGGACGGGGAGGATCTCTTTGGGGAGCTATCCTCGCTCTACTATCACATGGATCACAGCAGCTCCGATGCCAAGGATCTTTTCGGGGAACTCACCCGGATCACGGAGCAGTATGACAAGGTTGCCAATCTGGAACTGCCGGTTCACATGGAGCGCATCCGGGAGCTGAACAGCAACGTGAAGAAGACTGCATCCGGCGCGGAGGAGAGCGAGAAGGATTACAACAGCGCCATGCCGATCGAGCTGGTGAATTCGCTCAACGAGATCCTGATTTTTGCGGGGAGCGACTGGGAGGACAGCGAATCTTTCCGGCGCAATGTCAGCAACCTTCGCCAGCTCAAGGATATCGAGGCGATGGATGATGAGACCGTCACGCTTCGCAAGAAGGTGACGCAGGAATTCTATGGTCTCTACTCGGTGCTCTTCATCAAGTCGCTGAAGGCAAAGGAGATCCCGCTTCCGGTGAAAATGTTCCTGTACTTCGGCTATTGCGACGAGGAGCTGGCGGGGGCGGAGAATTGCGTTCGTCTCGCGAATCTGGCACGGACCATGAAGGCGGACGGAAGCGCAGGGGTCTATACCTTCTACGACTGGTTGCTCGCAATCTATCAGGGGAAAAAGAATCCCAGCCGTGATGAGTTCGAGGTGGACTATGCGGATTATCTGCACAAGCAGGTGATCGGCGGAACGATCACCGCGGAGGAGCAGAAGGCGCTTGCCGCCAATCCGATGAGCCGCGTCGGGTACGAGCTGAAAAATCTCTTCCCGATGGTCAACCGCATGACCTTCGGAAGGATTACGACCTTCTGTCCGGTCTTCTGCAAGCAGCATGTGCTCAAGGATCTCGAGAGTACCTACGTTACGGCCAAAGCCATCGGGACGGCCATCGAGAAGATCAAGAGCATTGATTTTTCGGCGTATTACCGGGAGAGTCTCGACCGGGAAAATGCGGAGCTGATGTCGAAGGAACCCATCCATCTGGAATATCTGCCGGATATCATTCTGATGCCGAACGTGGGCGTGCGCGGTGTCATGTGGCAGGAGATCGAAGGAAAGGTCAGAAACAGTCCGGGCCGCATGATGCTCTCGGTCTTCCACATGGAGGATCTGCAGAATACCATGATCCGCCTGACGGGAGAGTTTCGCTGGGAACTGTGCAAGAGAGTGCAGGGCGCAAGGTGGAACGATGTCACGGATCGGTCTCTTACCAGCGAATACTTCGATTATGTGCAGTTCTACCGCAAGAACCACGACCTCAGCAACGAGGCGAAGGAGAAGGTCAAGAACGCGCTGCAGAGAGCCAAGAACAGCTACAAGGAAATGTTTGTCAGGGATTATCTGATCTGGGTGCTCTTCGAGGGAGCCGGATCCCCCAGACTGAACAAGGTGGCGAAAAATATCCTGTTTACCTACATTCCGTTCCGGAAGGATATCTGTGACAAGCTTGTCACAAATCCGCTTTACACGGAGCAGATCGAGCGGTACAGGTTCAAGGAAGCGCAGCATATGCACCGGCTGGAGACGCTCAGCAAGAAGATTATAAATTCCGGGAAGCAGGTGCCGGAGACGCTGAAGCGCGAGATGCTCTATGCGCAGGGGACACCGGTGAAATAGGAATCGGATCCCGGACGGATCACCCGCGGGCGTGGCAGCAGTCTGCCACGCCTGTGCTGCTTGAAGACATCGCTATAACCGCGGCAGGGACATCCCCTGTCCGGAGAACGGAGCTTACTTCATGATCTATACCGTGACATTCAATCCCGCCCTGGACTACGTGGTACACATGGAAGCGGATCCCGTGATGGGGGAGACCAACCGGAGCACCGGGGAGGAACTGTATTACGGCGGCAAGGGCATCAATGTCTCACTGGTGCTCGGACGCCTGGGAATGGAGAGCATTGCGCTCGGCTTTGTGGCGGGCTTTACCGGGGAAGCGCTGGAAAAGGGCGTAAAGGAGATGGGGATCCGTTCCGATTTCATCCGCCTTTCCTCCGGCAATACCCGGATCAATCTAAAGCTCCGCGCGGGAAGCGAATCGGAGATCAACTGCCGAGGACCCGAGATCCCGCGTAAAGACGCGGAGGCGCTTTTTGGCAAGATCGGACAGCTCTGGGCCGGAGACTGGCTGCTTCTGGCGGGCAGCATCCCCGGATCCATGCCGGCGGACAGCTATGAAGAGATCCTGCAAAGGCTTCAGGGGAAGGGCGCGGAGACGATCGTGGATGCCTCCGGGGAGCTGCTTCGCAGGACCCTGCCGTATCATCCCTTCCTGATCAAGCCGAACCGGAGAGAGCTCGAAGATCTCTTCGGCGTCCGGGATGCGGAGGAGGCGGATCTTTTTCGGATGGCCGGCGCTCTGCAGCGGGAAGGCGCGAGGAATGTGCTGATCTCACTCGGCGGGGAAGGCGCCCTGCTTCTCACGGAACAGGGAGAAGTGATGCGCAGCGGTGGCATCTCCGGAACCGTGCTTGGAACCGTCGGCTCCGGGGACTCGATGGTGGCAGGCTTTCTGACCGGGTACATCCGGACCGGAGACCTTCGCAGGGCGCTGCTTCTCGGGAATGCCGCGGGGGCTGCTTCCGCCTTTTCGGAGGGGCTGGCCGCAGGGGAGGATATTCTGAGAATCTACCGGGAGATCGGAGGAGAGGAGTTACTATGAAAAAGTATCAGGGAATCGGCGCTTCTGCCGGGATCGGCATCGGAACGGTACGAAAAATAAGAGAACTGCAGCTTCCACCCGCCCGGGCCCATGCCGAGGATCCGGACGAAGAGCTGTCCCGCTTCCGCGCGTCCTGTGAGGGATACAAGCGGGAGATGGAGGATGCGGCCCGGAGCGTTCGGGAGAATGTCGGCCGTAAGGGGGCGGAGATCGTCCGGGGGCAGCTTCTGCTTCTGAACGACCCCGAGCTGATGGCGGATATCGAGCGCAGGATTACGGAAGGGAGCAGCGCGGAGAGCGCCGTGGCGGACGTCTGTGACCGGTACATCCGCATTTTTTGCGGCATGGAGGACGAGGTGACTTCGCAGCGCGCGGATGATGTGCGGGATTGCCGCAGAGGGCTTTTGCGCAGGCTCCTGGGTGTGAAGGAGACGGATCTGTCGGATCTGCCGGAGGGGAGCATCGTGGCGGCAGCAGATCTGACACCCTCCCAGGCGGGGCAGTTTCGGCGCGGCCGCGTGGCAGGCATTGTCACGGAGAGCGGCGGCCGGACCAGTCATCTGGCCATCATGGCCCGGGCACTGGAGATTCCGGCGGTTCTGTCGGCCAAAGGGATCCTGGAGGATCTCCGGGAAGGGGAGCAGCTCATCGTGGACGGCGGACGCGGACTGGTGATCGCGGATCCGGCAGAAACGGATCTGGAAGCATACGCTTCCGAGCAGAAGGCGGAACAGGAACGGCGGGCACGTCTCGAGCAGTTCCGCGGCAAATTGTCCGTCAGTGCAGATGGGTATCCCTTCCACGTGCATGCCAATATCGGGACGGTGGAAGACGCGGAGCGCGCGGTGGCAGCGGATGCGGAGGGAATCGGACTTCTGCGCACGGAATTTTTGTTCCTCGGGCGGGAGGATCTGCCCGGAGAGGAGGAACAGTTCGAGGCCTACCGCAAGATCGCGCTGCGGCTCGGCGGCCGGATCCTGACGGTGCGGACGCTGGATGCGGGAGGAGACAAGGAGATCCCGGGGCTGAAAATGCGCGCGGAGGAGAATCCCTTCCTCGGGAACCGCGCGATCCGCTACTGCCTGGGACATGAGGGATTTTTCAAGGTACAGCTCCGCGCGATCCTGCGCGCCGGTGTCTACGGACGGCTGCGGATCCTGCTTCCGATGGTGAGCTGCGTGGAAGAGGTGCGGCGCGTGCGGGAGCTTCTGGGAAGGTGCATGGAAGAGCTCCGCGCGGAAGGCAGGGAGTTTGATGCCCAGATCCCGGTCGGCGTGATGATGGAGACGCCCTCCGCGGCCATGATCGCCGATCTTCTGGCGGCGGAAGCGGACTTTTTCTCCATCGGGACCAATGATCTGACCGGATACATCATGAGCGCGGACCGTGGCAATCCCGAGGTTTCCTGCCTGAATTCGGTCTGTCAGCCGGCGGTGCTGCGCGCCATCCGGCAGATCCTGAATGCCGCGACCGAAGCGGGGATCCCGGTCGGAATGTGCGGCGAGGCGGCTGCGGACGAGCGCATGATCCCGCTTCTGATGGCCATGGGGCTGAAGGAATTTTCCGTGGATCCTTCCGCGGTCCTTCAGACGAGAGGACGGATCGCGGAGGTCTTCCTGCCGGAGGCGGAAAAGCTCATGCAGCGCACCTTTGCCGGGATCACGGAGCGTGAGATCGCGGAAATCCTGTCCTCCGAGGGAGACTGAGCCGGCCCCGGACCGGGAGTTTTGCGGCCGCTCGAAAATCCGCGATATGTCTTGCAAGAACCACGCGGATTTGGTTAAATATATAGGCTATGGAAAAAACAGAACCGAAACAGATTCCGGGCGCTTCCGTCCCGGACAAAAAGACGTCCGCCGTGACCCTGATCCTGAAGTTCCTCAAAGGGAGTAAGGGTCTCTTTTTGCTGAGCATTTTTTTCGCCGCGACCATGTCCTTTCTGGAGCTCGTCAACCCGCGCCTGATCGCTTACACCGTGGACTCCGTGCTGGGGGACAGAGAGCCGGATCTCCCGCGCATCATGCAGCGGGTCATGGATCTGGTGGGGCTGGGCGACCCGGCCTTCCTGCGGCCCAGGCTGTATCTGATCGCGATCGCCGTGCTCGTGGTGGCCCTTCTGTCCGCACTGTGCCGCTACCTGTTCCGCACCTTCAATTCCCGTGCGGAGGAGCGCATGGTCCGCAATATGCGGGAGCGTCTGTACGATCACATCATTCACCTGCCGATCACCTGGCACAACCGGAACCAGACCGGTGATATCATTCAGCGCTGCACATCCGATGTGGACACGATCCGCAATTTCCTCTCGGAGCAGCTGGTGACGCTGGTGCGCGTGGTCATTCTGATCGTCCTCGCCATCTGGTTTATGGCCGGCGTGCATGTCGGGCTGACCGTGGTGGCGGTGCTGCTGGTTCCGTTTATCATCGGGTACTCCCTGTATTTTCACAACAAGATCGGGGAGAGCTTCCAGCACGTGGACGAGATGGAGGGGCGTCTGTCCGCGATGGCGCAGGAAAATCTGGCCGGCGTGCGCGTGGTGCGGGCCTTCGGACGCGAAAAGTACGAGAAGGACCGCTTCGAGAAGATGAACGAGACCTACATGAATACCTGGATTCATCTGATGAAGCTTCTGAGCAGATTCTGGGCGCTCGGTGACCTCACCAGCGGACTTCAGGTCTTGTTGATCGTACTGGCGGGCGCCATCCTGTGCGTGCGCGGGGAGCTGACCGCCGGAGAATACATCGCGTTCATCTCCTACAATGCGATGCTGACCTGGCCGGTGCGTATGCTGGGGCGTGTGATTTCCGACATGAGTAAGGCGGGGATCTCCATCGAGCGTATCCGCTATATCATCGATTCCGTTCCGGAGGAGCCACAGGCGCCTGTGCCGGAGCGTGTTCCGGATTTTTCCGGGGATATCACCTTCGATCATGTCTCCTTCGGCTATGAGCAGGAGGAGGTTCTGCGGGATGTCAGCTTCACGCTTCCGGGCGGTCGGACCCTGGGGATCCTGGGCGGAACCGGGTCGGGCAAGTCCACGTTGGTGCAGCTTCTGGACCGGCTCTATGATCTGGACGCCGATCAGGGCGCGATCCGCATCGACGGCGTGGATATCCGCGAGCTGCCCCGCAAGGTGCTGCGTGAGCATGTCGGCATGGTGCTGCAGGAGCCGTTCCTCTTCTCCGGCAGTCTGGAGGAGAATATCCTTCTGACATTGGAACGGGGCACCGGGAAGGAACAGGAGCGGAAAGAGTATCGTCAGAAGCGGCTTCACCAGGCAGCTTCGGTGGCGGCCCTGGAGGATACGGTCCGAAAGTTTGCCAAGGGATATGACACTTATGTCGGAGAACGCGGCGTCACGCTTTCCGGCGGACAGAAGCAGCGCACGGCCATCGCGCAGGTGCTGGTGTCCCGTCCGCCCATCATGATCTTCGATGATTCGCTCTCCGCGGTGGACGCGCAGACCGATGCCTATATCCGCAAGCAGCTGCAGAAAACCCAGGCCGGTACGACCACGATCCTGATTTCGCACCGGATCTCCACCCTGATGAAGGCGGATCTGATCTGTGTGCTCGATCACGGGCGTGTCGCGGAGCTGGGGACGCATGCGCAGCTGATGGAGAAGGGCGGGATCTACCGGCAGATTTATGATCTGCAGAAGCCAGAGATGTAAAGGATTGCAGGAATGGAAGAGAAGAAAAACACAAAGGGAAAATCGCTTCCGTGGTTCGGGATCCCGGCGCTGGGCAGATTTCTGAAGCCCTACCGCAGAAGGATCGCCGGCATGGTGCTGCTGGGATCGGTCAGCAGCCTGATCGATTCGATTTACCCGCTTTTCAACAAACATATACTGAACGTGAACGTGGGCGGGATGACGCTGAAGGGGTTGCCTCTGACTTTGCTCCTGTACCTTCTGATCCTGGGCTTTCAGGTCTGGGACAACTACATCACCATGTTCCTGTGCAGCCGTCTGGAGCTGTGGATGAACCGGGATCTGCGCGACGCGGTCTTCGGGCATGTGCAGACGCTGTCCTTCTCGTATTTCAACCAGAACAGCGTGGGTTACATCCACTCCCGGGTCATGAGCGATACCGGCAAGATCGGCGAGCTGGTGAGCTGGCGCATGATGGATTTTGTCTGGAACTTTGCCTATATTCTGAGCGTAGTGGTCGTGATGTTTCTGACGGACGTCCGGCTGGCTATGTTCATTCTGGCACTGGTCCCGATCGCGGTGCTGATCATCCTCTTTTTCCAGAAGAAACTGGTCGTGCTCAACCACAGAGTCCGTGAGATCAACGCGACCATCACCTCCGATTTCAACGAGGGCATCACCGGAGTGCGCAGCATCAAGGCACTGGCGGCCGAGGAGAAGCTCTTCGGAGACTTCCGCGGGGATACGAAGGACATGGAGAAGGCGGCCGTGAAGACGGCCCGGAATTCCGCGCTCTTCTCCTCGTCGGTGACCATGTTCTCTGCACTGGCGCTGGCGCTGGTGCTCTGGCAGGGCGGCATGCTCAATCAGCAGAATCTCATGCGGATCGGTACGCTTTCGGTTTTCCTGTCCTATGCGCTGGGAATCATGGATCCGATCCAGAACGTGATCAATACGCTCTCCGCGCTGATCACGATCCAGGTCAATATCGAGCGTGTGACGCGGCTTCTCGGGACCGAGTCGGATGTGAAGGATTCCCCCGAGGTCATTCGGACCTACGGCGACAGCTTCTTCCCGAAAAAGGAGAACTGGGAGCCGCTGGACGGTCATATCGAGTTCCGCGATGTCTCCTTCCGCTATCCGGACGGGGAGGAGATGGTGCTGGAGCATTTCAATCTGGACGTGCCGCAGGGGGCTTCGGTCGCGATCGTGGGCGAGACCGGTGCGGGCAAATCCACGCTGGTCAACCTCGTCTGCCGCTTCTTCGAGCCGACGCAGGGGCAGGTCCTGATCGACGGACGGGACGCGCGAGAACGCTCCCAGCTCTGGCTGCACAGCCATATCGGCTATGTGCTGCAGACACCGCATCTTTTTACCGGAACGGTGCGTGAAAATCTCTGCTACGGCAATCCGGACGCCACCGATGCGCAGATCATGGAAGCACTGGCCCTTGTGTCGGCGGACCAGGTGGTGAACCGCCTCGAAAAGGGATTGGACAGCGAGGTCGGCGAAGGCGGCAGCAATCTGTCCACCGGAGAACGGCAGCTGATCTCCTTCGCGCGGGCGATCCTGGCGGATCCCAGGATCCTCGTGCTCGATGAGGCTACCTCCTCCGTGGATACCGTGACGGAGAAGACGATCCAGGAAGCGACGAAGAAGGTGACGCAGGGAAGGACCTCCTTCCTGATCGCGCACCGGCTGTCCACGGTGACGGACTGCGATACGATCCTGGCCGTGAAGGACGGCAAGATCGTGGAGCAGGGCACGCATCATGAACTGATGGAACAAAAAGGCTACTACTACCAGCTGGTCATGCAGCAGTACGAAGACGAGCAGATTGCCTCCATGTGGGGGAAAGACGCGTAACCGAGTGGAAAGAAGAGCATATGGAATTTAAACTGCACAGTCCCTATGAGCCGACCGGCGATCAGCCGAAGGCCATCCGGGATCTGGTGGAGGGCTTCCGCGCCGGCAATCAATTCGAGACCCTGCTGGGGGTCACCGGATCCGGCAAGACCTTCACCATGGCGAACGTGATCGCTGCGTTGAACAAGCCGACGCTGATCATCTCGCACAATAAAACGCTGGCCGGTCAGCTCTACGGGGAGATGAAGGAATTTTTCCCCGAGAACGCGGTGGAGTATTTTGTGTCCTACTACGATTATTACCAGCCGGAGGCCTATGTGCCCCAGTCGGATACCTACATCGCCAAGGACTCCTCGATCAACGATGAGATCGACAAGCTGCGCCTGTCCGCGACGGCTTCGCTGGCCGAGCGCCGGGATGTGGTCGTAGTGGCGTCCGTATCCTGTATCTACGGCCTCGGCAGCCCCGACGAATACAAGGGGATGATCCTGTCGCTTCGTCCCGGTCAGACCATTGACCGCGATGAGGTCCTGCGCGCCCTCGTGGATATGCAGTACGAGCGCAATGACATGGAGGTAAAGCCCGGCATTTTCCGCGTCCACGGGGACATCGTGGAGCTGTATCCGGCCCAGGGCGGGGACTATCTGATCCGTGTCGAGTGGTTCGGCGACGAGATCGACCGGATCGTGGAGGTGGAACCCCTGAACGGAAGGCTCCATATGGCACTGCAGCATATCGCTGTCTTCCCGGCGTCCCATTACGTGGTATCCGCGGATCGGATCCGGGTCGCCTGCGATGAGATCGAAAAGGAGCTGAAGGAGCGCGTGGCCTACTTCAAGGGGGAGGATCGCCTGATCGAGGCACAGCGCATCTCCGAACGCACGAATTTTGATGTGGAGATGCTCCGTGAGACGGGGTTCTGCTCCGGCATCGAGAATTATTCCAGGTATCTGAACGGTCTGCCCGCAGGGGCGACGCCCATGACGCTGATGGACTTCTTCCCGGAGGATTTTCTGATCATCATCGATGAGTCCCATATGACGGTGCCGCAGATCCGGGCCATGTACCACGGGGACCGGTCCCGCAAGACCACGCTCGTGGATTACGGATTCCGCCTGCCGAGCGCACTCGACAACCGACCGCTCAATTTCGAGGAATTTGAGGACCACATCGATCAGATGCTCTTCGTCTCGGCAACGCCCGGTATCTATGAGGCGGAGCATGAGCTGCTCCGGACGGAGCAGGTGATCCGGCCGACCGGTCTGCTCGATCCGCCGGTGGACGTACGTCCGGTCGAGGGACAGATCGACGATCTGCTCGGGGAGATCCGCAAGGAGACCGCCGGCGGCCACAAGGTGATGATCACCACGCTGACCAAGCGGATGGCGGAGGATCTGACCGCATATCTCGCGGGGGTGGGCGTCCGCGTCAAATACATGCATTCCGATATCGAGGCGCTGGAGCGGACCAAGATCATCCGCGAGCTGCGTCTGAACGTGTTCGATGTCCTCGTCGGCATCAATCTGCTGCGCGAGGGACTGGATATCCCGGAGATCACGCTGGTGGCCGTGCTCGACGCGGACAAGGAAGGATTCCTGCGCAGCGAGACCAGCCTGGTGCAGACCATCGGGCGTGCGGCGCGAAATGTGGACGGGCATGTCATCATGTATGCGGACACAATCACGGATTCCATGAAAAACGCCATCGACGAGACCAACCGGAGACGCCGGATCCAGCAGGCCTACAACGAGGAGCACGGAATCACGCCGCGCACCATCGAAAAGTCCGTGCGGGATCTGATCAGTATCTCGAAGGAGATCGCCAAGGAGGAGATGGCCTTCGAGAAGGATCCGGAGTCCATGAACCCGAAGGAGCTGAAGGAACTGATCGCAAAAGTGGAAAAACAGATGCGCAAGGCGGCGGCGGA
>JAFYEE010000076.1 GCA_017544405.1 Lachnospiraceae bacterium
CTCGGCCTGATCCTGCATCAGGGGATCGGCGATACGATCCGCGTGTCCCTGACCGGGGACCCCTGCGAGGAGATCAAGGCGGGGCGTCTGATCCTGCGGACACTGGGTCTGCGAAGAGGCGGGATCGAAGTGGTATCCTGTCCGACCTGCGGACGGACGCAGATCGATCTCATCTCCCTCGCTGCACAGGTGGAGGAGCTTGCGGAGAATTATCCGCTGGATATCAAAGTAGCAGTCATGGGATGCGTCGTGAACGGTCCCGGAGAAGCGCGGGAAGCGGATCTGGGGATTGCCGGCGGCAAGGGCGAGGGGCTTTTGTTCCGCCACGGCGAGATCCTCCGGAAGGTCCCTGAGGCGGAGCTTTTGTCCGCGCTGAAGGACGAACTGGATCACTGGAAGGAATAAGGAAGTCGGATACAGCATATGAGTAAAGCCTTTTTTGAAGTCTTCGGTAAATTGAATCTGAAAAGTCAGACGGCAGGGTATTTCAAGGATACGGTCGTGGAGCGCATTACCTCGACGCGGCACAGAGATTATCTGAGAGTCTATCTGACGAGCGATCATCTGATCCCGAAGCCTTTTATCCGGCAGGCGGAGCAGGAGATCCTTGAATTCCTGCATCCCGACAATCATATGACGGTCCGGATCTATGAGACCTTCCATCTCTCCAGCCAGTACAAGGTGAAGGATCTGATGGAGATGTACGGGGAGAGCATCTTCGGCGAGATCGAAGAGTACAATTTTCTTCTGTACAACATGCTGCGTGTCGCCGAGATCACCTATCCGGAAGACGGCATCCTGCAGGTCGACACGGAGGATACGTTCCTGAACCGGGAGAAGGAGGCGGAGCTGGTCCGCATTTTGAACAAGATCCTCCAGGAGCGCTGCGGTCTGTCCGCGCAGGCGCGCGTGATCTATCATGCCCCGGCCGAAAGCTCCAGAGACGAGATCGAGGAGCGCCTTTCCGAACGTGTGAGCGAGATTTCGCGCAGAGCCTTCGGAAAGCGCGATGACGAGCGCTATCTCGGGGCAGCTCCTGCCGCAGCGCCTGCCGGCGCGGAGGAGAAAAAAGAGTCCTCCGGGAAAGTGTCCGGCGGCTCCGTGCGTGCCGCCACCGGAAGCACCCCCGGCAGGTCCGGGTCCGGCTTTTACGGCGGCAGATCCGGAGAGCGCCGCAAGGGTGCGGGCGCAGGCAGTTTTCGCGATTTTCGCAGCGAGAATCCCGATGTCATCTTCGGACGGGAAGTGGACGAGAAGACCATCCCCATGGAAGAGGTGGTAGGAGAGATCGGCGAGGTGGTGCTCCGCGGACAGGTGATGTCGGTGGAGACACGCAATATCAAGAACGAACGCACGATTTTCATGTTCGATTTTTCGGATTTTACCGATACCTTCCGCGTGAAGATCTTCATCCCCACGGAGACGACGGCCAAGGTGGAAGCGCAGATCTCCCCGGGCAAATTCGTCCGGGTACAGGGGACGCCCTCCATGGACAAATTCGACCACGAGCTGTCCATCGGCTATGTGAAGGGCATCCAGAAATGCGAGGACTTCCGGACGGTCCGCAGGGACGATGCGCCCAGGAAGCGGGTCGAGCTCAATGCCCATACCAAGATGAGTGACATGGATGGCGTCATGGATGCGAGCGCGCTGGTAAAGACGGCCTACAAGTGGGGACACCGGGCGGTGGCCATCACGGACAATGCCGTGGTGCAGGGCTTCACGGACGCGAACCATGTCTGGGAGGATCTGTGGAAAGCGGAGAAGGAAAAGCGGAAGGAAGCGGGAGATGCGCATCCGGATCCGCAGGACTTTTTCAAGGTGCTCTACGGGATGGAGGTCTACATCGTGGACGATCTGCTGCAGATCGTCACCGATGAGCAGGGCCAGACGCTGGATGACGATTTTGTTGTTTTCGACGTGGAGTCCACGGGACTGAGCGTGACGCGCGATACCTTTATCGAGTTCGGCGCGGTGAAGGTCTCCGGCGGCAAGGTGGTGGACCGCTTTTCCACCTTTGTCAATCCGGGACGTCCGATTCCCTACCGCATCACCGAGATTACCTCCATCCGGGACGAGGATGTGAAGGATGCACCCACGATCGAGGAGGTTATGCCGCGTTTCCTCGCCTTCTGTGAGGGATGTGTGCTCGTAGCGCACAATGCGGAATTCGATGTCAATATCGTAAAGGAGCATTGCCGGAAGCTGGGCTATCCGCAGAAGCCGACCTACGTGGATACGCTGCCGCTCGCGCGGGTACAGCTCCCCGGGCATGCAAAATATACGCTGGATGCGGTGGCCAAGGCGCTCGGCATCGAGCTCGGTCATCATCACCGGGCCGTGGACGACGCGGAATGTACCGCCTGGATCTTTGTGCGCTTTCTGGACCAGCTCCGCGCCGAAGGAATGACACTTCTGTCGGAAGTCAACGAGAAGGGCAGGAACAGCGCTTCCGCCATCGCAAAGAAGATTCCGCACCGCGCGGTCATCTTCGCCAAAAATGACCTCGGCCGGACGCATCTATACCATCTGGTCAGTGAGTCGCATCTGAACTATTTTAACCGTTTGCCCAAGGTGCCCAAGAGCCTGATCCAGAAGTACCGGGACGGTCTCATCGTCGGAAGCTCCGGTGTCGAGGGAGAGGTTTTCCGCGGGATCGTGGAGGGCAATACGCAGGAGCAGATCGCGCGCTTTGTCAGCTTTTACGATTATCTGGAGATCCAGCCGCTGGCGAACAGCCGGTTTCTGATCGACAATGAAAAAATCTCCGCGATCAGCAGTGATGAGGATCTGCGCGACGCGAACCGCACGGTGATCGAGCTCGGAAAGGAATTCCACAAGCTTGTCGTCGCGACGGATGATGCGCATTTCCTGAATCCGGAGGATGAGATCTATCGGCGGATCCTGCTGGCCGACAGCAAGAAGAGCAAGGGCAAAAAGGAGGAGGACGAGCAGGAGAGTCTCAAGCTTCCGCCGCTCTATTTCCATACCACGGACGAGATGCTGGAGGAATTCGCCTATCTCGGAAGCGAGAAGGCGATGGAGGTCGTGGTCACCAATACGAACCGGATCGCGGATATGTGCGAGTGCATCTTGCCGGTCCGCCCCGACAAATGTCCGCCCGTGATCCCGGATTCGGACAAGACACTGACCGAGATCTGCTACAACCGCGCCCACGAGCTGTACGGTCCGGAGCTCCCTCCGATCGTTGTGGAGCGCCTTGAGCGGGAGCTCCATTCGATCATCAGCAACGGCTTTGCCGTCATGTACATCATCGCGCAGAAGCTCGTCTGGAAATCGGTGGAGGACGGTTATCTGGTCGGATCGAGAGGCTCCGTCGGAAGCTCCTTTGTGGCGACGATGGCCGGGATCACGGAGGTGAATCCCTTAAGCCCGCACTATTACTGCAGCGAATGTCATTATTCCGATTTTGACAGCGAGGAAGTGAAGGCCTACGCGGGCAAAGCCGGAGTCGATATGCCGGACAAGCTCTGCCCGGTCTGCGGCGCTCCGCTGAAAAAGGACGGATTTGACATCCCCTTTGAAACCTTCCTCGGCTTCAAGGGCAATAAAGAGCCGGATATCGACCTGAATTTCTCCGGCGAGTACCAGTCCAAGGCACACAAATACACCGAGGTCATCTTC
>JAFYEE010000004.1 GCA_017544405.1 Lachnospiraceae bacterium
GCAAAAATCCTAAACAATAAACTCTATCTGTATCTGACGGAGTTTTTCAGCGGCGTGTCCGTGATGGCCGTCGAGCTGGGTGCAAGCAGGCTGCTGGCACCCTATTTTTCATCCTCGCAGATCGTCTGGACGATCATCATCGGGACCATCATGATCGCCATGGCGCTGGGCAATCTCTGGGGCGGCCGGAGCGCGGACAAGCATCCGGATCCGGACATCCTCTACCGGCGCATTCTCGTGGCGGCGGTATGGATCGCGGCGATCCCGTTCCTCGGACGGTACATCATCCTGGGAATCTCGGGTGCGCTCATCCTCACGATCAGCACGAATTTCCTCGTGATCGCGGCCTTTCTGGCCTGCATGATTATCTTCGTATATCCCCTATTCCTGCTGGGTACCGTGACGCCTTCCCTGGTGAAATATACCGTCGCCAGCCTGGAGGACAGCGGCAGCACTGTCGGACGGCTCGGCGCCTGCAACACGATCGGTTCCATCCTCGGAACCTTCCTGCCGACCTTTGTCACGATCCCCGCGGTCGGGACGGCGGTCACCTTCCTGATCTTCTCCGGGATCCTGCTTTTGCTGGGACTGGCGTATTTTATCAGTGTGAGACGGAAAATAATAGCATCCGTTATCGCAACAATTTTATATATCGCATTCAGCGTCTGTTCGGTGATGGGAAGCTCCTTCGCCTTCTGGGAAAACCGGCTTCTGGCCGAGGAGGAGTCCATCTACAATTATCTCCAGGTCAAGGATACGGACCGGAGCGTGATCCTCTCCACCAATGTGCTCTTCGGCGTCCAGTCGATGCGGATGAAATCCGATTCCCTGACGGGAATGTACTATGATTACGCGATGGCTGCGCCCATCATGGCGGGCTGTCAGGACCGGGAGCGGACGGACATGCTGATCCTGGGCATGGGAACCGGGACCTTCGCGACGCAGTGCAGCCTGTATTTCGGGGAAGATGCGATGCACGTCACCGGTGTGGAGATCGACCAGAAGATCACGGATCTGGCCAGGACCTATTTTGATCTACCGGAATCGGTTCCGGTGGTGACCTATGACGGGCGCGCCTATCTGCAGGCGACGGACGAGACCTACGACGTGATCATGGTGGATGCGTACCAGGATATCACCATTCCCTTCCAGATGTCCTCGGTCGAATTTTTCACGCTGGTGCGGGATCACTTAAATCCCGGCGGTGTGATGGTCGTGAACATGAACATGCACAATGACAGTGAGGGCAGCATCAACGAGTACCTCGGAGATACCATCGCTTCCGTCTTCCCGTGCGCGGCGACCGTGGAGGTGCCGGGAGCGACGAACCGGGAGCTTTTTGCGGCGATGCGGGAGGAGACGCTGGGGCATCTGAACGCGGAGACGATCGCGCAGATTCCGCAGGACGACCTGCGGGTGCTGATGGAAAATGCGAGCCGGAATCTGACGCCGTACCGCGGCGGCGACCGGATCCTCACCGACGACCGGGCCCCGGTGGAGGTCCTGGGCATGCGGGTGATCGACACCCTGATCCGGGACGAGGTGGGGTATTACAAGGGCATCTATGAGGAGCAGGGCCTGAGCGGACTGATGGAAATGCTGTGATGCGAAATTGAGAATAATCGGACACTGAATAAGAAGAAAGAAAGGGCGGGTTTTTCTATACTTAAAGTCAGTAGGCATCCGTCGGAAGACGGCCGTAAGCCGGGAGGGGGTCCCGGCCGTGGTCCTTCCCTGAGAGCGGTGCACAAAGCTTGAGGAGGTAGAAAATGCTCAGAGAAGTCAGAACGGAAAACGGGATCGTGCGCGGTCTGCCCGCGGCGGATCCAAGGATCACATCTTTTAAGGGGATTCCCTTTGCAGCGCCCCCGGTGGGGAAAAACAGATGGCGTGCGCCGCAGCCGGCGGAGAACTGGGAGGGTGTGAGAGAAGCTTACACCTTTGCGCCGATTTCGGTGCAGGATCAGCCCGGCGTCGGTACGGATATCTACTGCAAGGAATGGCATGTGGATCCGGAGATTGCCATGGGGGAGGACTGCCTGTATCTGAATGTATGGACGCCCGCAAAGCACACGGACGAAAAGCTCCCCGTGCTGGTCTGGTACTTCGGCGGCGGCTATCAGTGGGGCTACACGGCGGAGATGGAATTTGACGGTGAGCGCCTGGCCAGAAGAGGCATCATTGTCGTCAGTGTGAACTATCGTCTCGGAGCGCTCGGATGTTTCTCGCATCCCGAGATCACGGCGGAATCGCCCGATGCTCCGGCCAATTTCGGACACCTGGACCAGCAGGCCGGCCTGCGCTGGGTCATTCGCAATATAGAAGCTTTCGGAGGAGATCCGAAAAACATCACCATCGCCGGACAGTCCGCAGGCGGCGGCAGCGTGCTCAGCCAGCTCACCTGCCCGGACAATTTCGGTTCCTTCCAGAAGGCGATCGTCATGAGCGCCATGATCCGCAGCCCGTACGAAGGCGGCGGCATCGCGGTGAACAAGACGTTGGAGATGGCGGAGAAGGAGGGCGAGGAATTCTTTGCGCTGCTCGGTGTGAAGACCCTCGAGGAGGCGCGTGCGCTGGATGCTTTCGTTATCCGTGACAAGGCGGCTCAGTTCCGCGCGACCCACGGTCTGTTTATGACGACGATCGACGGACATTTCTGCCTGGATGATCCCATGAAGCTTTTTGCGCAGGGCAAGCGCGCGAATGTGCCCGTCATGTCCGGCAATACCACGGATGAATTCACCAGTGCGATCGTTGCTGCGGATGAGGCGGAGCTGGAGCGGAAGGCCGGTGAGATCTTCGGTGATCGCAAGGCGCAGTTTTTGTCCTTCCCCGAGGCGAAGGTGAAGGCTCCGGACGGCAGATACGCTCCCGTCAGCGGCCTCGAGTGTACGATCAAGGCTCTTACTCTGGAAAACGATGCGCTCGGAGGACTGGAACCGGTGTACTATTACCGCTTCGATGTGGATATCCCGGGCGAGGATCATCCGGGCACCTTCCATTCCGTGGATCTGTGGTTCTTCTTTGAGACTCTGGCAAAATGCTGGCGTCCCTTCATCGGACGGCATTACGATATCGCCCGCAAAATGTGCAACTACTGGGCGAATTTCATCCGGAGCGGCAATCCCGAGGGAGTGGATATCGACGGAACTCCCCTGGAGAGCTGGCGGCCGTACACGGCGGCGGAACCCTTTGAGATGACCTTTACGGCGCACGGACCGGTGGGCGCGGTGGCAGAGCCTTCCGGATTTGAGAAGTTCATCGTGGAGAAGCTTCACAGAGATATCATCGGATAAGGATCGGGCGGTCTCTTCGCAGCAGCGCGGAGGCCGCCTTTTCTCATTCCCTTTTTGCTTCGGATTGTTTATAATGAAACAAACAGTGGTTCAGCGCGAGGGAAAGACATGAAGACATCTGAGATTGCCCCGCTTTCCCCGGCCATACTTGAGACAGAAGTGGACGGAAAGCAGCATCTGCTGCGCACGGAAGTGCTGGCTGGTGCCGAATGGGGGCTCCTGGTCAAACGCATACAGGAGAATGGGGTAGACATCGAGACACACCAGGAGAGTCAGGTCACGGTCCGGAATCGCGGAGATAACCGGATTTATGTTTTTGCGGTTCAGTCCGTGACGCCGACGAATTCGGATCACGGAGTCGTGCATGTGCTGAAGATCGAATCCGTGGCAACGATTCAGAGCCTGCGGAAGGCGGAGCGTGTCGACATGCTCAGCAAGGGAGAGCTCATCACCCCGAAGGGCAGATTCAATGTTGTCATCTACGATTTGAGTGTGCGCGGGATCTCCATGATCATCGGGGACAAATCCATCTGCGCGGTCGGGGATGTTCTGTCCGTGAGCTTCTATGTCGGTCAGGATTTTCACAAATATGAAGCGCAGGCGGAGGTGGTCCGCTTTTTCCAGGTCAAGGGAAAGGACGCCATCGGTTGCCGGCTGCGCGGAATGCCGGTGGATGTGATCGGTCTCGTGGATCGCAAAAAGGCGGAGCTCTCCAGGGTGATCCAGGAGAAGAAGGAAAGCTGATCCGCCCGGCAGATGGACGGAGGAAGGGCCCGGGGCCGGGCCCGGATACAGATCGGAAAGGTATATATGCAGGAAATAAGGGAAGAACAGATAAAAAGCGCCTACCTCGTCGGGCTGCGTACCGGTCAGAGCGAGGAGCGCTTTTTCGGCTCTATGGAGGAGCTTAAGAGTCTGGCACAGGCTGCCGGATACGAGGTGCTAGCGATTTATACGCAAAACCAGCCGGAGATCCACAAGGCGACCTATATCGGTGAGGGCAAGGTGCGCGAAGTGGCAGAGGGGCTCGGGAGCCTTCCCGCGGACGCGGTGATCTTTGATGACACGCTCTCCCCGATGCAGATCCGCAATCTGGGGAAGGAGCTGGAAACCGTGATCCTCGACCGCACCGGGCTGATCCTGGAGATTTTCTCCGAACGGGCCAGGACCCGCGAGGCGAAGCTTCAGGTGGAGAGCGCGCAGCTGCAGTATCTGCTCCCGCGGCTGGCGGGGATGCGGCAGAATCTGGACCGGCAGGGGGGCAACAGTGGCAGCCGGAGCAGCAGAGGTGCCGGAGAAAAGCAGATCGAGCTGGATCGCCGTCACATCGAGCACCGCATCAGCGTGCTGCGCAGAGAACTGGTGCAGGTGCGCAGGGAGCGCGAGACGCAGCGCAGCAGAAGGCTGGGAAACGGGGAATTCCGCGTGGCGCTGGTGGGCTACACCAACGCGGGCAAATCCACCCTGCTGAATCTGTTGCTTCAGAGCTTTCGCAAGGACCGGGCGGAGGACAAGAGCGTCCTGGAGAAGGACATGCTTTTTGCTACGCTCGACACGACGATCCGCCGCATTGAGCCGCCCGGAATGCAGGCTTTTCTGCTGAGCGATACGGTCGGGTTTATCTCGGAGCTGCCGACGACGCTGGTGGATGCGTTCCGCTCCACGCTCGAGGAGGCAGTGTACGCGGATCTGCTGCTGCAGGTGGTGGATTACAGCGATGAGGATCACGCCTTCCAGGAGGAGGTCACACGCGAGACGCTCCGCGAGATCGGGGCGGGAGCGATCCCCTGTATCACTGTCTACAACAAGATGGACAAATACGAGGCCGCCCAGCGTGCGGGTCGCAGCGCTGACGAGCAGGTGCTCCTGTTCCCGGAGTACCCCTCCGCGCGCGCGGACAAGGTCTACGTGACCCTAAAGGGGGAGCATGCGCAGGAGAGCGTCCGTCTGCTTTTAGAGCAGATCGACCGCATGCGCTCCCAGGGAGAGGAGGAGCATACCTACCGCTTCCCCTATGACAAAACAGCGGAGCTGCATGCGATGAAGCGCCTCGGACAGGTGCTTTCGGAGCGCTATGAGGCAGACGGTACGGAAGTAAAAATGCGGGTACGCCCTGCGGTGGGGAAGGCCTACGCGGCCTATGAAGTAACTTAAGGGAAAAGGAGAAGCTATGGGAAAAAAGATTCTGATCGTGGTGGATATGCAAAATGACTTCATCGACGGAGCACTGGGCTCGAAGGAAGCGGAACAGATGGTGGAGCGCTGCGCGGACAAGGCGCGGGAGGCACAGAAGGCCGGGGATATCGTGATCTTTACCCGCGATACGCACGGCGCGGACTATATGGAGTCCGAGGAAGGGAAAAATCTGCCCGTTCCGCACTGCATCGAAGGGACGAAGGGCTGGGAGATCGCGCCGGCCTTCGCCGGGTCGGAAGCAGGATCTGTCGTCTACAATAAGGAAACCTTCGGAAGCCGTGCGCTCGGAGAGAAGGTGGCGGAGCTGTGTGCTTCGGAAGAGATCGACTGCGCGGAGCTCGTCGGACTGTGCACCGACATCTGCGTGATCAGCAACGCGTTGCTCGTTAAGGCTTTCTGTCCGAACCTTCCGATCTACGTGGATGCGAGCTGCTGTGCGGGCGTGACGCCGGAGAGCCATGACACGGCGATCCGCGCCATGGAAAGCTGCCATATTCATGTGACCCACAAGGGAGAGGAGCCATGGCGGAACGCGTAAAGATCGGGCTGTACGGGGGAACCTTCGACCCGGTGCACCGGGGGCATGTAGAGCTCCTGCAGCACACGTACGAGGAACTCTCCCCGGAAAAAATCATCGTGATCCCGGCCGGGCATCCTTACCAGAAGGAGCGAAAGGGGCGGGAGATCACACCGGGGGAGCACCGGCTGGCAATGCTCCGGGCGGTGCTTTCAGGTGCGCCTTATCCGGGGGAGATCTCAACCGTGGAGATGGAGGCAAACGGGCCGAGCTATACGGCAGATACCCTGGACTATTTTCGGGAGCTGTACCCGGAGGCCGAATTTTACTGGCTCTGCGGGAGCGATATCCTCTTTTCCATCACCAGCTGGTGGAGGCACCGGGAGGTGCTCGCGAAGATGATCCTCTATGTCATCCCGCGGGGGAACGATGATCTCGCGCAGATCCGCAGGCAGAAGGCGGAGCTGGAGGAAAACGAGGGTGCCCGCGTGGTGATCGCTGGATTTCGGGGGCCGGAGATCTCATCCTCGGGGATCCGGGAGCTTCTGCGGAGCGGGGACGCGGAAGGGTCCGAAGCGGAGCTTCGAGCGCTTTTGCCCAGACCGGTCCTGGAATATATCCGCCAAAACGGGTTGTACCGAGATCGGCAGGATGCATAACATGCGATATAAAACGCGCATTTCCGGCGTTTTTAAGTCTTTTTGGCAAAAAAGGAGGAAACCATGTCAGAGCAGATCATCAACAGCCTTCTGGAGACAGATCTTTACAAGTTTTCCATGGGGCAGGCCATTTATCACCAGTTTCCCAGCTATATCACGACCTGGACCTTCAAATGCCGGAACGAGGATGTGCATTTTACGGCGGAGATGGTGGAGGAGATCCGGCGCCAGATCGAGCTGTACTGCCATCTGACCTTCACCGAGGAGGAGCTCGAATACCTGAGCGGAATCACCTGGCTGCGCGGTTCCTATGTGGACTACCTGCGGCTCTGGCATCCCAGATTCGAGGACTTCCGCATCGGGACGGACGCCCCCTGCGGGCTGACGATCGAGGCGGACGGCACCTGGCTGAATACTTCCATGTATGAGATCCCCACGCTGGCCATCGTCAACGGGGTGTATTTTCGGATGCAGTACGACTACGACAAGCTTCTGGAGAGCTTCAAGGAGCGCCTTAGCGACAAGATCCGAAAGCTCACGGACGGAACCTACCGGATCGGCGCCTTCTCCGAGTTCGGGATCCGCCGCAGACTCTCCGCAGAGGCCCAGGAGCTGGCGGTCCGGGAGCTGGCGGAGGCGAAGCTAGATGGTTCGGTTTTTGTCGGGACCTCGAATGTCTATCTGGCCAAAAAATTCGGCTTAAAGCCGGTCGGAACGATGGCGCATGAGTGGATCATGTGTGTCGGGCAGGGGAATCACAAGCACAACCCCGCATATTCGAACTGGTATGCGCTCGACGCCTGGGTGAAGGAGTACGGTGTCCTCAACGGAACGGCGCTGACGGATGCGATCACGACCGACTGCTTCCTGAAGGATTTCCAGCTGACCTACGCAACGCTTTTCAGCGGCGTGCGACAGGACAGCGGCGATCCGATCGAGTGGGGCGAGAAGATGATCCGCCACTACGAGTCCCTGGGGATCGATGCACGCGAAAAAACGTTGCTTTTCAGCGATTCGCTCGATTTCGAACGCGCGCACAGGATCCATGCGCATTTTGCGGGGCGCGCGAAGGTGGCCTTCGGGATCGGGACCTATGTGGCGAACGATACGGATGTGCCGGCACTGAATATCGTTATGAAGACGACGGCCTGCAACGGGCAGGATGTGGCGAAGATCTCTGACTCCGAGGGTAAGGGAATGTGCAAGAATCCGGCGTATGTCGACTATCTGGAGCGATGCATCCGCTGGCGGATGGAGCACGATGTGTGAGGAAAAAAGTATGCTGGACAATGTTGAGAAAACGGTGGAGGACCTGGTCGCCTGGACGCAGGAGTATTTTGACCGGACGGCGCGCGGCTGCAAGGCCGTGATCGGAATCTCGGGCGGCAAGGACTCGTCCGTGACGGCGGCGCTGATGGTGCGGGCCCTGGGCAGGGAGCGCGTGGTCGGTGTGCTGATGCCGGACGGCATTCAGCCCGATATCGAGGATTCGAAGGAACTGGTGGATTTTTTGCAGATCCCGCATTATGTGGTGAATATCCATGAGGCGACGAAGGGGTTGTCCGCTGCGCTGGAGAGCGCGGGAAGCGAGATCACGCAGGATGTGCGGATCAATATCCCACCCCGGGTCCGCATGACGACCCTGTATGCCGTGGCACAGGGGCAGCCGCGGGGCGGCCGGGTGATCAATACCTGCAACGCCTCCGAGGATTACATCGGCTACAGCACCAAGTTCGGTGACAGTGCGGGGGATGTGTCCCTGCTCGCCGATTTTACGGTGGAGGAAGTTCTGCAGATCGGAGATTATCTGGGGCTTCCGGAGCATCTGGTGCACAAGAAGCCGTCGGACGGCCTGTCCGGGATGAGTGATGAGGACAAGATCGGTTTTTCCTATGCGGTGCTGGACCGTTACATTCGCACCGGTGTCTGTGAGGATACGGAAACCAAAGCCAAAATCGACCGGATGCACGCGGCCAATCTGCACAAGCTGCAGCTGATGCCGCATTATCAAAGAGAAAAATAAAAGAAAGAGAAAGGAGTAAGGAAATGGAAGAAGTTTACAAGTTTTTGAAGGAGGCACAGACCTACTATCTGGCTACCGTGGAGGGTGATCAGCCCAGAGTACGTCCCTTTGGGACCGTGGATCTTTTTGAGGGAAAGCTCTATATCCAGACCGGCAAGGTGAAGGAGGTTTCCAAACAGATCCAGGCGAATCCCAAGGTGGAGATCTGTGCATTTATGGACGGTAGATGGCTCCGGGTCGCCGGAACGCTGGTGCGCGACGATCGCGTGGAGGCCAAGGCGCACATGCTGGACGCGCATCCTTCCCTGAAGGGCATGTATTCCGCGGAAGATGACAACACGGAAGTGCTGTATTTCAAGGATGCGGTCGCGACCTTTTCCTCCTTCACCGAGCCGCCCAGAACCGTGAAGTTTTAAATCGTCATTTTCCGTTTCGGCATTTCCGGAAGCAGCAAAGCGCCGGAGGAAGCATAGATCAGAGGAACAGGGAATGAAGGACCGTGGAATAGCATTGGAAAATACCGGGAAAAACTGCATACTCTACCCGGCGGAAGAAGCGGACCGTCCCCTCATCGTCCTGAACCATTTTGCGGAGGATGGAGGCAGCCTGGTCCGGGCATTGCGGGAGAGCTCCTGCGGAGACGGTAGTCTCTTGGTGGTCGGGGATCTGGACTGGAACCGAGATCTGTCTCCCTGGGCGGCTCCGGCGATCCGAAAATCGGAAGAGCCATTTTCCGGGGGCGCGGACGCATACCTGGACGCGCTTCTTCACGTGATCCTGCCGGAGGCGGAGAAGCGGATTCCCGGGAAGCCGGCGTTTTACGGCATCGCAGGGTATTCCCTGGCGGGGCTTTTTGCGCTTTATTCCCTGTACCGGTGCGAACGGTTTACGCGGGCGGCCAGCATGTCCGGGTCGCTCTGGTTTACGGATTTTCTGCAGTTTGCGACCACAGAGCCTTTGCGCGTCCGGCCGGAAAAGCTCTATCTGTCCCTGGGCGACCGGGAGGCGAAAACGAGAAATCCGCAGCTCGCCGCGGTGCAGGAAAACACGGAAAAGCTCTGTGCCCACTACCGGAGCCTTGGCCTGAATGCAGAATTTACCTTAAATGAAGGCAATCACTTCCGGGATGCGGATCTGCGCACCGCGAAAGGCATTGCCGCGATCCTTTGACCCGAAACATTGCAACTTACCGCCCCCTACATGCAACTTACCCGCAGAGACCTTTTCTCTGCGGGTTTTTCGACGTACGATGTACCCGCAAGAGAAAAACCGGAGCAGGTAAGTACCGGCAGACAAATGTGACCGGCATGGAAAGCGACGGACAAGAAAAGCAGCCGGTAAGGAAAGCGAACGGAGGGAAATATGAAAGCGATCGAAGTAAAGGATCTGGTAAAAGAGTACGGCGATGTCCGCGCGGTCGGCGGGATCAGCTTTTCCGTGGAGGAAGGTTCGTTTTTTGCCTTCCTCGGAGAGAACGGCGCGGGGAAGTCGACGACCATCAATATCCTGAGTACGCTCCTTCGGCCGACCTCGGGGGAGGTGCGGATGCTGGGCTACCGGCTGGGCCGGGACGACCGGGAGATCCGCAGCTCGATCGGGATCGTCTTCCAGGGATCGGTGCTGGACGGCAAGCTCACCGTCGAGGAAAATCTGGTGACGCGCGGCTCGTACTACGGACTGTCGAAGAAGCAGACCCTGCAGCGGCTCGAGCGGTTCTGGGAATCCTTTGAGCTGGAGGAGATCCGCAGGCAGCGCTATGACACCCTGTCCGGCGGGCAGCGCAGGCGTGTGGATCTGGTGCGCGGGCTGATCCATGATCCGAAGATCCTGTTCCTCGACGAGCCGACGACGGGACTGGATCCACTGTCACGGCAGAAGCTCTGGAGCTACATCAAGGCGCTTCGGGAGACGAGCGATACGACGATCTTCCTGACCACACATTATCTGGAAGAGACGGAGAGCGCGGACAATGTCGTGATCATGAAGAAGGGCAGCATCATTGCCGAGGGCACACCGACCGAGCTGAAAAATCGCTATACCGGCCGCAAGATCGTCTGGTACACCGAGGAAAACCCGGAGCACGAGGGCCTTCTGGGAGAGCAGCGGCACAGCTACGAGCTGGATCATTACAATATTTTCCCGCAGGGCAGCGCGACGGATTTTCTGTGGGCACACCGGGGGATCATCACGGATTACGAGGTCGTGAAGGGTTCGATGGATGAAGTATTCCTGGCGCAGGGGTAAAACGGCGCAAGGCAAAGATAACCGCAGGGCGGACAAGGAGGAGTAAAATGAGAAGTTTTCTGGGACTTACCGGGCGGGGCTGCCTGGTGTATGTGAAGGACAAGTCGACGGTGTTTTTTTCCATGCTGACACCGATCCTGCTTTTTCTGCTGTATTTTCTGTTTTTGAAGCGGACCTTCCTCGCCGGGATCGAGGATGTGACCCGGGGACTGGAGGAGTTTCTGACGACGGAGGATGTCTCCCTGATCGCGGATGCGGTCTTCCTGTCCGGAATCCTCGGGTGCGCGCTTCTGACCATCAGTTACAATGTGCTCAGCCTCATGGTCGCGGACCGGGAGCGCAAGGTGGTGATGGATGTGCTGGC
>JAFYEE010000077.1 GCA_017544405.1 Lachnospiraceae bacterium
CCGGGCAGCCAGGACGTCTTGCTTCCCGGTTTGTTTTTGTGGCAAAATGGAGAGGGAAGGAGCTTATCGGATGAAGCAGATCCTGACGGATTATTCCGGGATCTATGAGATGGAGGCGTATCAGGAGCCGGTCTATGTGGATGGGGTGGATAATCTCCGCGGGATATGTTAGTATATGCGTACCCGCTTTTTTTGAAAGTGGGGAAAGGGTACCTTTGGAAGCGCTATTGCGGCACACCGGGCAGGAGGGACCGATATGGAATTGTGGGATCTGTACGACGCGGAAGGAAGACCCACCGGGGTGACCTGGGAACGGGACTCCGGGAGAGACTTTCCGGAAGGGATGTATCACATCGTCTGCGATATCCTCGTGAAACATATCGATGGGGATTATCTGCTGATGCAGCGGGATCTGAACAAGCAGCCGTACCCCGGATACTTCGAGGCCAGCGCCGGCGGAAGCGCCCTGAAGGGGGAGGATCCGCTGACCTGCGCTAAACGGGAGCTCCTGGAGGAGACCGGGATCGTATCGGATTCCTTCGAGCTGATCAGCCGGACGCGGAGCGAAAAGAGCAGGTGCATTTTCTTCTCGTATCTCACGGTGGTCGACTGTGACAAAACTTCCGTCACTTTGCAGGAGGGGGAGACCATCTCCTACAAATGGGTGGACCGGGAGGGACTTCTGGAGTACATCGCATCCGAGCAGTCGATCAAGTCGCACAACAGCAGATATGCGTCCTATTTTGAGACACTTTGATCACGATAAAAATCTCCTGAAAGGAAATCGTCTTTTCAGGAGATTTTTCTTGACATAAACGCTTGTATAAAATATAATTTAACAAAACAAAAAGATGGAGGCATTTTGCCATGGAACAGGAATTTGATATTCAGGAATATATGACAAAAGGGGTTCAGACCGTGGTAACCGATGCGGTGCGCGCCACGCTGAAGAATCCGAAGGAAGCGGCCTTCATGGCCGGATTTGCGCTCTCGACCCAGAAGGCCTCCAAAAAGAGGAAGGCTGCCAAGGCGCAGGGAGAGCACATTCCTCCGTTCCTGATCGCCAGCATCACCAGCAGCTGTAACCTGCACTGCGCGGGCTGCTATTCGCGTGCAAATCACGCCTGTTATGATGAGGATCCTGCGGCGCAGGAACCCGCACATCCACAGGAAAAGCAGCTTTCCGACGAGGAGTGGGACGCGATCTTTTCCGAGGCGGAGGATCTGGGCATCAGCTTTATCCTGCTGGCCGGCGGGGAACCGACGCTCCGTTACGATGTCGTAAAGAAGGCGACCGGACACCCGAGCATTCTGTTCCCGCTTTTTACCAACGGAACCATGTTCGGCGATAAATACCTGGATCTGCTGGACAAGCACCGCAATCTGATCCCGATCTTCAGTCTGGAGGGGATCGGAAAAGCGACGGACGAGCGCAGGGGCGCGGGCGTGTACGATAAGGTCCTCGATGCGATGGGCAGAATGCAGGAACGCGGTCTGATCTTCGGCACCTCCGTCACGGTGACGACGGAAAATATGAAGGAAGTCTACTCCGCGCAGTTCCTGGAGAATCTGGCGGGCCTGGGCTGCAAGGCGGTGATCTATGTGGAATTTGTGCCCGTGACCGAGGAAAGCTCCCATCTGGCGCCCGGAGAGGCAGAGCGCGAGTATATGGCCGGGGAGATCCGGCGCCTGCGCGGCGAGATGCCCGAGATGGTCTTTATCTCTTTCCCCGGAGACGAGAAGAGCAGCGGCGGCTGTGTGGCGGCCGGACGCGGATTTTTCCACATCAATGCGCATGGCGGAGCGGAGCCTTGCCCGTTCTCTCCTTATTCCGATATCAATGTGCGCGACACCTCGCTGAAGGACGCGATGCACTCACGTCTCTTTCAGACGCTGCGGGAGGACGGGACACTGATCGATGACCACGCCGGCGGCTGCACACTCTACCAGAACCGGGCGCATGTCGAGGCGCTTTTGCAGGGCGCGCGCCAGTAAGACCGTACCGGCAGGCCGTGGCGAAAAGGGGCTTTATCGGATGATGAGCTCTACTTCACCGCTGGCCTGCTTTCCTTTTACCTGAATGATGTAGTGGCCGGGTTCCCGGATCGTGACTTCATTTTCGCCGGTCATGTAGAAATCTCCGAAGAAAACGGGATCCTTGCCTTCTTCTGCAATGCTCAGATAGAAATAGCCCTTCTCAAGCGCATTGATATTCAGGGCTGCCACATCGCCTTCCGCCAGGTCATATTCCTTTTCGATGCCGGTATTGAGCCGCGTCGCCTCCAAAAAGAAGCCGTCGGCGTATTCCTTCAGATCGTAGACGGAGTGGTTGGAGAGTCCGAAGGAGAAGCAAACCACGGCGATCATAGCGACAATCAGAGCAAAGATGCCGGTATATTTTAACCGTGTTCTCGTGCTGTCGCCGGTGACCTTCTGCTCAAAGCTGCAGAAATTCACTGCGGTTACGGCAAAGAAAGCGAGATAAACGGCTGCCAGGATCACGAACAGGATCGCCAGAATGCGCTGCGGTACATAGCTACCGCCATACCCGAGCGTGTGCAGGAGGAGCTGCGGAAGGAGCGCCAGCACGAAGATCAGAATCAGAGGGATGATCCGGCCGCGGAAGACGCGGTTCATCATCTCCAGTCTCGATGCATCGTCACAGAAGATTTCCTCCCGCTCTTCGCCCGCTTTTCCGACCTTGCGAAAATAGGTGTAGCCGCCGAAATCGCAGAGATAATCCCATCCGCAGTCGGAGAACATCCGGACATATTCGTCCTTGTGGCGGAGGCCTTCCTTGTTGTAATCCAGCCGGTAGGAGACCTGCTCCGGCTCACTTTTCACAAAATGATACAGTCCCGGAAAGGTGGCACGTGTAAACTGCCACCCTTTTTCGTTCATGGCGCTTAAGTAATCCTCCTCCTGCCGGTACTGTGGGATGGTAAAATATTTAAATACCGTTTTCGTGTTTTTCATTCTTTCATCTCCTTCATGTTTCGGTAGAGCCGTTCGATCCGCTCCATCTCGATGCGCAGGACTTCCTTCCCCAGCCCGGTGATGGTATAGATTTTTCGTTTTTCTTCCTCGCGGACAAATTCGATGAGCCCGTCCTTCTCCATTTTGGACAGGCTTCCGTACATCGTTCCCGGAGCCAGAACGATTTTTCCGTCCGTCAGCTCCCGGACCGTCTGTACGATTCCGTATCCGTGATTCGGTTTCTGCAGACAGAGCAGGATGTAAAATCCGGTTTCCGTCATAGGGACATAGACTTTTTTGATATGTGCGTCCATAGAGATCTCCTTATGTTGCGCTGCGATATATCGCACTTCGATATACACATAGTATCGCAGTGCGATATATTTGTCAACCGAAAAATGCAGAGAGTTTTGACCTTTTCCGCCCATGCCCATATAATAGGGACATGAGCAAATTACTTCCTTTTTTCAAATCGAATGTACTGCCGTTTTTGTGCCTGACCTTCGGGGCGCTTCTGGCGGCCTTTTCCATCGAGGAATTCCTGGTTCCCGTGACCATTCTGGACGGTGGGATCGTGGGCGTGAGCATGATCATCGCGCAGCTGACCAGGTGGCCGTTGGGACTTCTCACGTTTCTTCTGAATGTTCCGTTCCTTGTGCTGGGACTAAAGAATATCGGTACCAGATTCCTGCTTTCCGCAGTCTATGCGATGGCGCTTTTCTCGGCTACGCTGGGGATTTTCGAGAAAATGCACAATGCAACGGCGGAGCCGCTCCTGGCGGTGGTCTTCGGCGGTGTCCTGCTCGGCGCAGGGGTCGGACTTGTGCTCAGAGGCGGCGGGTGTCTGGACGGGACGGAGACGGTGGCGCTCCTCATCAGCAAGAAGACGCATCTGTCCACCGGCCAGATCATCTTCCTGTTCAATATCCTGATCTACGGGACGGCGGGCTTTCTCTTCGGATGGGACCGTGCGATGTATTCGCTTTTGACCTATTTTGTCTCCTTCAAGGTCATCGATATGGTGGAGGAAGGGCTGGAACAGGCCAAATCCGTGATGATCATCTCCAACGACGGAGATAAAATTGCAGATGCTATTTATCGTCAGATCGGGCGCACCTGCACGCGGATCCAGGGGCAGGGGCATATCACCGGGGCAAAGGCGGTGCTGTACTGCGTCGTGACGCGTGTGGAGCTGCACACGGTACGACGGATCATTCGCGACGCGGACGAATCGGCTTTTGTTACCATCAGTGATGTGTCGGAGATCGTGGGGAACCATGTGAAGCGGACGCCGGATCCCGTTCCGGTCGCGCCCGATGCGCAGGAAGATTTCCCGGAAAATGGCGGGACGGTGACGCCCGGGACCACGGACAAAAGCTCTGTGGCTGAAGGCAGCGATGCAGAAAGCAGAGACGCAGAAAGCAGCACCGAAACGAACTGACAGCATTTTTCCGCAGGGCCGGATGATATGCGCGGAAAATCCATAGAATCAGGAGAAGTACCATAATCATGAAAGAGGCAAAAATCCTAAACAATAAACTCTATCTGTATCTGACGGAGTTTTTCAGCGGCGTGTCCGTGATGGCCGTCGAGCTGGGTGCAAGCAGGCTGCTGGCACCCTATTTTTCATCCTCGCAGATCGTCTGGACGATCATCATC
>JAFYEE010000078.1 GCA_017544405.1 Lachnospiraceae bacterium
ATAAGGGCACGCTCTGCAAGAGCTCCGTGTCCGATCTCACGACGTCCCGGTCCGCGGCTGGGCTTTGTCTCACCAACGGAGTATGAAGGGAAATTGTAGTGATGAATGTATCTCTTCTCGGTAACATTGTCATCAAGTCCGTCAACCTTCTGCATCTCAGAAAGGGGAGCAAGGGTAACAACGTCACAGATCTGAGTCTGTCCACGGGTGAACATGGATGAACCATGTACTCTGGGAATGATATCAACTTCTGCAGCGAGAGGACGGATCTGGGTGATCTCACGACGTCCGGGTCCGCGGCTGGGCTTGGTCTCTCCTACAGAGTAGGAAGGGAAATTGTAATGATGGATGTATCTCTTCTCGGTGACGTTGGGATCCAGGCCGTCCACCTTCTGCGCCTCGGAAAGAGGTGCCAGGGTGACGACATCACAGATCTGGGTCTGTCCACGGGTGAACATGGAGGAACCATGCACACGGGGGATGATATCAACCTCTGCAGACAGAGGACGGATCTGGGTGATCTCACGACCGTCGGGACGCTTGTGATCCTTCAGGATCATCTTGCGGACCGTCTTCTTCTCGTACTGGTAGATTGCCTCACCCAGCACTGCAAGATACTCCTCGTTGTCCGCAAATGCCTCTTCCAGCTTTGCGGTGATGTTGCGGATGTTCTCCTCGCGTACCTGCTTCGCGTCGGTGAAGACAGCGGTCTCCATCTCGGCGGGAGGAACGATCTTCTTGATCTCCTCGAACAGCTCTGCGGGAACCGCACAGCTGGTGTACTCGTGCTTCTTCTTGCCGCACTCTGCAACGATCCGGTCGATGAATGCGATGATGGTCTGGTTGACCTCGTGGCACTTGTAGATGGCTTCGATCATCTTCGCTTCGGGGATGATGTTGGCACCGGCCTCGATCATGATGACCTTCTCACGGGTGGAAGCAACCGTCAGCTTCAGGTCGCCCTTTGCCCACTGCTCCTGGTTGGGGTTCACGATGAACTCGCCGTTTACCATACCCATCTGGGTCATGGCACAGGGGCCGTCAAAGGGAATATCGGAAATGCAGGTGGAGATGGCTGCACCCAGCATAGCTACCAGCTCGGGGCGGGTATTCGGGTCGACGCTCATCACCATGCAGTCCAGGGTGACATCGTTGCGATAGTCCTTGGGGAACAGAGGGCGCATGGGGCGATCGATGACACGGCTGGTCAGAACCGCATTCTCGCTTGCCTTTCCCTCTCTCTTGTTGAATCCTCCGGGGATCTTACCCACAGAGTACATCTTCTCCTCGTACTCAACGCTCAGAGGGAAGAAATCGATCCCGTCACGAGGCTTTTCCGATGCGGTTGCGGTACACAGAACGGTGGTGTCACCGTAGTGCATGAACGCGCAGCCATTTGCCTGCTTACCCACGCGATCGATGTCGACCTTCAGGGTTCTGCCGGCCAGTTCCAGTTCATAGGTCCTGTATGCCATAGTTCCTCCTTTAGCCTTGCGGCTGAAATTATATCAGGGAACAGAAGGCACCGAAACTACTGAAAAACAGGCGAACCTGTGCTCATCTGCTTTTCAGCGGTCTCGGTTTTGCTTTCTGTTCCGGGTTACCGTTGTATGGCTCATTACGCAAAAAGAATGAAAAAATACGCGTATGGCATACTTTCCCATTCTCTTTGGTAAAGGCAAATGATGATTACTTTCTCAGGCCCAGCTTCTCGATCAGGGCACGGTATCTCTCGATATCCTTTGCCTTAAGATAATCCAGCAGGCCACGTCTCTGACCGATCATCTTAAGCATGCCGCGGCGGGAGTGATGATCCTTCGGGTTGTCCTTCAGATGATCGGTCAGCTCCTGAATTCTCGCGGTGAGCACTGCAACCTGTACCTCGGGTGAACCGGTGTCACCGGGGGTTCTTGCATACTCGTTCATGATGGCGGTCTTCTTCTCTTTGGAAATCATATTATCCTCCTGTGCGCTTTACGCGCTTCTTTTGTCCGGGCCGTGTGTCCGCTCCGGATTTCTATTTTTCACGAGACACTAAGCGATGGCCGGAGAAGCCGATCTCCGAGTGTCCGCACAACACACAAAGTGTACTATAACACATGAAGCATGGAATGTAAACAGTTTTCGGATCAATCTCCGATGACATTTACATACTTCAGAGGCGTACGGTAATTGTAAGGGCTGATACGGATTCCGGTCTTCGGGCTGGATGCGGAGATTACCTGGCCGTTGCCGAGGTAAATGGCCACATGATTGATGGTGCCGCGTCCGTTGCCGTAGAATACCAGGTCGCCGGGCTTGATCTGGGAGAACTTGATCTTGGTTCCCTCATTCGCCTGCGCTCTGGAGGAATGGCTCAGCTTGTAGCCGTACTTCTTGAAGATCTGCATGACAAATCCGGAACAGTCGGCGCCCTTCGTCAGGCTGGTGCCGCCCCATACATAGGGGTTACCGACGAACTGCTTCGCATATTCGCAGATATTGACTCTCGTATCGGAGATGCCCTGACCGTACAGCAGCTCACTCATGGTGATCGCCGTGTCAAGGATATCGGTGATCTCGACATAATCACCGGAGACATAGGCGGTATCGGCATCGATCGTCACCTCAATCCAGCCGTTGTCCAGGATCTGAACGAACTCCAGCTCCTGCCCTTTCAGCATCTGGGTCAGGATCGCAGAATCGGTGCTGGGCTCCTCGCGTACGTTCAGGCCGTCCGTCTGGACCAGCGCAACGGTACGCACCAGCTCATGCGCCCGGACTCTCGCCTCCGCGCCCGTAAGCAGATATTCCGAATTGACCCAGCCGTTGACTTCGCCGGACGTGATCTGTGCCCAGCCGTTCTCATCCACATAGTGGATCTCGCAGGCTGCGTTCCGCGGAAGCTTCCCGAGCATCTGCGCATCGGAGGCACCGGCCGCCCGCACGTTCAGGTTACCCTCGGACACATTGCAGATCCCGATATTGGTATAGCCATAAAAAGATCCCTCGGAGCCTTCCGCCAGAGCAATGAGCTCATCCTCGGTCAGTTCCCGGGATTCCGTAACTGCGGAGACTCCCGCCCCACCGATGATGGAGCTGGCAGTATCCGCCTTGGCATAGGAAGCGTCTGCAAATACAAGTCCTGCGGTAAGCAGGACTCCTGTAATCGTTTTCAGTACAAAATCTGATCTCACCATATCGTCCCCCACGGATATCGGTTCCCCGTCCCCTGAAATACAAAGAAAACAGGGTTTGTTACAAAAATATTACAAATATATTATATAAGAAGACATACCCCTTGTCAACCCCGGCAAAACTCCGTCCCCATGCGGGTTCGCGAGGTTTGGAATGCGGGCGCACAGCCCCTTGCAAGCGGTTACATTTCCGCTCAGTGCATCCGCTGCTTGCCGTCCTCGTCCTCGATCGTGGCAAACGCGATATTGGTCGCATGGTCCGCCACACGCTCGAGTCCGGTGACCACATCCGAGAAGATCATGCCCGCCTCGGGCGTACACTCCCCGCGGGTCAGACGCTCGATGTGCTTCTCCTGGAGCTCGCGTTCCTTTGCATCGATGCGCTCCTCGAGCTCCTCGACGTCCTTCAAATGGCGCTCGTTGCTGGTCGCAAAGATCTCCACCGCGTACTGAATGATCGTGTTGACCATGTCCAGCATCTCGCCGAGCTCCTTCTGGGCCTGCTTGCTGAAGCTGGCACCGTTCTCCTTGCGCTGACGAGCGGCATCCGCCATATTTTCCGCGTGATCACCGATGCGTTCGATGTCATTTACCACATGGAAAAGCGCGCCGATGCTCTTCAGGTCGTCGATCGGAAGCGGGGACTGGTTGATCTTGACCAGATACGCCGTGATCGAATGATTCAGGAAATTGATATTTTTCTCGACCTCATAGGTCTCCTCGATATCCTCCTCATCCAGCGTGATCAGCGCA
>JAFYEE010000079.1 GCA_017544405.1 Lachnospiraceae bacterium
GATCGAGCAGGAGCTGATAGATCGCCGGATTGGGCTTGACGATCAGCTCGCGGTAGGAAAGGATCCCGCCGTCGAGCTCGCCCAGGAATCCAAGTGCGTGGCGACATTCGTCGTACGCCTTTTTGGAGAAATTCGAGAGGCAGTACACATGAAATCCTCTCTTCTTCAGATCCCGGATCCAGGGGATCGCAAAATCTCTCGGTGTCACCATCTCGCGGATATTGTCATAGGCCTGATGGAGCTCGGCTTCGATGCCGGGATCCGCTGCCACAAAGGCAGCCATCGTCCGCTCCTCCGACCATTCGCCCCGGTCGAATTCATCCCAGGCGGGATTCATGACCGACGCTCTGGCAATCCTCTGAATCATGGCTTCATCGAAGCCCTTGTCCTGCATGAATTCCTTCCAGCGGAAATTCGCAAGGACATTGCCGATATCAAAAACAATGTTCTTAATCATTCGTTTCTTTTATTCCTGATCTTATTTTTTGAGGGGAGACTCGCGGTAGATGATGTCATCTCTTCCGGGGCCGTTGCTGACCATCGTGATGGGATAACCGATCTGCTCCTCGATGAACTCCACGTATTTGCGGCAGTTCTCCGGCAGATCCTCGAACCTGCGGATGCCGCGGATCTCGGTCTTCCAGCCGGGCAGCGTCTTCAGGACCGGCTTTGCCTTCTCGAGCTTCGACGTCACAGGGAAATCGGTGGTCACTTCGCCGTCGATCTCATAGCCGACACAGACGGGGATCTCATCGAGATAGCCGAGGACATCGAGCACCGTGAACGCCACATCGGTCGTGCCCTGCAGTCTGCAGCCGTACTTGGAAGCCACACAGTCAAACCAGCCCATTCTGCGGGGGCGTCCGGTCGTAGCGCCGTACTCACCGCCGTCGCCGCCTCTGCGGCGCAGCTCGTCCGCCTCATCGCCGAAGATCTCGGATACAAAAGCACCCGCTCCGACTGCGGAGGAATAAGCCTTGCAGACGGTCACGATCTCTTTGATCTCATAGGGAGGCAGTCCCGCACCGACCGCACCGAATCCGGCCAGCGTGGACGAGGAGGTCACCATGGGGTAAATGCCGTGGTCCGGATCCTTCAGGGTTCCGAGCTGTCCCTCGAGGAGGATCGTCTTGCCCTCCTTCAGGGCCTTATCCAGAAATGCCGACACATCCGTCACATATTCCGCGATCTGGTCACGGTATTCATGCAGGGTTGCAAGCAGCTCGTTCTCATCGATGGGAGGCTTGTGATAGAGATGCTCCACCAGGACATTCTTGGTCTCCAAGACGCGGCGCACCTTCTCCTTGAGAAGCGCCTCGTCGAAGAGCTCATTGACCTGGAAGCCGATCTTGGCATATTTGTCGGAATAGAAGGGCGCGATACCGGACTTGGTGGATCCGAAGGCCTTGCCGCCGAGCCGCTCCTCCTCATACTGGTCAAAGAGGATGTGGTAAGGCATCACGATCTGCGCGCGGTCGGACACCAGAATCTTCGGCTTGGGGACACCGCGCTCCACGAGGGAGGCGATCTCCTTGACCAGCAGCGGGATATTCAGTGCCACACCGTTGCCGATGATGCTGGTCGTATGGGAATAAAAGACGCCGGAGGGCAGGGTGTGCAGAGCGAATTTGCCGTAATTGTTCACGATGGTGTGACCGGCATTGGCACCGCCCTGAAAACGGATGACGATATCCGCCTTCTCGGCCATCATATCGGTGATCTTGCCCTTGCCTTCATCCCCCCAGTTAGCTCCTACAACTGCTTTAACCATGTGGAATCTCCTTTACTTTTTTATACATTGATCTCGGCTTTCATACCGAGCTGGTCCTCATTTTCCTTCAGGATCGGGCGGATCACACTATTCAGATAGCTTTCCACCTGCTCCGGCGCACGTCCCACGTAATTCGAAGGGACCAGGGTCTTGCGCATCTCCTCGATCGTCAGACCGAACGCAGGATCGGCCGCGATGAGATCGAGCAGATTGTTCTCCTTGCCTTCCACCTTGACATTACGTCCGGCTTCCATGGAGAGCGTCCGGATCCGCTCATGCAGCTCCTGGCGGTTGCCGCCCTTTTTCACGGCGTCCATCATGATGTTCTCGGTCGCCATGAAGGGGATCTCCGCCATGAAATGCTTCTCGATGACCTTCGGATAGACGACCAGGCCGTCCACCACATTCAGGCACAGATCCAGGATACCGTCCGTCGCGAGGAATCCCTCGGGGATCGAAAGGCGCTTGTTGGCGGAATCGTCCAGCGTGCGCTCAAACCACTGCACGGCGGAGGTGATCGCCGGATTCAGCGCATCCACCATCACATAGCGCGCCAGAGAGGCAATGCGCTCGCTGCGCATGGGATTTCGCTTGTAAGCCATGGCGGAAGAACCGATCTGATTCTTCTCAAAGGGCTCCTCCACTTCCTTCAGATGCTGCAGCAGGCGGATATCATTGCTCATCTTGTGAGCGGAGGCCGCGATCCCTGCGAGGATATTGGCCACCCGGGTATCCACCTTGCGCGAATAGGTCTGTCCGGAGACGGGATAGCAGGCTTCAAAGCCCATCTTCCGCGCGATCATGGGATCGATCTTCTCCACCGTCGCATGATCTCCGCCGAAGAGCTCCAGGAAGGAAGCCTGTGTTCCGGTGGTTCCCTTGGAGCCGAGCAGCTTTAAGCTCCCCAGCACATAATCGAGATCCTCGAGATCCATCTGGAACTCCTGCAGCCAGAGTGTCGCGCGCTTTCCGACGGTCGTGGGCTGTGCGGGCTGGAAATGCGTGAAGGCCAGCGTCGGCTGAGCCTTGTAGCGATCCGCAAAATCCGCAAGTTCCTTCATGACATTCAGGAGCTTTCTGCGCACCAGGCGCAGCGCTTCCCGCATGATGATGATGTCGGTATTGTCCCCGACGTAGCAGGAGGTGGCACCGAGGTGAATGATGCCGGCCGCCTTCGGGCACTGCTGTCCGTATGCATACACATGACTCATGACGTCATGGCGCACCAGCTTCTCGCGCTCCCTGGCTACCTCGTAATTGATGTCCTCGGCATGGCTTTTGAGCTCGTCGATCTGCTCCTGCGTGATGGTGGGCTGACCGTCTCTGGACAGGCCAAGCTCCATCTCGGTCTCCGCGAGTGCGATCCAGAGCTTTCTCCAGGTGCGGAACTTCATATCCTGGGAGAAAATATACTGCATCTCCGGGCTCGCATACCGCTCGGAAAGGGGACTGGTATAACGATCTGTGGGCATGTGCTTCTCCTTGTCTTTTGCATGATTTCGGCAGGGAAACGTTTATTGACATATCGTCATCAAGTCTCTCTGCCGTAATTTTCTCTCTATTTTCGGGTGCTTTGCTTACTGCTCCAGCTCCTTGCCGGTAAGCAGACGATAGGCCTGCAGGTATTTGTCGATCGTCTTGTCCACGATCTCCTGCGGAAGCGTCCAGTTATGATCCTCATGGCTCTTCAGCCAGTCGCGTGCAAACTGCTTGTCAAAGGAAGGCTGGCTCTTGCCTGCCTCGTACCCTTCCAGCGGCCAGAAACGAGAGCTGTCGGGGGTGAGCATCTCGTCGCCGAGCACGATCTGGCCGTTCTCGTCCAGCCCGAACTCGAACTTGGTATCCGCAATGATGATGCCCTTGCTCCGCGCGTAATCCGCGCATTTTTTGTACAGCGCGATGGTGAGGTCGCGCAGTTTGGTTGCGTACGCCTCTCCCTTGCCCGGGAATTCCTTCTCCAGGACCACGATGCTCTGCTCAAAAGAGATATTTTCATCATGATCGCCGATCTCCGCCTTTGTGGAAGGGGTGTAGATGGGCTCAGGCAGCTTGTCGGACTCCTTCAGGCCCGCCGGAAGCGTGATGCCGCAGACCTTGCCGTCCTTCTGATAGCTCGCCCAGCCGCTGCCGGTGATATAGCCGCGCACAATGCACTCGATGGGAAGCATGGTCAGCTTCCGGCACATCATGCTGCGTCCCTCAAAAGCGCTGCTCCTGAAGTATTCCGGCATATCCTTCACATCGGTGGAAACCATGTGATTTTTCACGATATCGCCGGTCATCTCAAACCAGAATCTGGAAATCTGGGTAAGCACCTTTCCCTTGCCTGTCACGGTGTTGTTCAGAATGACATCAAAGCAGCTGATGCGGTCGGTGGCCACCATGATCAGGGTGTCGCCGTTATCATAGATCTCACGTACTTTTCCTTCTTTTACGGGCTTCATTTCCGTCATGATCTTCTCCTCTTATCTCAAATGGAAACGTCCTGTTTTTACCAACAGTACAACTTTACCCTGTCCCATGCGAAAAAACAATCATCAAATTCGGTAAATAATCTGCAAATTGCACCCTTTTTTTAGGTTGCTTTTTCATAGGCATTGGTCATCTCAAGGATCTCCCTCGCATACATGGGATATTCCCGGGCCACCGCCTTGACTTCCTCGCTGGCCTCGGTCGCCAGCTTTTTATTGTATTCCATCTGCTCCCGCAGGGACTGCCGCCGCAGGATCAGTCCATGCCGGATCTCCACCATCTCGCGCCGGTCCAGGATCGCCTGCACCTGGTGCAGCCAGCGCTCCGGCGTCCGCACATGATATCCGACGAGCAGCGTGATGAGCTGCTTCTGGTAGTAGTCCGCCTTGGCCTGGGCCTCCGTGTACTGCCTGCGCTCCTCCCGCTCCTGCAGATAGACCTTCCACATTTTCTCCAGCTTCTCCCCGCTGGAGACATTGTATTTCAGGTAGAGATACTCCAGAAGCTTTCGATTGTTGACATAGCGGATCTTGACCGTATTCTGCAGCGAGATGAGCTTCCCCGACTCCCGGGTCACCTTTTGGAGCTCCTTCTCCGCATCGGTATATTTTACATAGACCACGGTCATCGCGGCCGCCAGGGCACCGAAGGCCAGCAGATACCCGACGAACACGTTCATCTGCATGCCGAACTGCAAAACCAGCAGCAGCACCATCAGCGCCGCAAACGCGGTCAGGAAAATGGTCACCATCCCGCGGGCATTGTTCATCTGGCCCTCCAGCTCCTCCCGCCGGTAGCTGCAGGCGTGGCGCTCTGCGTCGAGTCTGCGCAGATCCTTCTTGATGCGGACCGCCGCCTCCTCATTCTCCCGCAGCTTGGCGATGCCCTCCTCGATCTCGTCCTCCTGCCGGCGGATGGAATAGAATTCCGCGTCGGTCAGCCGGTTCTTGCGCTCCTGAAAGCGCTGCATCTCCGACTCGAGGCCGACCAGCTGTCTGGCCGCGCTCTCCAGCTCCGACTTCTGCAGATCCGGAAGTGCCTCGATCTCCTCGATATCAGTCAGGTAAGAGGTGACGGTATTGTACTCGCCCTGAAGGAGCTCCGCCTCGTGGGACGCCTCCGCCATCTGCTCCAGACAGTTGGTGATATAGCGGCTGCGCTGCTCCTGGTCATGAAAGTCCACCGAGCGGTGACTGATGGTCACCTCTTCCCAGTCATCGTTCTCCGGTTCGGGCTGCCGCGCTCTCTTGAATAAATATTTCCAGAATCCCATGCTTTTCCCTCTGCGCATGCGCTTGGATCCGTCCACAGGCGATCAGTCTCCTACTGATTCGCGATAGCTTTCCATCAGTCCGGCCACGATGCGCTCATTCTCTTCAAAATAGCTCTCGGATTCCGCGCCGGCCAGATTGTGCCGCTCCATCAGCCGTTCGTACTCCGGCTGAGCTTCCCAGGTCTTGTTCAGGGCATCCATCGTCTTCTCCAGCACCAGGGAATTGCGGAACTGCCCCAGATGATCCGCCGCCAGCGCCACGTACTCGGAATCGGACAGTTCCAGACGCTTCGCGGCCAGATAGGCCATCTGATGGTCCTTTTCCTCCTCCTCGATGGCCCCCGCCCGGTGAAAGGCTTCCGCAGCCATGTGATAATTCATCAGGCCGGCGTAGGCCACTCCCATGTTGTGGTACATCCCGGCGAGCACATGGATCGCGGGAAGCTGGGATTCATCGTTCGTGCGGATCTCTTCCCACTTACGGATCAGCGACTGATACCCGCGGATCGCCAGACGGTACTTCTTCGACCGGACCAGCGAATCCATCTGCTGCTTGTGCTTCTCGATGCCCGACAGGCCTGCGCCGCTCTGCAGCACGCGGATCGTCTCCCGGATCTCCTCCTCGTCGTAGAGCCCGACATACTCCAGAATGGTTCCCGCAAATCCGCTGAGGGTTCCGCTCTTTTGCACCATCGGAAGCAGCGCGTCCGCCAGTCCGGGCAGCGCGCACTCGAGGCGGATCCAGTCAACCAGTGCCTTGGACATGAACTCCTGATCGAGCAGCACCGCATTTTCACGGATCAGATAACAGAGCTCCTCGATGCAGCACGCGGGCAGCTCGATTCCTGGCACCACATATGCATTTGTCGTGTATTCCCCGATACTGATACAGATACGCATTCAGGCAAGCTCCAAGTTTTCTGTCCAGGTTTTTCCTGTTTTCTCCGCCAGATTTCCGAGCCCGAGATCCGTGACCTCGATCACCATGTGATGCTCGTCCGTCAGATACAGATGCGCCCGCAGCCTCGAAAGCTTCCCGGAGAAATCCTCCAGCGTCATGCGCGCGATCCTGGTACCCCCGCGGATCAGACCCGTGACGATAAAATCGATCGTATTTCCGTCCCGCAGGTAAAAATCAAATGTGCTCTCGGCTTCAAACCAGTTCACCCCGGCGTCGAGCAGCGCAAAATAGATCTCCTCCCCCTGACGCAGGATCTTCATGCCCACGTTGGAGCTGAGCTTTTCATTGCCCAGAAAGACATGCGCCCTGGCCTCTTCCGTCTGGCGCATGCGGTTCCGAAGCCCCAGTACGGCGCCCTTGCTGTAGAGATTGTTACCGCGGAACACGCGAAAGCCCGTCACGAGGAAGGTCCTGGACTGCTTCATCCAGGTGTCCGAGAACCTGCTTCCGATCAGGAAGACGCTCGTCGGCTGGCGCGCGGTCAGCTCCTCCCGACACAGATTCAGGAAGGCCTGGTCGAGCTGTGCCAGCTCATGCGCTTCATCCGGGACATTCGTCCTCGGAAGCCCCGGGAAGGGCACCTCCGCCTCGTCGATAAAGACCACCACCGGCGAGGTGTTCGGATTGGTCTCCATCCGGAAAATGCGGATTTTGTCCTCGCGGTAGTCCATCAGAAGGCTTCCGCCGATCCAGAGCTCCTCCGGCTGCCCGATCATGTAATGATAAAAGCTCTCCGTATAGCTCTGAAAATAGATCCGGTCCGTCTTCAGCTTCAGGATCGAAACCGCCTCCTGCAGCATCTCCTTGCACTCGTGCGTAAGCTGGTCCACCGTGAAAAGGATGGCCACGATATGATCCAGCGAGCCGACCGGATTTAACAGGCTCAGCGCCCGGCGCATGAAAAGCGCCAGCAGCGACACCGGCTGGTAGCGGTTGCCGTCCACGAGCACAGGCTCTCCGGCCAGCGCCTTCGACAGCAGATGATCCACCAGAATGCCCTGTCCCGCTTCCGCAAAGGCCACCGCTTCTCTTCCGAAAAACCACTGACCCGCGCCCTCGCGCTTGCACAGAACGGTAGGAATGGAAAACTGTTCCTCCCCGAGTACGGCGGAAATCGTCTCCATCTGGCCGTCCCCGAGCATGTAGCTGATACTGCTCGAATCATCCCCCAGATCAAAGCCCGCAATATATCGATTGTTCCCATTTCCAAAGGCTCCGGGAATTTTCAGCATGACTCTTCTCCTATTGCAGCCGGAACAGTTCCCGGTTCAGAAATTCTCTGTGTCTGTACTCCGTCAGAAGCTGGTCAAACGTCCCATAATCCTGCAGCGTCAGACTGATCAGAAGATCGTTGATCAGATCGTATTTTCCGTCGCCGGCCTCCCCGGTGATATCGCTCTTCTGAAGATTCCCGCTGGTGGTCAGCTCCATCTTGCCGTCTTGCTCCTCGGTGATGTAATACTGAAGGCTCTCCCCGAAGAAAAGCACGAATTCCTTGAAGCATACGCCGTCGCACACATCCTGCATGTACTCTTCCTGATAAGCCTGTGTGTCCGCGCTCTCGTTGAAGATGATGTAATGGATCTTGGCAGCGTTGCCGCTCCGTGCATGGTAGTCGATGATCGTCTTGTCCGAGAGCTCATCGAGGATCTGCTCGAGGCGCTCCCTCTGCTTTTCATCCGGGAAATGCAGATCGGACAGATACTCCCGGAAAAAACCGAGGTGGATCCGCTGCTCCATCATGCGGTCCAGGAGCCCGAGTACCAGCTGCCGGCTCTCCTCCCGGAGCGCCTTGGGATATTCGGCAAAGAACTTAAGCAGCGCAAATTCCGCCACCTGCGGGATCCTGCGTCCTCCCTGCGTCTCCTGCTTTCCGAAGTACTGCTCGTAAACCCGCTTTTCCAGCTCCCGGAAAACAAATTCACTGACAACCTTGTCACTTACAAAATAATCATGTGCGCTCTGCAGCAGGAAGGCGAGGATCACATCCTCGTCTCCGCCGTGCTCCACGTAACTCTGAAAGATCGTCTCGCGCTCACCGACAAAGGCGCCGGAATAGAGCATCTGGACCAGAAGTCTGCGCTCGAGCACCTTTGTGTCCAGCTGCAGCTGCTGCGCCGCCTTCCACGCATCGCGCAGATCCCTGGACTGGCTCTGATACCTTGCCATCAGATATTCCATGGTCAGGGCGTCCGCTTTGCCTCGGTTCATAAGATGGAGCGATCCGAAATAAAGGACTCTCTGCTGCAGCGCATTCGGCTGCATTTCGGAGGAAAGCACACGGTCCAGCACGCGCCCTAGCAGGGGCAGGTCCGCGAAATAGGGCGTATTTTCTCCGAGAAAATCCATGGCCTCCCGGGGGTCATCGCGGAAGCACAGGAACTGAAAGTAGCGGTTCTTCTCTTCCGCGCGCATGTCGGTCTTGTCCAGCTTGCGCAGAGAGATCTCCACCTGCTTGTCCTCCTCCGCCTCCCGGTAATAATCCAGCGCGCGGAAGGCCATATCCCTCCGCAGCCGGCGCTCCAGGCCGGGGAATTCGGCGAGGAACTGGAAGCGGCTGACATTCTCCGAGGTGACATCCGTCTCGCTCCGGTCGTCCATGCACAGCAGGAAGTTCAGGCGCGGATTGTCCCATACCTGCTCCGCCACGGCCTTCAGAAAGCGTCCGCTCAGCATCAGCTTCTCCAGCGTGTAATCGATGGATTTGAGATACCGGTTTCCCTCGGTATCCTCCAGCACCACCAGGTAATCGTTCCCATAGATGCTGACCCAGCCCTCTCCGCACTCCAGGTCATATCTCCACGGCTCACAAAAGCCGGACTGGTAGATGTACACCCGCCTGCAGATGTTCCGGTCCATGGTCATCCAGTTCGCGTACAGAAGATCCGCCAGATTCTGCGCGATCCCGCGCTCCAAATGCGCCGGAAGCAGCACCTCGTCATAGATCGCCGCCAGATGCCGGTCAATCCTGCGGGCGCGGATCTGCTCCACCGCAAAGCGCTCCATCGCCTCGCGGCAGCCCTTCAGAAGATCCGCCTGCTCTCTCCGGTTGCGGATCAGATAATGGTAAAAGTAAGCCAGATGCTCCGCATCGAGCTGATTGGCATAGGAAAAATACAGGAGTACATTTTTCGGGATCTCCTCCTGCTCCTCCAGATCCAGGGAATACATGTAATACTCATAGAGTCCGGGGATCTTGAGCTGCTGCTCGGCCCCGAGCCGGTACCAGACACGGGCCGTCCGGTCCCGTCTGCGCCCCTTGATCAGCTGTCCGCAGATCTCCTGCAAAAGGCGCTTGTCCTTGAAATCTCCGTAGAGATAGATCATCGCCTTCAGAAGCAGCGGCTGATAGGTTTTCTCCTTTTCAAACAGGAAGAGCACCTGCTCGAGGGACTCCTGGCGGAGCACCCCGCGCCGCGCGCCGAAAAGCAGCACCTGCGTGGCAAAGCCGGACACCTTGCGCACCACCAGCGGATTCTGGTTCAGCGCAAGCAGTCCCTCCATGTAGAGGATGGGACTGCGGCACCCCTCCGCGAAGAGCGTCTCCATCAGACGCCATTTTTCCACCAGATTGGTGCTGTACTGCGTCGGAAGATAAAAGAGCAGCCAGCCGATGCGCCAGTCTCTCCCGCCCTTGCGGAAGACCTGCTCCACCCGCCGGGCCTCCTCCGCCGCGTATTCTTCCTCCGAGCGGACGAGCGTGGTCAGATAGCTGTGATAACAGAAGATAAAATCAAGCTCCTGCTGCGGCATCTCGACGCTGCGCTGTGCCGCCTCGAGCAGATCCGCCGTCTGGTCCAGAATCCATCCGGCCTCGTTGGAGCGGCCGTCCGTGATCAGGAGCTGGGCCTGATAGAGCTTTGCTACCATGTCCTTCTCGTCAAGATCAGCGAGCTGCTCCACGAGCCGTCCCGTCTGGGTCATCCAGACCTTGGTCGTGATCTGCTTCAGACGCAGCTGCAGATACTGCTCGAGGATCCTGCAGCCGATCTGCTTGCGGATGCGCTCCGCGCCCTTGCCGGGCTGCGTGATGCCGATGTGAAGCTCCACCGGGATCTCGAGCCTCTGAAGAGTGCCCAGGAGGATCACCTTTCCGAAATGTCTCCCGTACCCGAGCTGGGCCGTATCCATAAATACGCGAAGATAACAGACATTCCCCAGGAAGTCATCGTCGCTTAAGCTGTGCCGCTCCGTAAAAAGGAAGTCCCCCTCGCAGCGGATCTCGAGGCTGGTATAGCCCCAGCCGTTGCGCAGGATCTCGATCTCCCGCTCCTTCAGCTCCGTGTCCGTACTGCTGAGATTCAGCGTGATCTCGGGTGTATGCGACAGATACTCAAGCGGCTGCTTTTTGTTGATGTAGAGGAGAAATTCCTCCATGTTCCGCTCATTGCCCGGGACGGCGGAAAGCGCGCGATACGCATCCGTGTACTGGGCATCATTCCCCGAGAGGACCCCGTAAAAGGCATCCGAATAAAAGAGGCTGACCGCCTCTTTCCAGTTGCTCTTGGCCAGATTGGCAAAATGGAAGAGATTGCGGATCTGTCCGACCGAGGAGTCCGGGACCGACTGCTCCACCGTCACCACAAAGGGGATGTAATATTCCCCCAGATTGCTGATGACGGAGAACGCTCCCTTGACTACGTCCCCGTCCTGACAGACTTCGCTGTGAAACCTGTAGACAATCTCGGAATCCGACCCGGAGAGGCTTCCGCTGACCACCTCCATCCGCATGTCGCTGGAGGTGATGAAACCTTCCGTCAGAACTCCTTCCGCCGAATATACGTGAAAGGATCCTTCACACGTCTGCCCCAGATACGCGGTCATCTCGATCTTGGAGCAGGAAAAGTCCAGTGCCCTGTCTTCAGTTGTAAACTCGCCCGCGAGAATGTGCTCCAGAACCTTACGCATGAAACGTTCCTTCCCATAGTCATAGATATTTACATTATAGCAAATATCCCCCCTCGCGTGGAAAGAATTTCGGGATTTTTTGCAAAAAGAAGAAAGCCCCCGAAACACACGGTTTCGGGGGCCGGATCTTCTTACGGCTTATGCTTCTTCCTTCGTCAGGAGCAGGAGGATATCATTGCTGCGGACGATGAATTTCGTCATGGCTTCCGGAGATAGCGGTGCCTGCTGGATGCGGGCGAGATCATAGAGCTGCTCGCAGATCATCTCCGTATTCTTATCCGCCTCATGCGTCACCACATACTGCACCAGCGGGTGGTTGGCGTTGAGGATCAGCGTCTCTCCTTCGCTTCCGAAGGTATCGCCCAGGTTCATGCCCTGTGCGGCATACATCTTCATCATATCCTGCATGCGGCGGGTCTCCTCGGACAGCGTCAGCATGGAGGCGATCTTCTTGTTCTTGAGCTTCTCGACCTTCACCTCAAGCTTTTCCTTCTTGAGGGCCTTCTTCATGATCTCCTTCACGGTGGAGGTCTGTGCTTCGAGCTCCTCCTGTGCCTTCTTGGAGGTCTTGCTCTTCATGGAATCGGTCACATCGGCATCAATGCGCAGGAACCGCACGCCCTCATTCTTGCCTTCGAGATGCTGCACGAAGGGCTGGTCGATGTTGTGATTGAGGATCACCGCATCCATCTTCGCCGCCTTGAACATGGCAATGTACTGGCTCTGCTGCTGCTCGTCGGTGACGTAGTAGATGGTCTTCTCCTTCTTCTCCTCTTCGCCTTCCGCTTTCTCGGCCTGCGCTTCGCCGTCCGACACCACTTCCGCTTCCACTGCGTTACCGTTCTCGTCTACGGCCTTTCCTTCGCCGTCCTCCGTCTCTTCCTCGGTATCGATCGGCTTCGTCTCGAGGCACTCGGGCAGGGTCAGATATTTGCCCTCGAGGTTCTTGAAGAGGATGTAATCGTTCATCTTCTCCGCGAATTTCTCATCGCGCAGATAACCGTACTTGATGAACGGAGAGATGTCATCCCAGTACTTCTCGTACTCTTCCTTCTCGGTCTTGCACATGCCGGAGAGCTTATCCGCGACCTTCTTCGTGATGTACTCGGAGATCTTGGTGACAAAGCCGTCATTTTGCAGCGCGGAACGGGATACGTTCAGCGGCAGATCCGGGCAGTCGATCACACCCTTCAGAAGGAGCAGGAACTCGGGGATGACCTCCTTGATATTGTCTGCGATGAAGACCTGGTTGTTGTACAGCTTGATCGTTCCCTCGATGGACTCGTACTCCATGTTGATCTTCGGGAAGTAGAGGATGCCCTTTAAGTTGAACGGATAGTCCATATTCAGATGGATCCAGAAGAGGGGCTCCTTGTAGTCCTGGAACACCTTGCGGTAGAAGGCCAGATAGTCCTCCTTCGTGCACTCGCTGGGATTCTTCGTCCAGAGGGGATGCGTCTCGTTGATGAGCTCGGGGCGCTTTTTGATCTTGAGCTTCTCCTCGCCCTTCGTCTCGGTGGTGCCGTCCTCCTTCGTCTCGACGGTCGGATGGATCTCCTCCACCACGACATCGGAATCCAGCTTCTCCTCCGGCTTGATGATCTGCGTCTCGTCGGTGTCCTTCTTCGACAGATAGATCTCGGTCGGCATGAAGGAGCAGTACTTCTTCACCACCTCGCGCGCCTTGTATTCGTTGCAGAACTCCAGACAGTCCTCATTGACAAACAGCGTGACCGTGGTACCGACCTCGGTGCGGTCCCCATCCTCCATGGAATAGGTCGTACCGCCGTCGCACTCCCAGTGGACGGCCTTCGCGCCTTCCCGGTAGCTCAGGGTGTCAATATGCACCTCATCCGCCACCATAAAGGCGGAATAAAAGCCTAATCCGAAGTGACCGATGATCTGGTCGGAATTGGACTTATCCTTGTACTTTTCAATGAAATCGGTCGCGCCGGAAAAGGCGATCTTGGTGATGTATTCCTCGACCTCATCCGCGGTCATGCCCAGGCCGTTATCCCGGATCTGGATCGTCTTTGCCGCCGGGTCCACCACCACATCGATCCTGGGACGGAACCCTTCGGGAAGGGAATACTCTCCCATCATGTCCAGCTTCTTGAGCTTGGTGACGGCATCGCAGCCGTTGGAGATCAGTTCTCTGTAAAAGATGTCATGGTCGGAATACAACCACTTTTTGATGATCGGAAAAATATTTTCACTGTCAATTGATAAATTACCCTGCTTACCCATGTCTACTCTCCATTCCGAAGCGTTTATGTCCTTTTCGCGGATCCGCGACGCTCCGGCGCGCACCCGTTCGTGTCGGGAAAACAGGACCTGCTCCCAACAAAATCGAGTATAATTCCGCGCTGCGGATAAGTCAAGGAAAATTTAGCACTCATTTCGCAAGAGTGCTAACAAGTGGTTTTTTCAGCTGCGTGATCCGGCTGAGGCGCTCCCTCCGATCCTCCGGATTCAGGGAATTCAGGTAATCCTCCACCTGCCTGCGGATCTCGGCCGCGTGCCGGTCCCAGGAGGCGTAATACGGGTCCCCGCGATGATCCTCGAGGGCATATCTGTCCAGAAGCTCCCCCGCCAGATAATCGGTGAACTTACAGCTCCCCCAGTAGTTCAGATGGGAGGCGTCATTGAAATCCGAATCAAAATCCAGTCCCATCTCATCGTAGGAATAATTGGTACTGTTGAAATCCACGCCCTGCGCCGCCGCGATCTCCTTCACCCGGTTGTAGACCTGCTCGTCCTGCTCCGTCGTGATATACGGCGTCACGATAAGAAAGAGCTCCATCCCGTTTTCTTTGGTGTAATCGATGATCTTCTGCAGGTAGATCTCCGATTTGACCGTGATGCCACCGCTCAAGGTGGGCTCCAGGGCGGGCTCCACCTGCTGCGCCTCCTTAAAATACGGCGTGTAGCCCTTGAAGGCCGCGCGCGCATCCTTCGTCTCCAGCGCCTCCGCCCAGTCCTCGGCCGTCAGATCCCGGTAGCGATCATGGTAATCAAAAAAATCCGGAAAATAACGGTCCAGGTAAACCGGTTCAATGCAGGTCGTCATCATCTTCGCCTTTGTCAGCGAAAAGCGCATCCCGTACAGATTGTCCCGGAGCCATTCGTACTGGTAATCGTCCTTGAACCTGGCCGGGCCGTAGAGATCGAGCACCACCACCTTCGGCTTCTGATGCTTACAGAGCTCCTGCAGATAGTAGTAGGTGATCCAGAGCGGCTGCTCCGCCGCGCTGTAATCATACGCCGTGATCCCGTATTTTTCCCAGAGAAGCGCCGTGTTGACATCACAGTGGATATGGCTGGAGCCGATCATCGCCACATCGATGGAGTCCTCCGGCTGATCGTAAATGCATCTGGCCTGCCGGATGCCATGGGCCGTGTGATCGCAGAGCAGCCGGTCGGCAAACAGGATGCTGACGACCGTCAGAAGGAGGATCGCCCCCCGGATGCAGTATTTTTTTATGGTTGCTTTTGGGTTTTGCAAGATGCTTCCTTCCTTTGCAACAGATGATCCGCGGCGGGAACCGATGGTCCGCGGCCGGTCAGAAATTCATATAGATAAATTCGTGGCTCGCCTCCACCCCGTAGATGCCGAAAATAAGCATTCCCATCAAAAGCGCGTAGAAACAGAGCCCGCCGCCCAGCTCTCCGATGGCGCCGAGTCCTTCGGGCGCAAGGAGGTGCTTTCGCTCGCTGAGCACTTCCCAGATCAGGACCACGACCAGCGAAAGGAGCAGGATCCCCCAGAACCAGGCATCCGTCCCCAGGTCCTGCGCCTGCGCGGCAAATACGGCAACTCCCTCATGATCCAGGAGCATGCGCTTGATATAGACCAGTCCGTAGGACAGATTCGGCACGCGGAAAAAGATCCACGCGAGGTTCACACCGGCGAAGGTAAGCAGCCATCCGGATAAGCCCCCGGTGAGCCATTTCCAGCCCTTCCGCCCCGCCAGATCACACAGCACCGAATACGCGCCATGCAACAGTCCCCAGATCAGGAAACACCCGCCGCCTCCATGCCAGAGGCCGCAGGCGACAAAGACGATCATCAGGTTCAGGTACTTCCGGCCGGTACCCTTCCGGCTTCCGCCGAGGGGAATATACAGATAATCCTTCAGCCAGGTACTCAAGGTGATGTGCCATCTGCGCCAGAAGTCGCTGATATTCACCGCCAGGTACGGCATCCGGAAATTGACATGGATGTCGATTCCGAAGAGATGCGAGATGCCCACCGCCACATAGGAATAGCCCGCAAAATCACAGTACAGCTCCAGGGTGTAGAACAGCATTCCGAGGAAGAGCCAGGGGGCGCTGTAGGCACCGGGATCGGCAAAAAGCTTCTCCGTCAGCGGGGACAGGCGCTCCGCGATCATGAGCTTCAGGAAAAATCCGTACAAAAGATACCGGAGCGAGACCATGATGCGATCCTTCTCAAAGAGGCGCACCTCGGGGAGCGCGCGCAGCTGCGAAAGGAAATCACCGGCCCGTTCGATCGGACCGCTTAAGAATTTCGGGAACCAGAGCATATAGAGCGCGAAAAAGCAGAAATTGGTTTCGGCCTTGATTTTCCCCGCGCGGATATCCGCCAGATAGGAAATCGCCTGGAACATATAGTAGGAAAAACCGAGCGGAAGAACGATCCGGGTAAGGAGGCTTCCCTCAGCGGCAATGCTTTGCAGGAGCGGTACATTTTTCAGAAAAAGCAGCGCGCCGATGCCGCAGGCCGTGGCGGCAGCAAAGAGGATCCGCGGGTAAGGAAGGCGCTCCAGCGCGATCCCGAGCAGGTAATAAACAAAGGTCACCGCCAGGACACAGAACAGGGCCTGCGGGGACAAAAACCAGCAATAGAGGCAGCTGCAAAAGAGCAGCACATAGGGCCGCCAGTTTTTTTGCAGAAGGTAGTACGGCAGCAGGGAACCTGCCAACATACCGAAGGTGTTGATATCAAAATTCATGAATTTCTATTTTCTCCACTTCTTATCCGGCGTGATGGTGCCGCACAGATCCCGGGTAAAGGGCCAGCCGATCTTCCACTCGAAATATTCGTCCTGTGTGATCTCCCCACGCTCAAGCTCCTGTTTGTGATAGATCCACTCCTTGAGAAAGCCGTCGATCAGGGGGTGATTGAACCACATGCCGATGGGCTCGCGGATGGTCCATTTCTCATCGTCCCGGTACAGAACCTCCTCGGGAAAATGCTCCGCGGTCTCCCCTCTCATGCTACTCATCTGAAAGAGCACGATGACCTCCGGCGAAGCTTCCTCGAGCCAGAAGAAGATCTCCATGATCTCGTAAGGATCCTCCCCGTTTACCTCCTTGAGGGACAGCAAGGAGACATCGAGCAGCTTGGCCATCTTGTCGAGGAGCTCTAAGCGCGGGATGCGGTATCCGCTCTCGTACTGGGCCAGGCGGTTTTTCCCCAGGCCTGCCATCTCCTCAAATTCCCGCTGGGATATCCCGCGGAACTTGCGTATTTTTCGTATTTTTTCGCCGATCTGCATAAGCCCCCCCATCGCCGCGCATCCGCGGTCACGCACGAAAGATTAACATGTTTGTTAAGTTTTCTTCCCTATTGTACTCTATCCAGGGAAAAATGTCATTCGCAAAAATGTTAAGATTTCTTAATCATTGGAAGGAATGGATATGGTTCGTGTAAAATTTAAGTTGGCAAAAAAGAAAGGAAGTGGGCAGAACCCACTTCCCAATCATACAGTTTTTCTTTATGATGCAGTAATCACGCAGCTCTCATTATAGTCCTTGATCAGGTTATCATGTGTCAAAAAGAAAAGTCCTTCACTCTTAGCCTGGGCAAGCATAATTCGGTCAAATGGATCATGATGTTCCTTCGCAGATTCCGGACGGTGCAATGTTTCCAGCAATTCCACATGCTTATCATATATCGGAAGCATCCGGCATCCCAATTCTTTTGCCTTCTCTGACAAAAATGTTCCACCGATCCTCATTTTATCCGGTTTGGCCATATGCTTAATCTGAATCTCCCAAACAGACGCAGTGCTGTAGTAAAGTTCATTTTCTTCATCGGTTATCAGCTTTATGGCCTCCGGTGACAACTGGGAATCACCTGCTATCGCCCAAAGAAGTATATGCGTGTCCAAAAGGATTTTCATCAATCTGTTTCTCCAAACATTCTGGCTATAGCATCGTTATCTTCATCGATATCATAATCGGGAGCATAGAGTTCTTCCGGTTTACATATTCCAATTTTTCTCGATCCAATCGCTGCTGATCCGGTCTTGACACTCCCAGGCTTCATAAAACGCTGAATCATGTCAAGAAGAAACTGCAGATTGTCATCCGATAAACCATCTAAAGAGTGAATTACCTGATTTTGAATAGTTGACATATCATCACCGCCTTTCTATTTCAACCATCATCAGTATATCATAAAGGACTGCTAATCTCCAGTAGCGCACACAAAACGTATGTGTCAAGACTCTTGAAATGAATGAGACAATTGCCTATAATAGTTTTCGTTCGATGCGTTCGATACAACTAACTGCCCAACATTCGATACTGTACATCGATCATGATTCTATCAGAGAACAAGGAGATATCTCAAATGGATGAACCAAGGAAGCTCCGCCTCCATCCCGATTACCCCTACGCCTATGAGACGCATCTGCACACCATGGAAGCCAGTGCCTGCGCGCACAATACGGGTCAGGAGATGGCACGGGCCTGCAAGGAAGCGGGATATACGGGCATCTTCGTGACGGATCATTTTGTCTATGGGAATACCTGCGTGGATCGCTCCCTCCCCTGGTCGGAATGGGTGGAACGCTTCTGTATGGGATATGAGCATGCGAAGGAGGAAGGCGACCGGATCGGTCTGCAGGTCTTCTTCGGATGGGAGGCCTGCTACAAGGGAACGGAATTCCTGATCTACGGACTCAGCAAGGAGTGGCTGCTGGCGCACCCGGAGGTGCGGGACTGCACGATCCAGGAGCAGTACCGGCTGGTGCATCAGGGCGGCGGGATGGCGATCCAGTGTCACCCGTTCCGTGAGGAACCCTATATCCCGGAGGTTCGCGTGTTCCCGCAGTGGTCGGACGGCACAGAGGTCGTAAACGCAACCCATGTCTCGGTGCGGAGCAAGTCGCATAACGATCCGGAGTTCGACGTCAAGGCCCTCGCCTACGCAAAGGAAAATCACCTGCCCCGTACCTCCGGTTCCGATATCCACTCCGTGAACCTCTTCTACGGCGGTATGGCTTTCTCCCACCGCCTCGAGACGCCACAGGATTACATACAGGCGGTGCGCAGCCGCGAGCAGTGCATCCTCCTTACCGGCAATGAAACCCTCATCGGAGCGGATTTCCGTCTCGCATATGATGACTAAGATACGGGCCGGATCGTGGCAGATTCCAACGCGCGATTCGCTATCGCCAATCCTAATGCGAAGCATTTGGATAAGTCCTCTATATCCATCCATTCACAGCGGAAGACGTATTCGGATTGTCCCGCAGCGACTAACGGGCTGCACTTAATGAGGCGTGCCTCTTCCAGAGGTGCGGCGAATTTAGTGCAGAGCCGTAGCGCGGGACAACCGATTCGGCTTTCGCGTAACTGAGTCAGGCAACCAACACAAAAGGAACCCATGTCATAACGACATGAGTTCCTTTTTTCTCTATATGGATGGAACGAATCAGCCGAGCGTAACCACGACCTTGTTCTCCTTCTGCAGCTTCTCCGCAGGGATCAGATTCGAAGGAAGCGCCTCCCCGTTCAGAGTGACACTCTTCACACCGGAGCTGACATGCGCCGCATTGTCGATCTCGATGGACAGATGCGTTCCACGGAAATCCTTCTCGATCGTAAAGCCGTCCCATGCAGAAGGGATCGCAGGATCCACCACCAGTCCCTTCGCATTCGGACGCATACCGCAGATACCCTCGACGCAGCCGACCATGACCGTCGATGCGGTACCGGTCAGCCAGTGCACATGCGCGCGTCCCGCATAGGGCGAACGCGTGGACTCCACAAACTGTCCGTGTACATAGGGCTCGATGCAGCGGATCTCCGCCTTGTCATTCATCGTAGCAGGCGAGCTCTCGGAGAAGTACTCGAAGGCGCGATCGCCGTGTCCGAGCAGCGATTCCGCCAGAATCAGCCAGCCCTGGGACTGCGAGAAGATACCGCCGTTCTCCTTCGTGTCCGGATTGAAGATGTGCATCAGGGCACCGTCGAAGTAATGATCCATGTAAGGGGGCTCGAGAAGCTTTACACCGTACGGCGTATTCAGGATGCTGTGGACGCTCTCCAGCGCTTTCTCGCTCTGCTCCTCGGAGGCAAATCCGGAGATGACCGACCAGCTCTGCGGATTCAGCCACATATTGGCCTCGGGATCCTTCTTCGCTCCGACGATCACGCCGTTGTCGCGGATGCCGCGGATGAAGCGGTCCTCATCCCAGCATTTTGCCAGCGTATCCGCCAGCTTGCCCTTCACTTCCTCAATGTAGCTCACATACGCGGTATCGCCGCGATCGCCTGCGATCTCGAGCATCATGTTGAAGGCGTAATACAGCTGGAAGGCTACGAAGGTGGACTCTCCCTTCGCACCCAGACGCAGGCAGTCGTTCCAGTCCGCGTGGAGGCCGGCCGGCATGTGGTGGTCGCCCATATGGGTCATGGAGAATTCGATCGCCTTCTTCAGGTGATCATAGACCGTGTCCTCACCGCCGTTCGCATAGACGATCTTTTCATCCAGGAAGGCGATGTTGCCGCTCTCCGCGATGTACTTGTAGACGGTCGGGAAGAGCCAGAGCGCATCGTCCGCGCGGTAGGAAGGATGTCCCGTCTCGCGCACATACGAAGGATCGTCGGGCGTATCCTCATGGCCTGCATTGTGCGTGAACTTCACCAGCGGGAGGCCTGCTCCGTTGTCCACCTGCGCGGAGATCATGAAGCGGATCTTCTCGAGCGCCATCTCCGGATCGAGGTGGATGATGCCCTGGATATCCTGTACCGTGTCACGATAGCCGTATCCGTTGCGCTCTCCGCAGTAGATCAGGGAAGCCGCGCGGGACCAGGTGAAGGTGATGAAGCACTGGTATGCGTTCCAGACATTGATCATGTTGTTGAAGGCTTCGGAGGGCGTCTTCACCGCGAAATGCTCCAGTTCTGCATGCCAGTAGTCCTTCAGCTCCTGAACCTCCGCCGCCACGGCGCCGTCCTTCTCATATTTTGCCAGGATCTCATTCGCCGCCGCGTTGTCTCTCTGACCGAAGACATAGACCAGCTCCTTCGTCTCGCCGGGCTGCAGCGTAAAATCAGACTGCAGCGCGCCGCAGGAATTCGCATTGTAGTTCATGGTGCCGTCGCACTGCCCCTTCTCGACACAGATCGGGTTCGAATAGGTGCGATACGGCCCGATGAAGGCATCGAGACTACCGACCGCAGCGGAGACCTTTGCCTTCGCCAGGCCAAAGAAACGCTCTCTGTGATTCGAGCCGCTCTCGTCTCTGCCGTCATACTCATTGATATGCTGCAGGATCTTGTTGCCCTCGAAGGAGGTGCGGGTGATGAACAGCGTATACTGCAGATTCACCTGATCCTGCTGGTAATTGTTCTCATTCGTAAACTCGACAAAACCGAAGGCCGAAAGCTCACGGGGGGTGCTTCCCGCATTCGTCACCTTCGCTGCCCATACCTCATAGGTGGCATCCTTGGGCACATAATAGGTCACCTCGGAAGTGATCCCCGCATACTCGGATGTGGAAACCGTGTAGCCGGTGCCGTGGCGAACCGTGTTTTTGTACTGATCGAGCGGCTTGCCGACGGGCTGCCAGGTCGCACTCCAGTAATCCGCCGTCGCCTTGTCCCGCAGATAGATATATCTGCCGGGGAGCGCCATCATGGAATTGAAACGGTAACGCATGATGCGTCCGTTCGCTCCGCTCTGCACGAAGCTGTAGCCGCCGCCGTTATTGGAAATAATGGCACCGTAAGCGGGAGATCCCAGATAATTGCTCCAGGGAGCGGGCGTATCCGGCCTCGTGATGACATATTCCTTGGCTTCGAGATCAAAATGTCCGTACTGCATAAAATGTATCCCTCCATAATCGTTTTCATCGGTCTCATATTATCAGACACGCTGCGCTTGCCGCGTGCCCGCACAGATTCCTGTGATTACCCTAAGACCCCATGGGTACGAACAAGGATATTTTAGCATAAGGCCTTCGCATTTCCTATCCCAAATCCGATGTTTTTCCCTCTTTTTTTGACTAAAATTTTACTTAAAAAACGCGTCCCGAACGACATCGTCCGAAACGCGCTTTGGGCCTCTCTCACAGGATCCCGTCACAGGTCGTAGCGGTCCCCGAAGTATTTTTCATAGACACGGAAAAAAGAAGATGTGGTGATGGAGGCGTCATGCGGCAGCTCCACCTGATCCCAGAGCTCCTCATTCAGATTGCGGATCAGCCCCTCCACAAAGGCATCGTACCGGGACTGAAAGACCTCCTGCCTGCGCTGCTCCACGATGGCCAGCTTGTTGGCATCGGTCTCCTCGCGGTCCAGCGTGCTGATACATTTGAGCAGATAGTATCCCTTCTCCGTCTCGAGAACGGAACTGATCTGGCCCGTCTCCATGGAAAAAGCCACCTCGTCGAGCACGGGGTCGAGGGTTCCCTTCCCCACCGAGATGGTGGTCGCTTCATCGTCGCTGTAGGCGGCGGCCAGCTCCTCGAAGGTTCCCTCGCCGTCGAGCACCTTGCTGCGCGTCTGCACCGCGGTCTGGTAGATCTCCTGCTTGCTCTTGTCGCTGTAGGAGATCAGATTGCCCGCGCCGTCCCGCAGCGAGGTTGCGAAAAAGATGTACTGGAGCTTGACAAAACGGGCCTCATCGTCGCTGATCTCCGGATTGATATCCGCGATCAGCATGGCATAGACCTTGTCCTCCAGAGCATATTCCGCGTACATCTGCGTAAGCAGATCCTCCGTGACCCCCAGCGTGGATACTTCCTGATCGCTCAGACTCCCGTAGTATTCCTTCGCGGCTTTCGCGGTCAGGGCCAGCTCCTCGTCATCCAGCACGATCTCGTGCGCGGCCGCCATGAGCGCCATGGTCTTGACCTGCGCGATGCGGGCGAGGACGGTCTCCTTGACATTCTCCTCGAGGGTCACGCCGTCGAGGGACGCATCCCAGATCTCCTCCCCGTAGACCTCCTCGTACTGGTTCTGCACATTGACCAGATAGACCATGATCTCGGGCAGGGTACAGGTGCGATCCCCGATCAGGAAGACATCCTGCTCCCCGAAGCCGGAGGTCAGGACCACCTTCGTATTCTCATCCTGCAGAAAACCGCAGCCCGTCAAAGAGGCGCCGGCCAGAGCCAGCGCCATGACAGCTGCGGTCCACTTTTTTCGAAAACTATTCAATGACATGAATCCATCCCTTAGGTGCCTCCAGACGACCCATCTGAATACCGGTGAGGGTGTCATAGAGCTTCTTGGTGACAGGTCCCATCTCACTCATGCCGCTCGGGAAGCAGATCTCCTTGCCGTGATCCACCACTTTTCCGACAGGCGAGATAACCGCCGCGGTGCCGCAAAGTCCGCACTCCGCGAAATCCTTGACCTCGCTGAAGTACACTTCCCGCTCTTCGACCTCGAGTCCGAGGTACTCCTTCGCCACATAGATCAGGCTTCTGCGGGTGATGGAAGGAAGAATGGAATCGGACTTGGGCGTGACCACCTTGCCGTCCTTGGTGACGAAGAGGAAGTTCGCTCCGCCGGTCTCCTCCACCTTGGTACGGGTGCCGGGATCGAGATACATATTCTCGTCAAAGCCTTCCTTGTGCGCATTCACGATCGCATAGAGGCTCATCGCATAGTTCAGACCCGCTTTGATATTGCCGGTGCCGTGCGGTGCCGCGCGGTCATAATCACTCACGCGGATGGTCAGAGGCTTTGCGCCGCCCTTGAAATAAGGTCCGACCGGCGTGGTGAAGATACGGAACTGATACTCGTCCGCGGGCTTCACGCCGATGACGGGATTGACACCGAACATGTAAGGGCGAATGTAAAGGGTTGCGCCGCTGCCGTAAGGAGGCACGACATTGGTATTGGCTTTCACAACCTTGGTGACCGCATCCACAAAACGTCCTTCGGGCAGAACCGGGATCTCCAGTCTCGCCGCGGACTGATTGATGCGCTCGGCATTCAGATCCGGGCGGAAGGTTACGATATGTCCGTCCTCGGTGGTATAGGCCTTGAGGCCCTCGAATACGGTCTGGGCATACTGCAGTACGCCGGCACACTCGTTCAGAACGATGTTGGCATCTGCCGTAATCTCGCCGTCATCCCACTTGCCGTCCCGATAATTGGAGACATAGCGGTAATCCGTGGGGACATAGCCAAAGCCAAGATTTGCCCAGTCAATGTTCTTCTTTTCCATGCAACTCAACCCTCTTTCTGTTATAAATTTGATACTTCGGAATATCACGGAATATTATCTGACTTGCTGCCGAAAATGTCAATAAAAATGGCATCCCGAAACGATCGTGAAACGATCGGGATGCCATGATCATGGAAAGATTCCTTTCCTTATTCCGCGGTGATATCGCTTCCGAAGTACTTCTCGGAAATCGCAGCCAGCGTTCCGTCCGCGCGAAGCTCCTTGATCGCCTTGTTGATGGCTTCGCGAAGGGATGCGGAATCCTCGCCCTTGATCGTGGGGATGACCACATTGTTGGCTTCCTCGGTCAGGCAGGCCACCTTGAGGGGTGCATCGGGATGCGCTGCCATGTAATCGTAGAAGGAAACCTCCGCATTGAGCGTCGCATCGACTCTGCCCGCCAGCACCATCTCGATGGTCTCATCCAGGGAATCCACGCCGGAAACGGTGGCACCGTACTGCTCCGCGAGCAGCATATAGGTGCTGTTGATACTGTTGGCGGTCGTCCGGCCGCTCAGATCCTCAAAAGAGGTAATGTCCGTATTGTCCGCGGGCACGATCAGCGCCGTGCGGATAAAGGCGTAGGGCTCGGTGAAATCGTAGGTCTGGGCGCGCTCCTCGGTCCAGTCCACGCCGTTGATGATCAGATCGTACCGGCCGGAATTGAGACCCGCAAAGAGTCCGTCCCACTCGCCCTCGATAAATTCCGCCTCCACGCCGAGCTTCTCCGCGATGGCCTTGCCCACCTCCACGTCAAAACCGACAAGATTGTCGGATTCATCGTGATAGGTCCAGGGTGCCCAGGTGCCTTCCATGGCGATGGTCACCTTGCCTGCCTCCTTGATGCGGGCGAGCTGATCCTTGCCGGATGCGCCGTCCGAACTGCCGCAGGCCGTCAGGACGGTAAGTGCTGCGGCCAGAGCGGTCGCAAGGATCTTGGTTCCGATTTTCTTCATAATGATCTCCTCCTTTGCCGTTTCCGGCTTCCACCGGATATCGGTGATACTTACAGTTTCAAAAATGTTGCGGTTCTCTGACTGACCGGATGTTCAAAGATCTGTTCGGGCGTGCCCTCCTCCACGATGACGCCGCCCTCCATGAAAATACAATGACTCGACACCTGACGGGCGAAGGACATCTCGTGGGTCACGACGAGCATCGTCATCCCGTCCGCCGCCAGACTGCGCATGACTGCGAGCACATCCCCCGTCAGCTCCGGATCGAGCGCGGAGGTCGGCTCATCGAAAAAGATGATCTCCGGATCGGTCGCAATGGCTCTGGCAATGGCGACACGCTGCTTCTGACCGCCGGAGAGCTGCCCGGGATAAAAGTCCGCCCGGTCGCCGAGTCCGACGCGCTCGAGCGCCGCTCTCGCGCGCTTTGCCGCCTCCTCTTTCGGAACCTTCCGCGCCGTGGTCAGTCCCACCATCACATTCTGGATCGCCGTCATGTTCAGAAAGAGATTGAACTCCTGAAACACGAAAGCGGTCTTCTTCCGGAGCATGGCGATCTCCTTTTTGCCGATCGAAGCAAAATCGTAGGTCACACCGTCAAAGGTGATGGTTCCCGCATCCGCGCGCTCGAGAAAATTCATGCAGCGGATGAGCGTCGTCTTGCCGGATCCGCTGGGCCCTAAGATCGTCACCACATCGCCCTTATGGACGGATATGTCAACCCCCTTCAGCACCTCGAGGGCACCGAAGGATTTGGTAATGCCCTTACACTCCAGCATGAATCTTCACCTCCGCTTCCTCATATCTGCGCAGACGCTTCTCTCCCGCTCTCTGCAGGGCCGTCAGTGCCGTCGAGATAATCAGATAGATGATACCCACCTCAATGTAGAGCGGAAGCGGGCGGTAGACTCTGGCGATGATGCGATTGGTCGCCATCATCATCTCCACCACGGTGATATTGGCCGCAAGCGAAGTATCCTTGGTCATGCTGATGAGCGAATTGGACAGCGCCGGAAAAGCACTGCGGAAGGCCTGCGGCAGGACCACCTTGAACATGATCTGCCAGTAGTTCAGCCCGACACAGTAGCCGGCTTCCATCTGTCCCTTCGGCACCGCCTCCATGGCCCCGCGGATCGTCTCCGCGCAGTAAGCGCCCTCATTGATGGAAAAAACAATGACGGCGGCAGGAAAGGGATCAATGATGATGCCCAGGTCCGGCAGTCCGAAAAATACCACATAAAGCTGGACCAGCAGAGGCGTTCCGCGGACCACCCAGATATAGAACCGGCAGATCTCGCTGAGCACCTTCACATGCGCGTACTGGATCATAGCCACCAGAAGCGCGATCACCAGCGCGATACTGAATGCAATAATGGTAAGCGGGATCGTCATGCGGATGCCCGGAAGAAGGATCTTCAGGAAGGAATCCGCCATTAATTCCAAAGTACTCATAGTCTCTCCACTGCTTTTCTCGTTTTGTCAAAATATATTTTATAAAATATACCTAAAGGTTCCTTTTGTCAATCTCAGTTTCGAATCGCTTTCACTCAATTTTTGCGCTCGCGCTCTACCGGGGCAGCGATCGACCGGATCTATAAAAATCGCTGCACTACCCGCCGGTCCTGCGCTGGGAGGGCGTGATGCCGAACTTCCGCTTGAAGAGCTTGCAGAACTGGAACTCGTCGTAGAAGCCGTAACTGTGCGCGATCTCCCGCAGCCCGCGCCCGGGATAATACGGGAGCGTATCATAGGCCATCAGGAGCTTGCGGCTGAGCTGAAACTGATGAATGGACTCTCC
>JAFYEE010000080.1 GCA_017544405.1 Lachnospiraceae bacterium
TACCGGTTTCTTGGTGCGTAGACTGCGATTACGGGCGAAAGATTACCTGCCTTTCCCGGGACGGAAGATGGATTCAATGCGGCGGGAGAGTTAGCGTCGCTTCGGGGGCTCGGTGCCCGCCAGGCGGTAGATGCCGGGCGCGATCTCCAGCGAGGTGTAGATCTCCGCGTAGACGCGGGGGGAGAGATCGTCGGGCTCATTCGGGAGATAGGCTTTGGTGATGCCGCCGGACTGCAGGATGTCGATCGCCTTGTTGTAAGCGATGGCCGCCTCCAGCGCGGATGCATACTCCCCGACGGGGAGATACCCCTTGTGGTGGATTTTGACCGCGTAGGAGCTGCCGATGCGTTCCACGCCGTGGTAGGTATTCAGGATATCCAGATTTTCGCGGCGATAATCGTACCGGTCGCCGTTTTGAAAGCGGTAGTCCCTGCCCTCCACCGCATAGGCCTTGATGCCGTACCGGGCACCCACACGGATCTGCGAGCCGTAGTCCGAGACGAAGAGATGCCCGCCGCGTTTCATGATCTTGTGGGAAGAGTAGTAGAAGAGGTCGTCAAAATCAAAGGTCAGGACCTCCTCGGGACTCAAGTGATAATAAAAGAGGCGCTGCCCCAGCAGGATCGGATTCCCGATATACATGCCGCTGGTCTTGAAATTGACGAGGACCACCCATTTTTCATAGGGCAGGACCGAGGTGACGCCGGAATCCTTCGCAGGGTATTCCTTTATGCCGACGCGGGACTCCAGGATCAGACGTCCCTCGAGATAGGCCTTGTGCGCCTCTTCCGGGGTGGCGAAGCTTCCGAGACTGATGTGCTTTCTGCGGCAGGTAAGAGAGGCGCGGTAATAGACTGTGCCATCCTTGCGGACCGCGCGGAAGACCCCTTCGGGCATGGGCTGCTTGATGGAATTGTCCGGTGTGGCCGGTAAATGCATGGCATGCTTCCCCGGAGCCTTTTGTCCGGAGCCTTTCTATGTCACAATTTTACCATAGACCCGGAGGAATGGGCATGAAATTTCGCCACCTGACCTATTGAGAAGTGGCGCCAAACGTGTAAAATAGGAACAGATAGTTTTTTCAGGAAACTTGGTTCGAGGAGAGGAAGGTTAGTATGGAAGTATTGTACAGCAGCACACGCGGCAGCGGGGAGAAGGTGACGGCCTCCCGGGCGATCTTAAAGGGCCTCAGCGAGGACGGCGGTCTGTATGTCCCCGACCGCATCCCGAAGCTGGACCGGACGCTGGCGGAGCTGTCCGAAATGGATTACCGGCAGGTCGCCTATGAAGTGATGAAGCTGTTTTTGACCGATTTTACGGAAGAGGAGCTGAAGAAATGCATCGCCAGCGCTTATGATGAAAAGTTTGATACGCCCGAGATCGCTCCGATGGTCTATGCGGAAGGCGCCTATTATCTGGAGCTGTTCCACGGATCCACCATCGCGTTCAAGGATATGGCGCTCTCCATTCTGCCGCACCTTATGATCACCGCGGCGAAGAAGAATCAGATCAAAAATGAGATCGTGATCCTGACCGCCACCAGCGGAGATACCGGCAAGGCAGCCCTGGCCGGATTCGCGGATGTTGCGGGAACGCGCATCATGGTCTTTTATCCCAAGAACGGGGTAAGTCCGATCCAGGAGAAGCAGATGGTCACCCAGAAGGGGGCCAATACTTGTGTGGTCGGCATCCATGGCAATTTTGACGATGCGCAGACCGGGGTCAAGCAGATCTTTTCCGACAAGGCGCTCGAGGCGGAGATGAATGAGAAGGGCTTCCAGTTCTCCTCGGCCAACTCGATCAACATCGGTCGTCTGGTGCCCCAGATCGTCTATTATGTCTATGCCTACGTAAAGCTTCTCGCAGAGAAGCGGATCGAGGACGGGCAGATGATCAATGTCGTCGTCCCTACGGGCAATTTCGGCAATATTCTCGCTGCCTTCTACGCAAAGCAGATGGGACTCCCGATCCGGAAGCTGATCTGCGCTTCCAATACCAACAAGGTGCTCTTTGACTTCTTCCGGACGGGCGTGTACGATCGCAACCGCGAGTTTGTACTGACCACCAGCCCTTCCATGGATATTCTGATCTCGAGCAATCTGGAGCGTCTGATCTACCGGATCGCCGGCAATGACGCGGATCGCAACGCGGCGCTGATGAAGGCGCTCAGCGGGGAGGGACGCTACGAGATCTTGCCTGCGGAGCGCGAGAAGCTCAATGATTTCTACGGCAATTACGCCGACGAGCAGGAGACGGCTGCCGAGATCGGTCGTCTGTACGATGCCTGCGGCTATGTGATCGATACGCATACCGCGGTGGCTTCCTGTGTCTATCAGAAGTACCGCAAGGATACGGGGGATCAGACCCCGGCGGTGATCGCTTCCACCGCGAGTCCGTTCAAATTCACCCGCAGCGTGATGCATGCGATCGATCCGAAGTATGACACGATGGGAGATTTCGAGCTCGTGGATGAGTTGTCCCGGATCTCCGGCGTACAGGTTCCGAAGGCCATCGAGGAGATCCGCACCGCACCGGTGCTGCATGACAAGGTCTGCGACGCGGACAAAATGAAGGATGCCGTGCGCAGCTTTCTGGGGATCTGAAGGAACGTTTCGGAGGGGTTAAGCGCAGCCGCAGCGTGCGGCCAAGAGGGGGAAAATGACGAAAGAAGGAATTGCTTTGAGAATCGCACAGTTACGTCAGCAGATGGAGCGTGAAGGGATCGATGCCTACTATGTGGTGACCGATGATTATCACGCGTCCGAATATGTGGGAGATTATTTCAAGGAGAGAGAGTATCTGAGCGGCTTTGACGGATCCGCCGGCGAGCTCGTGGTGACGAAGGAAGAGGCCTGTCTGTGGACGGACGGCAGGTATTTCCTGCAGGCCGCGGAGCAGCTCGAAGGCACCGGCATCAAGCTGATGAAAATGCGGGAGCCGGGCGTGCCGACCGTGCCGGAATATCTGGCACAGAATCTCGCGGAGGGTCAGACCGTCGGATACGATGGACGCACCGTCAGCAATGCCACCGCGGAAGCCATCGAGAAGGCCTGCAAGAGCCTGCACCTGGCCTATCGCACGGATCTGGATCTCGTGGATAGGATCTGGGAAAATCGCCCTGCGCTGAGCGCGGAGAAGGTATGGGAGCTGTCCGATCAGCTGACCGGAGAGACCCGCGCACAGAAGCTGGGCCGCGTGCGGGAATATCTGAAAAAGCATGATTGCAACGCACATCTGATCGCATCGCTGGATGATATCGCATGGCTGTATCAGCTGCGCGGCGGGGATGTGGATTTTAATCCGGTCTTTTTGAGCTATTCCATCGTCCTGATGGACAAGGCCTATCTGTATGCGAATCCGGCGATCTTTGACCATGAGACTTCTTTAAATCTGCAGCTGGACGGCGTGGAGATCCGCCCCTATGAGCAGGTCTACCGCGATATTCCTTCCGTGCTTGCCGGCCGGACGGTCCTTCTGTCCAAGAGCAAGGTAAACCGGGCGCTCTTTAGCTGTATCCCGGTGGATGCGTCGGTGGTGGACGAAACCTCCCCCGAGACCCTGTTCAAGGCCTGCAAGACGAAGACAGAGGTGGAAAATGAGCGCACCGCGCACATCCGCGACGGTGTCGCCCTGACGAAGCTGATCTACTGGCTGAAGACCCAGCTGAACGGCTCGCCGGATCTATTGATGAAGCGTGTGACGGAGCTGGATGTGAGCGATCGCCTGTTAAAGCTTCGGATGGAGCAGGAGGGTTTCCTTGAGCAGAGCTTTGCGCCGATCGTGGCGACGGGCGCGCATGGAGCCATCATTCACTATGAGCCGACCGAGGCGACCAATGTCCCTGTCGAGAACAATACCTTCCTTCTGATGGACACCGGCGGACAGTATCTGCAGGGAACCACGGATGTCACCCGCACCGTGCTCCTCGGACGGGCGTCGCAGAAGATGAAGGAGCTCTACACGGCGGTCCTGCGCGGACATATCCGTCTGGGCAGCGCGGTCTTCAAACGGGGCATCACGGGCGTCAATCTCGATGTGCTCGCTCGCGCACCGCTCTGGGAGCTTGGATATGATTACAATCACGGCACCGGGCACGGCGTCGGGTATCTTCTGAATGTGCACGAGGGGCCGCAGGGCATCCGCCTTCTGGAGCCCGGAAGGAAGATCGGAGCGCCGCTCGAGGAGGGTATGATCACCTCGAACGAGCCCGGGATCTATCTCGCCGGTGAATTCGGCATCCGTCTGGAGAGCCTCACCGTGGTGCAGAAAGGGCAGGAGACGGACTTCGGTCAGTTCCTTCAGTTTGAGACACTGACGATGGCTCCCTTCGATCCGGAAGTCATCCTGGCGGATCGTCTGACCGCGCCGGAGAAGGCATGGCTGAACCGGTATCATGAGACGGTTCGCAATACGCTGGCTCCTTACCTGACGGCCGAAGAGAACGCATGGCTCGCAGAGGTCACGCAGCCGCTTCCGTAAGAGGTCTGCATTTACTTAGACATAAGAAAATCCCCGGATCTTTCGATCCGGGGATTTTTTGTCGGTTGTTTTCATCCGGCGAGCGCCGAACGCTTTCGAAAGATTACAGCTGAGGGCCTGCAGCTACCAGAGCCTTGCCTGCCTCGTTGGTCTGATACTTCACAAAGTTCTTGACGAAACGGCCGGCCAGATCCTTAGCCTTCTCATCCCACTGTGCCGCGTCAGCATATGTGTCGCGAGGATCGAGGATCGCGGGATCAACGCCCGGAAGCTCTGTGGGAACTTCGAAGTTGAAGTAAGGGATCTTCTTGGTAGGAGCCTTCAGAACGTCGCCGTTCAGGATCGCGTCGATGATGCCGCGGGTATCCTTGATGGAGATGCGCTTGCCGGTTCCGTTCCAGCCTGTGTTCACGAGGTAAGCCTTCGCGCCGCTCTTGTTCATTCTCTTGACCAGCTCCTCGCCGTACTTGGTGGGGTGGAGCTCCAGGAACGCCTGGCCGAA
>JAFYEE010000081.1 GCA_017544405.1 Lachnospiraceae bacterium
GCCGCCATCGCGGGCGCGGCCGGGGCGCTGTACGGCCTCAACTATTCCACGATCGTCCCGAAGAAATTCGATTTCAATACGTCGATCCTGATCCTGGTCTTCGTCGTCCTGGGCGGCATCGGAAACCTCACCGGTTCCCTGATCGCTGCGGCGATCCTGACCGTGCTGCCCGAGCTTCTGCGCACCTTCCAGGACTACCGCATGCTGCTCTACGCGATCGTGCTGATCCTCGTCATGATCATCACGAACAACGAGAAGGCACGCATCTTCGTGAACACGCAGTGGCGAAAGCTGAAGAAGCGGCTGCGGCCGGAGCATAAGGGAAAGGAGGGCATGGCAAATGAGTAAGCGGGAAGAAGTAAAGCTCGTCAATGTGCCCAGCCCCAATTTTATCCCCGAGCGTGACTTGGGCAAGCCCCTGGTGCTGGAGGCCTCCCATCTGGGCATCGACTTCGGCGGCCTGCGGGCGGTGGATGAATTCAACATCGGCATCGGTGCCACCGAGATCTGCGGCCTGATCGGACCGAACGGCGCAGGCAAGACCACGATCTTTAACCTGCTGACCAAGGTCTACCAGCCGACGCGCGGCATGATCCTGCTCGATGGCAAGGATACGCACAATATGACGCCCGCGCAGGTCAACGAGGCGGGCATCGCCAGAACCTTCCAGAACATCCGTCTCTTCGACAAGCTGACGGTGGAAGAGAATGTCAAGATCGGCATGCACAATCATCTGCATTACAACCTGGCGGAAGGGATCTTCCGTCTTCCCGGATACTGGTCGGAGGAACGCAGGGCGCATGAATATGCGCTGGAACTGCTGAATATTTTCGGCATGGCGGATCTCGCAAAGGTGCAGGCTTCGTCGCTTCCCTATGGCGCCCAGAGACGACTTGAGATCGTCCGTGCGCTGGCGACGCAGCCGAAGCTCCTTTTGCTCGACGAGCCGGCGGCCGGCATGAACCCCTCCGAGACCGAGGAGCTGATGAATAATATTCAGAAGATCCGCGATGATTTCCAGATCGCGATCATGCTGATCGAGCACGACATGAAGCTGGTCATGGGCATCTGCGAGAGTATCGTGGTCGTGAACTTCGGCAAGATCATCGCGAAGGGGACCCCTTCGGAGATCCAGAACAATCCGAAGGTCATCGAAGCCTATCTGGGAACGAAGAAGGAAGCGTAGAAGACGCAGATGTGCGGCGGCTTCGGCCCGGCCTTCGGGCGGATCGGAGCGCGGCCTTGCGGAAAATGAGGAAATGATATGGCGAATATGCTGAAAGTATCGGATCTGCATGTGTATTACGGAAGCATTCACGCGATCAAGGGGATTTCCTTCGAGGTGAACGAGGGGGAGATCGTCACGATGATCGGCGCGAACGGTGCCGGCAAATCCACGACCATGAATACCATCGGCGGACTCCTGAAGCCGAAGGAAGGAAATATTGAATTTCTCGGCAAGAGCCTGCTCGGCGTGCCGGCCCACAAGGTGGTCGGCGAGGGACTGTCCCTCTGCCCCGAGGGACGCCGCGTTTTTGCGCAGCTGACGGTGCGCGAGAATCTGGAGATGGGCGCCTATACCCGCCCGAAGGGAGAGGTGGACGAATCTCTGGAGAAGGTCACGGAGCTATTCCCCAGACTGAAGGAGCGCTATCGCCAGGTCGCAGGCACTCTCTCCGGCGGAGAGCAGCAGATGCTGGCTATGGGACGCGCCCTCATGTCCAAGCCCAAGCTGATGATGCTCGATGAGCCTTCGATGGGGCTGGCTCCGATCCTGGTGGATCAGATTTTTGACATCATTGTCAACATGAACAAGGCCGGCACCACGATCCTGCTGGTGGAGCAGAACGCGCAGATGGCCCTGTCCGTGGCGGATCGCGCGTATGTCCTCGAAACGGGCAAGATCGTCAATTCCGGCTCCGGGAAGGACCTGCTCAGCGATGACTCCGTGAGACAGGCGTACCTGGGCGGGTGAGTGTGCCGAGTTAAGGCAGAAGGACGAAAAACTCTGCGAGGAAGCAACAGACAAGCTCTGCGAGGGACGAAGGATGATCTCCCGCAGAGCTTTTTGATTGCTCCAAGTGGTGTCAAAGCTTCAAAGAAGGTGCTCCAGACCCAAGCTTTTATCGGCCCAATGGTGCTCAAGCTTCAAAAGAGGCGCTCCAGACCCAACCCCTTGACGCATCCGGAAAAAAGTCAGAGCATATCCTTGTGGGGAGTAAAAAAAGTCGAGAAAAATTCCTCTCGCCCGGGATAAGATAGGATCACAGGGAGATGAGCAGATGGAAGAACACAGAAAAGCCGTAAGAGCGATGCAGGTTTACATCGAAGAACACATAAACGATGACATAACGCCTGCGGATCTTGCGAGAGTCTCCAACTTTTCACCGTGGTATGCCAGAACACTCTTTATCAGACATCTCGGGCTGGCTCCGGCCGTCTATATCCGGCGCCTGAAGCTGTCGAAGTCCGCACTCCGGCTCAGAGATGAAAAGGTGTCCGTTCTGGATCTTGCCATGGAAATGGGATTCGGGAGCGTGGATGGTTATCAGCGCGCATTCCGGCGTGAATTCGGCTGTAACCCGAAAGAATACGCACTTAGCCCGGTTCCGATCTGGCTGTTCACCCCGTACCTGATCGAAGTGGAGGAAAGGAGAGGAAACGATATGAGCGAAACCAGAAATATTTTTATTCAGGTGGTTGAAAAACCGGCCAGAAAAGTGATCCTTAAGAGAGGCGTCAAAGCAACGGAGTATTGGAGCTATTGCGAAGAAGTCGGCTGCGATGTGTGGGGACTTCTGAAAAGCATCAAGTCGATCAGCGGAGAGCCGGTCTGCCTCTGGCTTCCGGAGCATCTGAGAAAACCGGTCGCGAACGAATATGTTCAGGGCGTAGAGGTGGAGCAGGATTACGCGGGAGAGATCCCGGACGGATTTGAGGTGATCGAGCTTCCGGCCTCCACCTACCTTCTCTTCCGGGGGGAACCCTTTGAAGAGGAGAACTATGTATCTGCGATCACGGAAATCTGGGATGCCGAGGAAAAATACAACCCGGCGTTTATCGGCTATGAATGGGATGACAAGAATCCGAGAATTCAGCTCGAGCCGATCGGAGAGCGCGGGTACATCGAGCTGGTACCGGTCAGAAAAACCAGATAAGTAGAAACATACTCCATAACATCACATACAAAAAAATAAGCTCTGCGGGAGGATCAGGTTCTCTCGCAGAGTTTTTTGTCGTCGGTGGCGGGCTTTTCGCAAATATGCTATGATTTTGTTGGCAGAACCTGCATCGGCAGGAGTGACATACGCAATTGTTGTGTGAGAGGAGGTTCCCATGGATAAAGGCAACCATTACGAGTACAGTGCGGAAGTGGCGCTTGAGCGCCTCAAGGAGGGCAACCGGAAGTACGTGACCGAATCCTTCGCCACCCTGGATATTTCCAGGGCGATCCTGAAGCGGTTCAGGGACTACGGTCAGCACCCGTATGCGATCGTGATCACCTGCTCGGATTCGCGTGTGATTCCGGAGATGATTTTCCATGCCGGGATCGGGGACCTCTTTGTCATCCGTCTCGCCGGCAACGTGATCGATGATCACCAGCTCGGGAGCATCGAGTATGCGGCGGATCACCTCGGAACCGGCCTTGTCGCAGTGCTCGGGCACACGCACTGCGGAGCGATCGACGCTGTCCTGCAGGGCCACTCCGGCGAATACATCCGGTACATCGCGGAGGATATCCAGGAGGCCATCGGCGACGAGAAGGATCCGTATACGGCCTGCCGCAAGAATGTAGAGCATTGCTGCAAGACCATCGAGAGGAGCATCGTGATCCAGAAGGATGAGCAAAAATATGGCCTGCGGGTGGTCGGAGCCATCTACGATATCGAGACCGGGGAAGTAGTATTTTATTGACATTTCCCGCCAAAATCATTACAATATTTCCAATTGAGAACGCAGTGACGAAGAGAGTACCTCTTTTTCGAAAGATGCAGCGAGCCGGGGACGGTGGGAGCCCGGTGCGAGTAGGAGAGACGGGAAAATCACTTCCGAGCGGCCGGGCGAAATCCGGGCGGGTGCCATGATGCATCCCCAACAGCCTTTTTACGGTGAAGGCGGGCGGACAGTAGCTTCGGACGGGCAACCCCACGAGACGGGGGGACCGCATCACTCCCCCGAAGGGGCTTGGACGTGCGATGTAATAGGTGGTAAGCGATGACGAGACCTCGCCCTATTACGGGTGAGGTCTCGCTTTTCATTTTACGGTCCGGACAGATCACCGGGACCGGGTAAGGAGGCAGTATGTACAAGGCAGTATCAACGGATCTTAATTTTGTGGAGAGAGAAAAGGAAGTCGAGCGCTTCTGGCGGGAAAATGACATTTTCCGCAAGAGTGTCGATGCCCGCAGGGAGGGACCGACCTATACCTTCTATGACGGACCGCCGACCGCGAACGGCAAGCCGCACATCGGTCATGTGGAGACCCGTACCATCAAGGACATGATCCCCCGCTACCGCACCATGAAGGGATACATGGTTCCGAGAAAGGCCGGCTGGGATACCCACGGTCTGCCCGTGGAGCTCGAGGTGGAGAAGCTCCTCGGCCTCGACGGCAAGGAACAGATCGAGCAGTACGGTCTCGAGCCCTTCATCGACAAGTGCAAGGAGAGCGTCTGGAAATACAAGGGCATGTGGGAGGATTTTTCCAATACCGTCGGTTTCTGGGCGGACATGGACAATCCCTATGTCACCTACGATGACAATTTCATCGAGTCCGAGTGGTGGGCGCTGAAGACGATCTGGGACAAGGGGCTCCTCTACAAGGGCTTCAAGATCGTGCCCTACTGCCCGCGCTGCGGCACCCCGCTTTCGAGCCATGAGGTCGCGCAGGGCTATAAGCTGGTCAAGGAGCGTTCCGCCATCGTACGTTTCAAGGTTAAGGATGAGGATGCTTATTTCCTGGCATGGACGACGACCCCCTGGACCCTTCCGAGCAATGTCGCGCTGTGTATCAATCCTGACGAGA
>JAFYEE010000082.1 GCA_017544405.1 Lachnospiraceae bacterium
AGCAATGATGACACCGTAGATTCCGAACAGGGCTGCAATGATACCAAGCATCTTATCGCAGGGCTTCTCAGGCTTTGCATAAACCATGGCCGGAGCCTGGTACACGGGCTGCTGGTAGACCGGCTGCTGATAAGCCTGAGGCTGGGGCTGCGGCTGGGGCTGCGGCTGCGGCTGGGGAGCAGCCTGAGGCTGAGGATTCACAGGTGCTGCAGCCGCTACAGCTGCGCCACAGATCGGACAATGATTCGCTCCTTCGGGAAGAACACTTCCGCAATTTGTACAATTCGCCATAATTCTTTCCTCCTAACCACCCCTCAAGGGGATTTACAAATGACAGGATCATTTTACCACAGGATCCCAAAAACTACCACTATATATTGTATTTCTTTGCGCATCCGCCACCAGATCGGCGTCATCTGTCCTCCACATTGACATAGGGGACGTGTACCCCTACATATTTATAGGCCGGGCGGATGATCTTGCTGTTGTTCATGAGCTCCTCAAGGCGATGCGCACTCCACCCGGAGATACGGGCAATGGCAAAAAGCGGTGTGAAGAGCTCCCTGGGGATTCCGAGCATGCCATAGACGAATCCGCTGTAAAAATCCACATTGGCACTGACCGCCTTATGGACATTGCGGCGGTTCATGATGATGCGCGAAGCGATATGCTCCACACGATCATAGAAGGCAAACTCCTTCGTGAGCCCCTTCTCGGCCGCAAGCTTGCGCGCGTACTCCTTCAGAATCACCTCTCTGGGATCGGACAGGGTGTACACCGCATGCCCCATTCCGTAGATCAGACCGGCATGGTCAAAGACCTCTCCATCCAGAATCCGGGTAAGGTAATTCTCGATCTCGGTCTCATCTTCGATATCCTTGATGTTTTCAAAGAGATGATCGAACATCTCCTGCACCTTCAGATTGGCACCGCCGTGCTTCGGTCCCTTTAAGGATCCGATGGACGCGGCCACGCTCGAATAGGTATCCGTGCCGGTGGAGCTGACCACGTGCGTGGTGAAGGTGGAATTGTTACCGCCGCCGTGATCCGCATGTACGATGAGCGCGATGTCCAGCACCTTCGCCTCCAGCTGCGTGAACTTGCCGTCCGGACGCAGCATCTGCAGGATATTCTCCGACAGGCTCAGACCCTTCTTGGGATTGCGGATCACCAGCGCCTCATCCTTGCGGAAGTGCAGGTAGGAATGATAAGAATAAACCGCGATCAGCGGGATCTTATTGATCAGCTCCAGACTCTGGCGCAGCACATCCTCCGCCTCCACGGAGTCCGGGTTGTCATCGTAGGTATAGAGGGTCAGCACGCAGCGCTGCAGCGCGTTCATGATATTGCCGTTCGAAGCCTTCATGACGACATCGCGCACAAATCTGGCTCCGAGATCCTGCAGCTGCATATTGATGCGAAGCAGACGGTCCAGCTCCTCCTCCTTCGGAAGTCTACCGAACAGAAGCAAAAAGGTTACTTCCTCAAATCCGTATCTGCGATTCTCCAGGCCTTTCACCAGGTCGATCACATTGATCCCCTGGTAATACAGACGTCCGTCACAGGGAACCTGCACACCGTCCACGCGGTCAAAAGCGATGACATCCGACACTTCCGTAAGTCCGGTCAGGACGCCCTTGCCGTTCGCGTCTCTCAGTCCGCGCTTCACATCATATTCACTGTACAGATTCTGGTCAATCCGGTGGTTCTTATCGAGTTCACCCAGAAGATAACTGAAATCCCCCTTGAGCTCTCCCATCTCGTCCAGGGAAAGCATTTCCTTATTCTCTTCAAGCATGACTTTCCTCCTGTGCCTGCAGTCTTCCACACTACTGACTGTATCTTTGTATCTATGTATACAACACATCCATAAAAAAATCAACCCTGCTTTTTAATTATGATAACAAGTCATTACTTATCATAAAATACATCAAAAGCAGGGTTGGTAATCCTTCCACGCTTCCTAAGGCGTTTACAACTCCTGTGCCTTCGAAACCGCCGCCTTCATGCTGCGCACATATTCCGCAAGGTAAGGCGCCGCGTCTTTCCCGTGCTCCGCTATGATGCGGACGATGGCAGAACCGACGATGGCTCCGTCCGAGAGCGCAGCCATGGCCCCGGCCTGCTCCGGCGTACTGATGCCGAAGCCGATCGCACAGGGCGTATCCGTCACTTCGCGGATGCT
>JAFYEE010000083.1 GCA_017544405.1 Lachnospiraceae bacterium
AAGGCTTTTTCTCTGATATTGGGGCCTTCTTTGATATTTTGTCTTTTTCTTTCCGGCAAGGAGATAGATAAGAAGAAGCACGATCAATATTATAATTGTGGAGTCCTTCATGTGCTATATATCATCTCCTTACACTGGATTTCTGATTAAATGTGATAATACGGCAAAAGATCTCCTCCTGTCAACACTGTATAATTGATCAGGAAACATGCTGCGCAGGCCGCCACTTTTATCTTGCACTTTTGTTATATTTGCATTAGAATAAAGAAAAAAAGAACGGAAGGCCATGTCATGCCCGACACACATTACAACAGCTTTGATTATTCCTTCGTTTGGGATTCCGATAAAGAGGAAATCAATTTTAAGAAGCACGGTATCACTTTTCAGACTGCGGCGAGAGTTTTTGAAGACGAATTGAGGATTGAGATGCCGGATCCTGCTCATAGTGACCAGGAGGATCGTTATATTACAATTGGATTGGTACATAAGGTGTTGACGGTGGTCTATTGTGACCGGGAAAATGAGATAACGGGAGATACTGATATCAGGATCATTTCCGCTCGATTGGCAACCAGAAGCGAACAGATGATTTATAACAACAACCTGCTGGGACGGTTTTGAAGAAAGGAGAGCTTACAATGGGCCAGGAAGTACATTACGTTTTGAAAAGAGGAAGCGAGCTCTCTCCGGATGAGATTGCGATGCTCGAAGCTGCTGCGAGCATGCCGGTAGAATACGATGAGGATAATCCGGAAATCGATCCGATTCATACCCCGGAGCTTTATTCCGCACTCCTTCGGGCAGCAGGGGAGAGAAACAGAAGAATAGCCCGTAGAAGGGCATAAATATCCCTCTTTCTTCGGAAAGGGTTGTAAAACAGGGCGACGGCCTGAGCAGTGCGTATACGCTGCCGGGCCGCCGTTCTTTCTTACGGGCCGTCGTTCTTTTTGCCGTCGCTTTCCTGTTGTAATGATTTTTCAGCTGTGATAAAATAATAAGGATAGATTTCTCTTACAGATCGTGAGGGCAATGATATGGCGCACATTTCTGAATATGATGTCGAGACAAAGTTTATCGACCGCCTTGAGTCCATCGGCTATCAGTATGTCGACCTGCGGGACTATGATGATGTGCTTGCGAATGCCAGGGCCTGCCTGACTGAGTTCAATGCGTCCAAACTGATGGAGGCCAAAGGCGTCGCGGCGCTCAGCGAAGCGGAATGGAACCGTGTCCTGATCCATCTGGACAACCATTCGGTCTATGAGTCCGCGAAGCTCCTGCGGGACAAGTATGTCCTGAGCCTGGACAACGGGAAGACGGTCTATCTGGACTTCTTCTCCTACGATACATACCGGAACATTTACCAGGTTGCCCACCAGATCACGATGGATCCCGACCATAAGGATGATGTCGTTTATAAGAACAGGTACGATGTGACGGTGCTGATCAACGGCCTTCCCCTCGTTCAGATCGAGCTGAAGCGCCCCGGTGTCGAAATCAACGAAGCCATCAACCAGATCAACCGCTATCGGAAGTTCTCCTTCAAGGGCCTCTTCCGCTATCTCCAGCTGTTCGTTGTCTCCAATTCCGTCCAGACGAAGTATTTCTGCAACGAGAACGAGATGTCGAACGGCCTCTATAATCCGATCCTGAAATCCCTCGTATTCTTCTGGACCGATGAGAAGAATAAGCGCATCAACACCCTGGAAAAGTTTACGTCTGAGTTCTTCCGGAAATCCGCCATCACGGAAATGATAGACAAGTTCATGGTCATCAAGTCCACCGAGCCGATCCTGATGGTCATGCGCCCGTATCAGATCTATGCCGTGAAGGCTGCCCGCCGCCGCGTTCTGGAAGCCAATCAGAACGGCTACGTCTTTGCCTGCACCGGTTCCGGCAAGACCCTGACCTCCTTCAAGCTGGCCCAGCTCCTGCGGGACGAGCCGCGGATCGATAAAGTCATCTTCCTCATCGACCGGAAGGACCTCGACGATCAGACGGTGGATGAGTACAATTCCTTCGAGAAGGACTGTGTGGATAACTCCGACAGCACTTTTGTCCTGGTCAAGCAGCTGCAGGATTCCGACCGCAAGCTGATTGTCACGACGATCCAGAAAATGGCGAATGCGGTGAAGTCAAAGCGCTACGAGGCCCTGATGGACTCCTACCGGGATAAGAAAGTCGTCTTCATCATCGATGAGTGCCATCGCAGCCAGTTCGGGAAGATGCACGGCGATATCGACCGCCACTTCCGGAAGGCCAATTACATCGGTTTCACCGGGACCCCGATCTTTGAGGCGAACAAGGGCGCTGACGGCAGAACCACCGCCGATGTGTTCAATGCCGGTCTGATGCCGGACGGCTCCAAGCGGGACGCCTGCCTGCACCGCTATATGATCAAGGACGCCATTGCCGACGGGAATGTCCTTCGCTTCTCCGTGGAGTACCAGCGGACCCTGTTCGCCCATCATGTCGCGATGCGGGGCATAGACCCGGAGCAGCTGGACGATCCGGAATACTGCAGGCGCCATAATATCGATATCGACAACCTGTACCATGATGAGGAGCGCATCCAAAAGGTCGCGGAGCATATCTTCGAGCATCATGAACAGCATATCCACCCCCAGGGCAAGGATATCTACACGGCCCTGTTCGCGGTGGACTCCATCAAAACCCTGGGCCAGTATTATGATGTCTTCAAAAAGTTGAATGAAGAGAGAGCGGAGGCGGACCGTTACCGGGTTGCCGCCATCTTCAGCTACGGCGCGAATGAGGACATGGACGGCAAGGGGGACGAGCATTCCGCGGAGCTCCTTTCCCGGATCATGGACGATTACAATGCGATGTTTGGCACCGCCTACACCATTGAGAATTTCGACGCCTACCGGAAGGATATCACGAAGCGCATGAAGCAGAAGGATCTTCCCCAGGTTGACATCCTTCTGGTCGTCAATATGATGCTCACCGGCTTCGACGCCAAGCCGCTGAATACCCTGTATCTGGATAAGAACCTGATCTGGCACACCCTGGTCCAGGCGTACAGCCGCACCAACCGTGTGGATAAGGTGACCAAGCAGTTCGGCCAGATTATCACCTATCGGAACATCAAGCAGTGGCAGGACGATGCGCTGCGTCTGTTCTCCGGAGACGGGGATCCGAACGAGTATCTGCTGGAGAATTACGAATACTACGTCCAGAAGTGGCTGAACCAGGACCCGATCCTTCGGAAGATCACGCCCACGGTGGACACCGCCGGCCAGCTGCAGAGCGAAGATGAGATTCGCATGTTCATCATCGCCTTCCGGACCATGGTGGGTACCCTGGCCACGCTGAAGACCTTCTCCAAGTTCGATTGGGCGGACCTTGCGGTCGTGATGGACGAGGAGGAGTACGAGGGCTATAAGTCCTGGTACCTGTATTATAAGGATCAGGGCTCCGGCGGTGGCGGCAAGGTTCCAGTTCCCGTGGATATCGACTTTGATATCGAGCTTGTCCGCACCGACCGGATCAATGTGGTCTATATTCTGAATCTCCTGAAGACCGTCCAGAAAAACAGGAAGTCGGAAGACCGTGAAGCGGATCTGGATCTGATCCTCCGCGAGATCGAGCGCTCCGATAACGAGTCCCTCCGTGCCAAGAAGGACATCATGGTCGAGTTCATCCGCACCCGCTTCTATGATCTGCCGGACGATGCGGATATCATGGCGGCCTTTGAGGAGTTTGCCCGGGAACATGAGAAGGCCGAGATGGAGAGCTTTGCGTATGAGCACGGGATTGACTTTTCCGTTGTCCATAAAAATGTGGTGGATTATGTCTTTAACGGCAGGATTTCCGATGAGACGATCCGTGAGAGCCTGTCGGATTACCATCTCGGACTTCTGAAGACGACGAAGCTGACAGGGGAGATCAAAACCTTTGTCACCGATACCTATGAGAAATACAGAGCGGAGGGCGATTAAGGATGGCCATCGATTCGACTAAGCTTCAGCAGCAGGCTGCGGACCTTTCCTCCCGGTTGTGGGCGATTGCGAATGATCTGCGCGGCGGCATGGATGCCAATGAGTTCCGGAACTATATCCTCGGGACGATTTTCTACCGCTATCTCTCCGAGCGTACCGAGATGTACATGGAAGAGATCCTGAAGGACGATGGCCTGACCTATGAGCAGGCCTTCACCGATCCGGACTTCAAGCCGATCGTGGAGCAGTGGTCTCTGGAGCACCTGGGGTACATCATTCGCCCGGAGAACCTGTTCCGCGAGCTGAACCGGCGGATCGTCCGGCCGAATGGCGACGCCGACAGGTTTTCGGTCGAGGATTATGAGCGTGCGGTCAATGCGCTGACCGGCTCCACCCTCGGTCATAAATCGGAAAAGGCCTTCGAGGGCCTCTTCAATGACATGCGGCTCCAGGATACCCGCCTCGGGGATACGGTCTCCGAGCGTACCGAGAAGATCGGCAAGGTCATTGCCAAAATCGGCGAGATCGACATGAATCTGCAGGATCAGCAGTTCGACATTCTTGGTACGGCCTATATGATTCTGATCGGTCTCTTCCAG
>JAFYEE010000084.1 GCA_017544405.1 Lachnospiraceae bacterium
CTCCGACCTCCTTGCAGTGATCGAACACGGGATTGTTGTCCCGGATCTTCATAAAAATCGCCAGATTCCGGATATTTTCCCCGATGTTGATGTACCTGAATTCGTCCTCCCGTCCCTTGATCTGCTCATGCACATAATCGCTGTAAGGACAGGTCGGCATACCGTAGATTTTGATCATCGCTTCACCCCTTTCTCTGTCCGCCTTTTGAACACTTCCGCGTCCTGTTACAGGATCATCTTACCCTATTTGCCGGAAATGTGAAAGAACCTTAAGAAGTCTCCTCCGCAGCCTTGAAGTCCTCCGCCGTCTTCTGCAGGCGTGTGTGATAATAGCTGTCCACGAGATAGACCTCATGACTTCCGGCCTCGCACAGATAGTACTGCCCTAGCGTGTCGTTGCAGTCGCCCAGGTGCACCTCATATTCCGCATCCGCGGTCGTCCAGGCGACCACCGTATAGCCCTCGGCCAGGCCGAAGGGCGAGAGGTCCTCCATCTCGCCGATCGTATCCTCCGCGACCGGCTTTGCAATGCCATTCAGGAAGGTTGTGACCGTATCCGCATCTATGGCCATGCTGCGGTCCCCGGTATAGTACCAGGTGTCGTCTTCCTTCACGAAGGCATATTCCGTACCGTCGCAGGTATAGCGGAAGGAAAGGATGTCCGCGGAATCCGTCGACAGGATCTCCCCCGCCGAAAGCTCCGCCGCAGCCTCATCAAGCTTTTTGTCTTCCTGCCTTTGAGCATACTTTTGCAGCCCGTAATACGCACCGATCAGGATTGCCAGGACCGCGATCAACAGAATCAGATTTCTCCCCTGATGTTTCATCCGTTCTCACCGCCTTTTTCTTTCTCTGAGTTTCCCCCTGTTTCGCTTTTCACTACTTGTTCTTTACAGGTTCCGGCTCATTTAATCCCGTGCCTTATCTTCTCCGTCTTCTTATCCAGATCACGAAGCCCGCGATCAGACAGCCCAGCGGCAGCAAAATCACAAGCAGCACGCCGAGACGGATGATGCCCGCCTGCGTCACGGACAAAAGCTGCATGTCATAGCTTTTGGCGGGGATGGAGACATTCAGTTCCTGATCCGAGAAGGCAGAGACAATGTTCATGAAGACGGTACGGTTCGCGCCGCTGACCATCTCATCCGCCGCCTCGGTGAATGTTTCCGCGGAGGCAAGCACGATCATCGTCGCGGAGGTCGCATCGGCACTTGCTCCATCGGCCGTCGCATCACCGCTCGCATCCAGCGTCTTCACTGCTTCCACGCCCAGGGCGAACGGCCCGTCCGGATCTCCCTCCTTCTGCGAATAATCCGTCGCATTCACATAATCCTTCATCAGGAACGCGTCGTCGGAGGACTTCAGGAATACATCGTAGGTAATCTCCTCCGTATCCTCCGGGATCCGAAGCCCGCAGTTGTAAGGGCTGAAGACATAATACGTCCCGTTCACGCCCGCGGTGTAGGTACTGTAGGACATCTCCGGCAGCTCAAAGAACGGATTCCGATAATAGTGCTCCGTGCTCTCCTCCACCACGATCCCGGACTCGGTCGACAGACCCATATAGGTGAGCAGACTCTGCAGATTCGGAAGCTCCTCCTCCGTCATCGTCAGGGTGATCATCACCTTACCGCCCCGCTCCAGATAAGCCGTCACCTTCTCCACATCATCGGCGGACAGGTCGGAGGTCGGGCCAAGGATCATCAGTGCCGCCGCATCGTCCGGAATCGCATCCACATCCATCAGATGAAGCGACTCGGAGGTGACATTGGCCTTCGCCAGAGCGGAAGTATAGGACGTCTCGAGACTGCGCTCCCCGTGTCCCGTGATCAGATACACCACCGGCATATCCTCGGAAAGCACGTAGTTCAGCGCCGCCGTGATCTGTCCCTCGGCATCGTAGCCCGTCACCTGCTCACTGTACCCATAGTACGAACTTTCATCGTAGGCATAGGTCGATTCATACAGATCCGACGCCTCGATGACCTTGCTACGCAGATCACTGACCACGATGAGAGACCCGGCTGTAGGCGCGGACTCCGCGTAACTCGTGTAAAAACGCGGGTTCACTCTGGGATCCACATACTCGACGCGGATATGATCGCTCAGCGATGCATAGCGATCCAGAGTCTTCACCACCGTCTGATCCATCGAATCCTCCGCGCTCCAGACATAGATCGTCACATCCTCCGCCATCGTGTCCACGTACTCCCGCGTCTGATCCGTCAGCGTATAGAGCCGGTTAGAAGTGACATCGATGACGGTTTTTTCCTCCGGAAGCTGTCTTACCAGCGCATTCACCAGCACTGCGATCGCCACAGCGACCACGATCATGCCGGTGCTGAACGCCCCGAAGCGAAGCTGTCTGACGGAGATGCTGTAACGGCGCTTTTGCACCGCCTGGGCCGAGAGAAAAAGCGCCAGCGCGATCAGCGTCAGATAATACACCACTGCGGTCAGATCCAGCGTTCCTCCAAGCAGACTCTCAAAGGGCGTATAAATGTCAAAACAGCCCAGGATCTTCGTCAGAAGATTCCCGGTCTCCGAGATCAGGCCACACAGCCCGGGCATCATATACCCGACAAAAAGCACCACAAAGCAAAGCACTGCCGCGATCACGATATTTTCCGTCAGGGAAGAAACCAGCACGCCGATGGCGATGCAGGCCGCTCCGTACAGGAAAAATCCGAGGATTGCCACATAGGTCTCCCCGTAAGGCACCTTGCCGAACCGCGACAAAACCAGCGGATACAGACAGATGATCGCGCAGGGGATGGCAAATACGGTAAGCGTCGCCAGGTATTTTCCGATCACGATCCGGCCGACCGACACAGGGGCCGTCAGGATCAGCTGATCCGTCCGGTTTCGCCGATCATCCGCCATCACACGCATCGTGAGGATCGGGACACTGAACAGGAACACGAACATACAGCCCGCGATCGCATAGGAAAAATACGGGTAGCTGTTCATCAGATTATAGATCGTGCAGTACAACCCCAGGAAAAACAGGTTTACCGCAATGAATAAAAACCCGATAAAGCTGTGAAAGAAGGATCTCAGCTCTCTCTTGTATATCGCAATCATTTCTCATCCGCCTCCTTGGAGTCCGCTTCTTCGGCCGTCTGCTGGGCCTGCTGCCCTTCCTGTCCATTCTCCTGCGAAACATCTTTCTCCGGATCCTGCGCAGCGCCTTCCTCCGGATCCTCCGCACCTTTCCTCCGATGCTTGCGTGCCTTTCCGGAAGTCTCATCTTTCCGGTCCGCATCCGCTGTCAGCTCGAGGAAAATATCCTCCAGTGATCTGTGATTCAGCGTCATCTCCAGGATCGGCAGATGCTCCCCGGCCAGCAGATAAAATACCTGCTCGCGTACGTCCGTATCCACGGGGGTCACAACGCTCAGCTTCGCCTCATCCGCAGCGGATTCCTTTACTTCCACGCTGCTGACGCCCTCGATCGTTCGGATCGCCTCCGCCGCTGCTTGCCCATCGCCGCGCACCGTCAGCTCCAGCTCCGCATTGCCGCTCATCAGTCCCTGCAGACCGTCCGGTGTATCGCAGGCCACCAGCTTGCCGTGCGAAATGATCAGGATCTTGTCACAGACCGCACTGACCTCAGACAAAATATGCGAACTCAGGATCACCGTATGATTTTCCCCCAGCTTCCGGATCAGGTCGCGGATCTCAATGATCTGCTTCGGGTCGAGTCCGACCGTGGGTTCGTCCAGGATCAGGATCTCCGGATCCCCGAGGATCGCCTGCGCCATCCCGACTCTCTGACGATAGCCCTTGGACAGGTTGCGGATCAGGCGCTGCTTCATGTCCGCGATCCGCGTCATCTCACAGACCTCATCCACCTTCGCCCTGCGTTCCTTCGACGGCACCTTCTTCAGCTCCGCCACAAAGAGCAGATACTCCTCCACCGTCATATCCGTATACAGCGGCGGTATCTCGGGCAGGTATCCCACCTTCGCCTTCGCCGCCTCCGGGTCCTTCTGAATGTCGATGCCATCGATCGTCACCGTCCCATCCGTGGGAGCCAGATACCCGGTAATGATGTTCATCGTCGTCGATTTGCCGGCGCCGTTCGGTCCGAGGAAGCCGTAGACCTGCCCTTTTTCCACCGAAAAAGTCAGCCGGTCGACCGCCGTATGATTCCCGTACCGCTTGGTCAAACTGTTTACTTCGATCATTTTCTGTCGTCCTTTCCACCGCGCCAATGGAGCTTTTCCGGCACGATTCCTGCGAGCCCTGTTGCACCAAAATAGGATGCATGGAAAATCCACGCATCCTATATCCTAGATTGCATTTGTATTAAAATCGTGTTCCCTTTGTGAAAATTCTGTGTCCTGCTTTCCTTATCTCAATCACATCCAAAATTCCCGACTGTCCCGGTCGCCCAGGGACTGCCGACATCGCAGCGTCCGTGATGGTACTGCTCCTTCACGGTCTCCGGCGCGATCTCCTCGGAGGCACTGACTTTGATGCGGCTGACACCTGCTTCACACTTTCCGTCCAGCAGGTCGATGATATTCTGAATATCCATATCCTTCGAATCCATTTGTACTCCTTTCGTTCCGGGACACGATCCCAAGTCCGGGATCAATACCCGTAATGCGTATGGCTTACGATCCACTTCTTCAGCTTGATCTGCAGCCAGAAGCTGTAGATTCCCAGCGTAATGATGCTCAGCAGGAACCACTTGATCCAGTTGCCGAACAGCCCGATCGCCGTCCCGTCAAAGGCGAGCCGGTGCCCGGAGATCACCGTGTGCTTCGTCTCCCAGTTGTAGATCATGGTGAAAGCCCAGGGCAGGCAGATACCCACCGTGCAGATCGTGATCAGGCCTCCCAGCAGCGTCCACCCGATCAGCTGAAGCAGGCCGCCGTCGAAATCCGACACCAGCGCTTTGCCGCTCTCCGTGTGCGTGTGCTGATACTTCCACTTTTTCAGCTTGATGCCGACCCAGAAGCCGTAGATGCCCAGAGTGATCACGGACAGCAGCCACCACTTGATCCAGTTGCCAAACAGACCGATCGCCGTTCCGTTAAATTCCAGTCGCTCACCGCCAATCACCGTGTGCTTTGCTTCCCAGTTGTACACCATCGTGTACGCCCAGGGCAGGCAGATACCCAGCGTGCAGATCGTCACCAGACCTCCCAGCAGCCGATATCCGATGAGCTGCAGCAGACCGCCGTCAAAATACGAATCCTTCATGTTAAACCCCCTCCTGCATTTTTGTATATCTTATCCCTTTTTCCAAGAATCATCAACACTTCCCGGGCCGTTTTGCCCTACGGCTCACACAGAAATCCCGCCACGCCGACATCATAGACCATGATCGGATTCCCGTGCATCTCAGCGGCCGTCCCCTGCACCTTCCCGGCCAGCACATCCCCGGCCGCATCGTACAGCTGCCCGATCAGTTCCGGCTTCACCGGACAGGTCCCGTGGCAGGGATACACCTCATCGAAGAGATCCTTCATCGCCTCCAGCTTCTTCAGACTCAGCCGGTACGCATGCATCTCCCGCTGCACGCCGAACATGAAAATCCGCCCGTCCTGCACCGAATCCCCGGCAAAGACTCTCCGATGCTGCAGATCGATGACTGCGATGCTCCCCGGCGTGTGTCCCGGAATCGTCACGATCAAAAGCTCGCGGTCTCCCAGATCAATCCGGTCCCCGTCCCAGACGGGCACCATCGTCCCCGTGCGGTGGAAAGTATTGTAATAATTGGACGCTTCCGCAGGGTTCATGTAGAACCGGTCAAATTCCTCATTGCTCCCCACATGATCCGGATCCGCGTGCGTATTCATCAGTTCAATCGGCAGATCCGTCAGCTCCTGCGCCAGCTCCTTCGCATTGCGCGTCTGCATCCCGCTGTCGAGAAGCAGCGCCTTCTGCGTCCCTGCCAGCAGGAAAAATCGCACGCCGTCCTCCTCAAAACTCCACGTCCGCTCATCAATCTGATTTACCGTTACTCCCATATTTTCCCCCTTCTTTCTCCGCTCCTGAAGTTACAAGCTTGCTCCCGGCTCCTGCAGATCGGCCACATCCATGATCCGGATCCCCGCATCCATACACAGCTTCGCAAAGATCCCCTCTCCCTCGATCAACCGGCCGGAAAATGTGCCATCGTAGATCGTCTTAACCCCGCACGACGGACTTCTCGACTGCAGGATCACCAGCTCTGCCCCGTTCTGCAGAACCTTCTCCAGCGCGATCTGCGCCCCTGCGCGGAACTCCTCGTCCACCGAGGATCCATCCCGGTGCCGCACGACTCCATCCACAATCTCGGAAGGCTCCCGGTGCGTCGTCAGCCCGCCATACACCTCCGGGCAGATCGGAATCACCTCGTGTCCTCTGGTAAAATCCGCCACCTTCGCGCTGTAGTTATTGCCTCCGTTGTATTTGCAGTTCTCACCTAAAAGGCAGGCACTGACGGCTATCTTCATCTTCTGATCCTTCGCTTGAAAAACGAGTACTGTCCATAAAAAACTGCATACCTTAACAGTTATTCTACAGGTGGATTATTGTTATCATACAGTCTCTCCCAACGGATTCTTTCATTCCAAGCTTCTTTTAAAGCAGCTTTCACTGATATCTTGATAATCCAGCTGATAAATGACCACTTGATGATTAACGCAATTGCAAGGATGGCTAACACTGTCCCTGTTGCCGTACGAAAAAAGTCATACAAACTATCAAATAACTCTGAAAAATACATTTCATTAACCCCCCTCGAAAAAAGAAAACTCCTTATATCTCCTCTAATCCCAGACTCTTCAAATAGTAATATGTCCCATCATAAAATTCCGGTAATCGCGTACTGTCTTCCCAGAACCCGTTAGCCTTTTTGTTGGAATTACCGGTCGGCACACAGATAACCATTCCCTCTCTTGCCCTGGTTAATAGCACACGATAAGCGTTTAACATGTACTTCTTTTGCTCAGGATTATTCAAAAGCTCATTCCACTTTGTGTTTCCATTAAAGCGATAATAATGCCAATCCCCGTTTTCGTACCGCACATCAGCGTCCCAGAGAAGACAGGTATAATCCAGTTCCAATCCTTGCACCTGGATCTCCGTGGCAGCATCTTCAAGGTAATTGGAAGACCTGATGTCTGATTTGTCTTCCAGGAACCAGTGAACGGCATTTTCATCTCCGGAAGGTAAAATATGAACCGCCAATGGTTTGAATCTTGCCGCTTCCTTCGTCACCAATACTCCAGTTCGTTCTGATCCTCTAACCTGGCTATGAAGCCATGCTCTTGCTTTATCCATGTCTCTGGTTAATACAATCGGATATCTCCCCTTGATTTCGTTATACAAGTCTCCGGCTTTGGCATCAAATGACAAAAGAGCATGAATGAACGCCGATAATTTCTCCGCCCGGAAAGACCTTAATGAAACCGCTAAATGGAGATCTTCGGAATATGTAACATTGGGGTTGTCTAATAATAATTCATTCACTCTCCCTTCTGCATATTCCGGTTCGGTAAGCTTTGGAGAGATATAGATATTCCAATGCGGAAATTGTTCATTTAAAGCATTAATCCACTCGGAAATTCCAGCCTCTCCGGTGTTTATTTCCTGTCCTCCTCCTACAAGGCAGATAATTGTAGCCCAATCTTCTCTCTGATCCATGGACCAAATCAAAAATGCTGCCTCTGATATTGGAAAATTAGGAACTTTTAGTTTATTCCCATAGGTTCCGCCCCGCTTTAAATAATCAGCCAGACGTTTGTGGGTCCAGGATCTCTGTGCTTCATCAAAGATGGCAACATGCTCTACCTCTCCAAATCCGGAGGCCGCCATCCTCATTGCCTTCTCCGGATCAATTTCAAGCACTCCGTTTTCCACAGGATTTTTGATCTTTGCAAGCATATTATCGCGATAGCTATGAATCATCTGGATTGATTTACTCACTTCACGGCGGGAATCAGAGAGTTTTTTATGTTCATGACGATCATGACACTTCTTGTAATTATCCTGTGCCAGAGCTTCCGTCAGAACGGCAACAAGCGGACCATTTCCCGACAGGTACACTGCCCCCTCGTCCGAAACCGGTTCCTCCTGCCCCTGGTACGTTTGTCTTACGGCAATATCTAACCCAACCAACGTCTTTCCAGCTCCGGGGACTCCAGTCACAAAACAAATGCCTTTCTTTTGATTTCTCTTACAGTCCTGGATCACGTCCAGAATATACGCTATCGTTCTGTCCGTTGAAACCTTATCCGCTTCATGCCTGGTGATATCTTCAACCGAATGGTTTTCATAAAGAGTCCTGGCTGCCTCTATTATGGTTGGCGTCGGCGCATACGGACTTATAATCCACCGGAGATCTACAGGCTTTTCACTTGGGAATCTGGTGATTACTGCATTAATGATTTCCAGGAGGCCCGCTTCTCCTGTCATCAACGGATTCACCACACGATCATCATAGACCGACATCTGGACAACAGAAGTGGTTTTCGGATATTTAGTTGCGACTAAAATCGGAACAATAACATTATCCTGGCTTAATTTGTGAAAATTCTTCAGGTCCAATGCATAATCCAGCACCTGGTCGACATCCGCTTCCAGAATTCTGGATTCACCGACCTTGAATTCGATACAAAAAATGATTCCATTCAAAAGCAGCACTACATCAATTCTTTTTCCCAGTCGCGGAATATCATACTCAAAAATGATTTGCCCTTCCCTGCCACGATAGGGTTCCAATGTATGCTTCATGATCGTAATCTCGGACTTCCAGGCTTCTCGGGTTGTGGTTAACGCATCCCCATGATAACGATCACACAGAATGCCAAATATGGATTCATCCTCTTTGAGAAAAAAATCTTCAAGGTTACTGCTATACATGCAGCGTGAAGAGTTATTCATAATATACCCACCTAATACTGTTAAATCGCATACAATTGGGATCCTATACCGAGAAAATCTCCTTATACACCGGCTTCCCATCCCTGATCGTACTGCTCATGAGCGATATCTTCTTTACCATCATAGACTCCTTCGGCACCGCAACATTCTGCCATTTCCCGGTGGCCTTGCGAATCAGCGTGATATGCGGAGCGAACTTCTTGTGATCATAAGGGATGTCCGCCTGATCCAGTGCATCGCGTACCATTTTGGCTATGCTGCTGAGCCCCTGATTTCCTTTCACTCCCGCCCACAGGATCTGGTCAAAGTTCCCCAGTTCCGAAAGTGACAGCTGAAATGGTTTAAATTTGATTCCGGCCAAAGCATCCTTTACCGCCTGAACATCTTCCACTTCGCCCAGGAAGGCCAGGGTCAGGTGCATATTCTGCATCGGAACATAGTTCCCCCCGACGCCTTTTTTCTTCAGCTCATGCATGGTTCCGGCCAGGGATTTCTTCATTTCTTCCGACAGATCGATCGCCACGAAGAGTCTCATGCTTTTCCCCTCCGTACTCATTCTTCGGTAAACAGTTCCAGCTTGGCTATAAAGTCTTCAAGGATATATCTCGAATCAACATCCTTATAGATCTTTACAATCGGATTTGCAGGACGCTCCGTGGAGGAAGTATCCTCTTCCACGTGCGGTGCAGGAACATATTCATATCTTCCGCAATCCGGATTCATGGCCAGCGCAGGCGCGGGGGAGTCTCCCAGGGACCAGCTCTCTCCCTTTGTCCATCCCGCACCATCGGAATGATTGTAATCCATAAGATTCGTATACAGATGTTCTCCGATCTTTCCGCAGCCGGAAATGCGTCTCTTGATCTCAGCGATGCCGATATTCACTGTGGTATAAACATACGACGGAACCAGCCAGAGATCCATACCGCTTTCCAGTACATAGTTTGCGGCCTCGATATCATTTCCTGCATTAAACTCTCTAAAAGGAGCCTCATGGGGCGCTGTTCCATGGGTTCCGATCCAGATGACCGTCATCCTTTCCTTGATCTTTGGGCATTCCCGGATGGCGGCCGCCACATTTGTTATCGCTCCCTGACACAGGACAAAAAGAGGTTTGTCGTCTTCTCTCAGTGCCTCTTCGATCATAAACTTAACTGCCTCGGAGATCTCCGGATCCGTCCCAAGCGGCCCTTTCTGCCCCTTATAGCAGGGAATCTCCACAGCCATCGCTTCCAGTATGGTCCGAATCTCTTCGTAGCTTCGTTCCATCGAACCCTCCTGGGCAAAATGTTCCGCCACGATTCCCCTTACGATGAGCTTCGGACTGAGTATCGCATGCACGATGGCATACGGATCATCTGCCTCACAGGCCGCATCGGTATCTACAATCACTCTGACCTTTTTATACTCCGGTATACGGAATAAATCCTTCTCCATAACTTTCCTCTCCCCCTTAATTCAGTGTCTGACACTCGATGGCAAACGGATGGTGTTTCCACCACTCGTTTATTATATCCCTCTGATTCCTATGGTTTCAATCAGATTCCGTCCGGTTCTGCTTCGACTTTAGACTTGCCTGACTTTCGCGGAGTCTTGGCTGCAGAGGACTTTTTGGCGGGTGTCTTTTTCACCTCTTCCTTCTTTGCCAGCATGTTCTTGTAGATGGGATCCTCGAAGGTCTGGTAGCGACGGGCCTGTACCGGCTTCGCTCCACGGCGGAAGACGTAGACCTGCTCCAGCGGCAGGGACATGACCGTTGGAACGGGCTTGTTGATGCGCTGGGAAATGCTCCTGCAGGTTTCCGGGTCCTGACTCCCCATGAAGACATAGGTGTCACAATTGTTGATGATTGTGGTCGCGCCATAATCATTATAGATGGATCTCAGCTGGCTCTCACTCTGCAGCAGGAGCGTTACGCTGATCCCGGCCGCACGGAAGACGCTGATATAGTCCTCAAAATGTGCGATACGGGATCCGCATGCAAAATCATCACAGATGACATGTACGGGAACCTTCAGGCGATAGTTCTCATTTTGCTCGGCCGCCTCAAAAAGCGTGCGGAAGCAGTCCGCGTACAGCAGGTTAAGCAGACTCTGCAGCGTACGGTTCATCGGTGAGGTCAGAAGGAAGAGGGCCGTTTTCTTCTCCCCCATGCTCCGGAAGGACACCTTCTGCTTTCGGTCATAGATCGTCATGAGTGATTCATACGCATAGCCAGACAGCGCCTGATTGACCATGGAAAGGACGCAGGCGAACGTCTTGGGAGGAAGTCCGCGAAGGACCTGCCACTTGGTATACGCCAGACATCCGGGCACCACCCGGTTCGCGCGTTCGAAGAGAGTGTCCAGATTGGTCGAGTATTTACATGAATCGTATTGCAGCGAACGATGCAGCTTAATAACATCTCGGAAACAGGCGCTTTCCCCTTCCTGGTCCGCATTCAAACGGATGAGGGCGATCTCGGCGGCGATCACGTCGGTCGCGGAATCAACCCAATAGGGGTCTTCTTTGCCGCGTCGTTCCTGAGTATCACCTGCAAGCATGATACTTCTGGCGGACGTCACTACATCTTCATCTGTTAAGATATAATCCAACGGGTCATATCCGTACGCAGACTCCAGAGGGTGTGCGAAGTCCAGAACCTGGACCTCATAACCGCGTGAGCGGAACAAGTCTCCGAACTGATCCACAATCACACGCTTGGTCGCGGGGATGACGACGCTGGACTCTTCGGTGTGAAGAAGCCGGGCGTAAGCGGTAGACACCGTCTTTCCGCAGCCGGTCGCTCCTACCACGAGCTCATTCAGGTTCAGGCCGGTGGCTGCAAAATCAGCCGGGAACACACAGCCTTCCGCAAGGCAGGTATAATCCATATGATTGTCCTCCTGTAAAGTTTAGAGCATGGTTAATGGGTTTCTGAGAGGCGACCCGGAACGCTCAGAACACGTTCCGGATCTCATCGCAGAGACCAAATGCAATGGCTTCTTCGGCATTCATAAAATTGTCGAAAGCAGTGGCCTCGTCGATCTCTTCGATCGTCTTGCCGGTATGCTTCGCAAGGATTCCGTTGGTGATCGCCTTGGTCTCAAGGATGGACTCCGCGGTCTTCTTGATGGAGGTGGCGGAACCACCCATGCCGCCACTGATCAGCGGCTCGTGAATCATGCATTTGCTGTGGGGCAGGATAAATCTGCGTCCCTTTTGTCCACCGGCAAGGATCACGGCGCCCATGGAAGCCGCCATACCGATACAGTACATGTTGATCGGCACCTTGTTCTCGCAGGCCTGAATGACATCGTAGATCACCAGGCCGGCGCTGACGGAGCCACCCGGGCTGTTGATGTAGATGTCAATGGGTTCCTGCGTCTCGGCCAGATATAGCAGCTCGGACACAAAGTCATTTGCCATCGCATCGGTCACTTCCCCGGTAAGGAAAAGTTTCCGGTTTGTAAGGTGTCTGGTCTGCAGCGAGATCTGGTGGAGCCCGTTACAGGATTCCTCTTCCACAGAAGGGACCCAGGTTCTGATGGGTGTTTCGCTCATTTTTTCTTCTCCTCTCATTTGTGACTCGTTTGATTGCCTGCATAGATATATATCCTTGGGGAGGCAAAATCTTACACCTCCCCGGGAAAAAATATCGTCCGCATGATTCAGTATAAGGATGCGCCGGACGAAAAGCACGGAACCTGTGGTTTAGGTTAACCGGTAGTTTAGGTACTCCGGAGGTCTCGGACCGCCGGGGGAATTTTGGCAAAAAAAGGCAATCACTGCATATCACAATGATTGCCTATCGATGTATGTAGTATGGATCCTGAAGCTTCGGAATCCTCAGGATGAAAACCTCTCCTCCTGCTCCCGGTACAGCTCGGCAAAGCGTTCCAGGAGTTCGCGAATCGGTAAATGCTGCGGACAGTTTTTCTCGCACAGACCGCAGTGAATACAGTCCCTGGCCTTCCCGTGGTCTTTCACGGCCCTCTCGTAATACATGTTGGACATACTGCCGACGGTCTGGTACTGATTGTACAGGCCGAAATATGCCGGGATATGGATGTTTTTGGGGCAGACTTCCATGCAATAGCCGCAACTGGTACACGGGATCTCTTTGGATGCCTTCAGGATCTGTGTGACCTCGCGCAGCGCGGCCTGCTCCTCGTCCCCAAGAGGCCGGAAATCACGCATATAGGAGAGGTTGTCCTTCATCTGATCCAGGTTGCTCATGCCGGACAGAACCATCATGACATTGTCCAGAGAAGCAGCAAACCGGATCGCATAGGAAGCAATCGACGCCTTCGGATCGATCCGGCGAAGTACCGCTTCGGCTTCTTCCGGGAGCGAGGCGAGCTTCCCTCCCTTCACCGGTTCCATGACAACCACGGGCTTTCCGTACTTTTTGCACAGCTCGTAGTTCCTGCCCGATGCAATGACATTCGAATCCCAGTCCAGATAGTTGATCTGCAGCTGCACAAAATCGACGAACGGATATTTTTCCAGGATCTCTTCGAGCAGTTCAGGCGAATCGTGGAAGGAAAATCCCACGCGGCCTGCCATTTTTTCCTCCTTGACCCGGCGCAGGAAGTCAAACCCTCCGGCCTCCACCGTGCGGTCATACCGGTCCCTGCCGACATTGTGCAGCAGATAGTAGTCAAATCGGTCGACCCCGCATTTTTTCAGCTGATCCTCGAAATAGTACGCATATTCGGAATTCTTGAAGATCCGAAGAATCGGCATCTTATCCGCGAGCACATATGCGTCTCTGGGATACCGCTTTACCAGGCATTCCCGGACCGCAAGCTCCGAGGTCTCCCCGTGGTAGGGGTAGGCCGTGTCAAAATAGGTGAATCCGTTTTCAAGAAACAGGTCCACCATCTGAGAGACCTGGTCGTAGTCTATGGATTTTGCATCCTCCGGATTCAGAACCGGAAGACGCATGGTGCCAAAGCCAAGTTTTTTCATGGGTTGATGCCTCCTGGTAAGTATTATTTTAGCAAACGGTCATGACTTATCAAGGAAAACTCAAAAGCAGCCTCCGCGATTCCTCGCGGGGGCTGCTCTGCAGATCGGTAGACCGGTTATGCGATGCTCTGCCCGGGGAGGCCCTCCTCAATGAGGCGCCGGAACTCCTTCCGGGGCATGCGGTTAAGGCACTTGGCGCAGAGGATGACGCTACCCTGCTTCGTGCGAATTTTGGTGACTGCGGGGGCTTTGTGCTGGGACAGCGGAATCAGTCCCATGGGGTAGGAACGCCCGCACAGCTCACATTTGGGGCTCATTTCGGTTCTTCCGACATAGGTGGTTTTGTTGTTCATACGTTTCTCCTCCTTCTATCCGTATTGTTTCTTACGGTTCAATTATAGGATGGGTTCGTGACAGATACACTGAACCGGTGGTTTATTGGAGACAGCGGTGGTCCAACTCGCAGGCCTTCACGACACGGACAACGCATTTCCCGAGACCGTAGATCCAGCCGAAGGCGATGACGGCGCTAAGGCCCATCACCAGCAGGAAGACGCAGAGGATCGTGCCCCAGAGGGGATTGACCAGCAGGCTGAAAAACTGCGCAGAGAAGTAAGATTTGATGATCTTGCCGACCAGCTTAAGGAGCGCTGTGGTGGCGTAGAGGCTTCCAATGCAGTAAAAGGGAATCAGCAGGACTTCCCAGACGGTGTCCGCCTGCTGCGCGGCAAAGAGGTAAATGGCAAGTGCAATTCCGATTCCGCCGGCAAAGGCGATGCGAGTGAGTTCTCTCTTCAGCATAATGTTATCCTCCCATGATGCGGATCGATCCCTCGATCCCGTTTTTGAGTCGTACGCAGGCGTATCCGAGCGGCAGAGCCGTCAGCTGTTCCGGGGGAAGCCTGGTATCGCGACCCCGGCGGACAGTCAGGGAAGCATTGCGGGCCTTCGGTTCGAGGAAGGACTGGCTGTACCCGGTGGTGGAATCGCTGAAGAGGCGCTCGTATTCGCCGAAGTACTGTTCCGAAATAGCCTTGGCACTCCCATAAGCGGGATGGTTGAAGGCGACGATATCGCAGGAGCGGTTGGTGAGGCGCAGATCCCCGGAGAGCTGGGTGAGGTCCTCCGCCGAGAGAATCAGACGGACATTGCGGTAGTTTTCCCGAATCACAGGGGCATCCGGGAGGTAGAGGTCATCGAGGATCAGTGTGAAAGTGTGCCCCTTCTCCGCACTGAGACGGATGACCTCGAGGCACTGTCTGCAGAGGGCGGAGGAACTTCCGTAGACCTCACGGACGAGCACCTTGCCGCTTGCAAAGTCGGGAGCAGTAGCCGTACGGTTCCCGCGTATGGAGCGGGTGAGGCGTTCGATCTTACAAATGCCTTTCGCAGCCCGGGCGGCCATATCGCGGTCGTATCGGTTGATGAGGTCAAGCGCTCTGTCACGCTGACCGCTCACGGCGAGGAGATCCTGCTGCCAGGAGATGCCGATCCAGTCGATCTCCATCAGACTCGCAGGCGTCACAGGTTTTCCGAGAGTTTCACAGACGTCGAAGGCAAAGGTATAAAAGGGGGCCAGTTCGAAATCCTTCTCATCGCCGGCAAGCATGGAGAGCATCTCCGCTTTGGAGAGCCCGTTGTAGAGGCTGTCCTCCCAGCGTCCGGCCGGGATGCCGTGCCTGCGGAGCATGTCCGCATCCAGGTAACGGTTGCCGTTTTGCAGGAGCACAACGCAGTCGGGGGAATGCTGAATCAGTCCCATCAGCAGGACGCTGCGCTCCTCGTCGGTTCCGCCGGAGATCAGCACGGAATCGCGGCAGACAGAACGGATGAAGTGGTCGGCGGGCACAAGGTTCCGCACGGGGAAAGCATTGATTTTGTTGACATCCGAGAGGTGCGACGCAAGGAATTTCTGATCGGATGCAAAAAGGGTCGTTAACAGGTTTGCCATGATTTCACCTCCTTCAGGCAATGCGGAAGCGGTACATAGAACCGTTCCGGTCCTTCACGAAGCATTCACCCCGCTGCATGTTCAGGATATCCGGATCCTCCACCGCATGTCCCTCCCGGCGCACGCAGGTGCAGCCGCCGGGGCTCAGGGTCATGTAGTCGGCCAGGACCGTGCCAAAGTCACTTTGCAGGTACTGTGCGGTGGTCGGATCGTTCGGGCGGAAGTAGATCTTTGTGCAGAGGCCCGCCAGCATCGCCCGGCCGTCGTGCTCGCCGTAGATGGCATAGATCTGGTCGATGCTCTGGAAGCCGCAGATGGTGATGAGACCCTTCGCACGTCCGAGATTGACGGCGCCTGCGAGGTCCGTCCGGCCCATCGCGGGAAGCTCGTCACAGTAGAGAATGGTTTTGCCCGTCGCTGCGTCCCTGGCCAGGACTTCCTTCAGTGCCAGGTCTACTAAGCTTCCGTAGATGTGTCGCTGGATCTCCCTGTAGGACGGGTCGTAATTGAGGAACAGCGCCCTTCCGGACTTCTCCTTCACAAACTCCCGGATGGAGAAGTCGCCTTCGTCTGCAAAGATGTCCACGAGGATCTGCAGAACAGTGGTCACAAGCTCTCCCCAGACACCGAGGGCCTGGCGGTTGTCGGTATCCGTACCGAGGATGCGATTCAGGACGCCGGGCTCTCCGCAGCTTTCCAGAACCTGCTCATAGGCAGCCGGGTCGTAGCTTAAGAAAAAGTCCCGGAGCCCTTTGTTGGACCACCCGGCGCGCTCCTGCAGGCTGTGAATGCCGCGCTGAATGTATGCGATGATGATGCAGTAGAGAAGCTCGCTCGCGCCGTCTACGAAGAAGGGTTCTTTGGAGTCCTTCTTATAATCGAAGATGTGGCGGACGAACTCGCGGGTGTTGCGCTTCACGGTCTCCGGATCGTACCCGTCTGCCAGGAGGTCCTTAAAGAGGTTCCACCTGACACTCCTGTCGGAACGCGTGCCCTGTTCCAGGATGAGGTCACCCGGACGGATCAGATCGTCGCAGTCGTCCTTGGCCTGAATCACGATCATGGAATAGGGTTCCTGCACCGAGCGACGCAGGTCTGTGATCATCTTCCGGCCGAGGTAGGTCTTGCCGGAGCCGGTTGCGCCGAGAAGGGCCACCCCCTGCTGGCACTGATCCACGGAAAGCTGCAGACTTGCGGGGCCATGCGCGCCGGTTCCGGGGATGGAGATCGCCGCACCCGTACATGCGGGTGGCATCGCCTCTGATAAATCGATTCCCGAGATCACCCTTTTGACGATCTGTCCGTACATATCTTTCACCCCCTTCCGATTTCCCGGGCAGCTTCGACGACTTTGCTCTTCCCGGCTTGCTTTGCGGTTTGTTTTTCGGTTTCTTTTACAAATTCGGTTTGTCGATTCACGCTCTGCTCCGGGGCCTGATAGCGCTCGGTGAGCTGCTTTGCTTCCGCGCGAATGGGCGGCCCGGCTCCAAAGGACTTCATCTCTCCGGTCTTCGGGTTGTAATATCCGTTGGTCACGTTCCGGTATCCTTCCTTGCCGTTCGGTCCGGCGCTGTTGTGGGCGGCCAGGTGGTCTTCATGCGTCAGGAACTGAATATTGTCCGCGCTGGCGGCATACTCCGGGTAGGCCTGCACCGATTTCATATGCTGGCCTTCGTAGCCGGAGACATGACCGGTGGTGAGGAGTTCCTTCTGCTGATCCGGAGTCCAGTCGACGGTTCCGAGTCCCCTGCTTACCAGATCCTTCTCGCGGGACCAGGCATCGCGCACAGCCTTCTGGCGGTCGCGGTTTAACTGCAGCTTCTCCTCTGTGTTCATACGCTCACCTCCTCTTCCAGGATGTGAAGCTCTTCTTCGAGGAAGTCCTCCGGAGATTCCCAGGTAAGGAAAATCTCGCCGGTTTCATGGTCGAGCTGGGCGAGCTGCCCATCCGCTGTGATGATGAGTTCATCGCCGAAGTTGAAGGCGCCGACCGTTGTTCCGGGGCTTCCGGGGCTGTAGGCCTGTGCCAGCACTTTGGAGACCGGGTAGAAGACAAAACCGGGGTTCGGTGCATCCACGCCATCGCTGACTTCGTATAGCCCTGCCATGGCCCGCCAGGCGGTGAGAGCGGCCCTCCTGAGCCGCTCCAGATTCACAGGATCCGCCGGTGCGGTGACGAGGCCTCCGCATCTGCGCTCCATCTGCAGTAAGAGTTCCGTAACGTTTCGTTTCATCTGTTTGCACCTCCTTTGTTAATGGTTTAAAAGCTTTGCATCATCGCCACCGGTGTCCAGGATCAGGACCTTGCGGTTTTGTTTTGCGCTCTCTTCAATCTGGCGTCCGCTGTCATCAAGGTCGGGCACATGCCAGGGATCCTCGAAGCCGAGCCCCATCGGGATGAGCTGCTCTGCAGGGACTCCGCATTCGGTCAGGACCTCTGTGACGGCCTCGGCACGAGCACGGGAGAGAGAATCACAGAATGCCTTCCCGCCGGTGGCTGTAGTACCGATCACATAAACCCTGCGGTCCGGATGAGCCAGCAGATCCGCGGCGCAGGCGCTGATGACCTCATACGCCCGGTCATAGTCGATGAATTCGGCCCGGTCACCGATAAAGGAGACGCTGGCGCTATCTAAGACTTTGGTCTCGATCATCTCCGCAGACGGAAGTAAGATATTCACCGGCGCAGCGGGTGTTTCGATTTCCACATCGATCACGGTCTCCTCGACCGCCACGGTGGAGACGTCCGGGAATGCCCGGTCGGCGGTGCCGGATGCGATGTCCTCGAGGAAGTCCACCGAGGCAGCTCCGCCCGCTTCCAAAATGCCCCGCCAGATCTCCTGCAGGCGGTGCTTCTGGCGCTCGCTCAGCTCTGCCTGAGGGGAAGCAGTCTGGCCCAGGTACATCCAGATGACCTCCACGCCCTCCAGGGAAGGAATGGCTTCCAGCTCCTGCAAGGCCTCCACGATGTCCTCGGGCTTTGCAAGGAGAAGTCCGTTCGTAAGGTTCAGGTACCCGGTTGTGGGAATCCCGTTATCCAGGATGAGGAGCTTCTTGTCGGAACTGACCGAAGCGCTCTGCAGCGCTTTCCCGCCGAGGGTGATGGCCTTCAGCGTGTCTGCCTCTGCGGTCTCCGGCGCGGCGCCTCCGAGCTGCTGCAGGACCTGTGTGGTATAGCCTTCGGCGATGGACTTCTTCTTGGTCGTGCTCAGTCCGCTGACCTCGGGCTCCGGAATCGCCGTCTGAAAGTACACTCTGGGGGAGCCTTCCACGGTGATCAGAGTGATCGTTCCGTAGGTATAGCAGCTTTTGTACACTGCATCGCGGATTATCACGGAGTTCAGCGGGATATCAGGTTCGTTGGCCCTGCCGGCTCCTACGACGGCGAGGGAAAGCTGCTGCTGACCGGAGCCCCGGTTGTTCATCAGGGCTGCGAGGGGGGACTCCGAAGAATCGGAGGCCCCGCAGCCGCACATAAGGAGGGTCAGCACACAGGTGAGAATGGCAAGAGTACGGATGGTGAAAGTGTTCTTCTTCATAACGTTTGTCTCCTTTCGATGAGGTCAGGCAACTTCCGCGCTGCCGTTGATAGTGCGGAGGAGGTTGTCTGTGGATTCGGGCAGTTCATGGGTTTCCGCGTTCGAAGCAGGGAGCGCGGTGACATTTGTGTCAGGAATCTGCTCCTGCGACAGACGGGAGGTCGCGGATGACTCGGCCAGGTACTCGGCCAGATAGTGTCTGGCCAGGCGCTTTAAAAGAGTGCGCTTTGCATCGATTACTTCGATGCCGGTTCGCATCAGTTCCAGATCGTGGTCAAGGTCTCTCTGCACGTCGCGGTCCATCGTCTCGATGGCTGCATCCAGATCGGAGAGAGCTTCGTCCAGTTCATGATCCCGCTGCTTGTGGTATTCGTACTTGCGCCGTACTTCATCGTCACTCGCAAAGGCAATGCCGAAGGTTACGATGGAGGTGACCAGCGGAGACAAAGCGAGCAGCAGGACCGATGCGGTACTTCTGGGGTTGCCCTGCTCCGTCTCCTCCTCTTCCCCGGCCGTGAATTCCGTATTGGCCGAGGTGTTTACCAGTTCGGCAGACCCGGTTTCCTGTCCGTACATGTCCTTGTATGCAAAGCGGAGTCCGACGGTGGTCAAAAACAGAAGAAAGTAGCCGGTCAGCAAAACCGTAAGCATCAGCTTTGCATTTCTTCTGGTACGGTAGATCGCCCAGTGAAAAAACTTGGCGATCACCAGGGGGAGTGTATCCAGGACGACAGCGATGCCGAAAGACATCACCAGTCCGATCCACACGCTCTGCAGGAACACGTAATCAAACAGGGTGAACAGAGTGATAAAATCGAGTACGGTGGAGATCACGGCGATCGCCATGGCCGCCTTGGGCTTCTGCCACTGCGAGAGATCTGCCGCAGCCTCGGTCCGGTCGCCTTCAATCAGGTTGTCAAAGTATTCTGCCTGCGCAGCTTTCGTGCCATCATAGTTTGCTTTCATATCGATATCCTCCTATTCTTCGTCTGCCAGACTGGTCCCGGCAAACAGGATGTGCCGGTAGTCGTTCAGCTTCCGCAGGTTTTCTTCCTTCTCTCTGCGGAAGCTTTCCCGCTTTCCGATCAGTTTGATGTAGTCACCGCGGTGCATCTTGTCCAGAAGCGTTTCAATCGTGCGCATGTGGTCGGCTCTCTGCACATGCATCAGGCGGATATCTTCGTCACAGATGCTGTCGATCAGGGTATCCGCGAAGGATCCGTTGTAGGCGTCCACGCAGCCGCTTTCGAAGAAAGCAAAGCAATAATCGCGAAAGTTCGCCTCGAGATCTACCAGACGCGCGGAAAGCATATACTCCTTGGGGATCAGCCCCTGATGCGGGGCGTAAACCGGGATTTCCACCGTGGTATTGACTTCGCTCGGATCGTTCAGGGGCTGCTTTTCCGCGGCGGGTCTTTCCGCGGCATCCGCATCCTTCCTGCCTCTATGCGCCCATCTGTCCTTCAGTCTCTCCAGGATCTTCATCTTCCTCACCTCCGATTTCGAGAACCCGGCGAATCTGTTCGTCCAGGTTTTCCTTATGTGCCAGATACTTCTGTCTGCCTTTGCTGTCCTGCGGTTCCAGATACGGGAAATGGTCGAGGTCCTCCTGGGCTTTTGCCAGGACGCCTCTCCAGTAGCGCGAGAGGCGGCTGTGGAGAACCCCTTCCGCCCGCTCGATGTGGTGGGTCAGCATCTCGTCCACCAGTTCGGTCTCAGCGTGGATCTCTGCCATTCTCAGCAGAATCTCCTTGCGGCGCTTCGCGTTCTGCGCCCGTCTTCCGGCTTCCGCTGCCTTGCGACGCTGCTCTTCTTCCCGGTTGGTCGTGGGAGCAGCCTTGCGTTCCGGCCCGTTCAGGAGCCTGAGCTCCACGACCAGTTTGGTGGCCTCTTTTACGGTAGGTTCGAGACACTGTGCGGTTCTGAGGTACACATCATCGATATAGCTGTTACATGCGTGCAGTTTGGAATCGATGTAGGGAGTGGTGTGACCCTCCCCCAGGCGGCAAAGCTGATGATGTTTCGCATCGCGCTTTCCGCGCCCCTTCTCCAGGAAGGTGAAGTCGAAAAAGCCATTGACTCCCTTCATGAGAGGGGGGGCATTCAGGTAACTGTATTTCATGTTTTCCATATGCGGCCCTCCTTCAAGCATATTTCTTGGTTTCACATATCTATAAAAGTCTGTTTTCCAAAACCGGGGTCTTGCCAAGTTCCGGGAACAGCTGCTCCGCCACCTGGGCGATTTCGGTCACCGGAACGATCCGGCAGATATACTGGCTGAGTTTCTCGCGATCCAGGCGTTCGTAGTTCTGCGCGGGCAGGAAGACCAGCTTGCAGCCTGCATCGTCCGCTGCCTGGATCTTCTCCATGACGCCGCCGACCGCGAACACACCTCCGGACAGGGAGATCTCCCCGGTATAGGCCACGTCGTAAGGCTTCTCCAGGCCGATGGGTTTACCGAGCGCTGCGCTCAGAATACTCATGTAGATAGCAACTCCTGCGGAAGGGCCATCCTTCGGGACCGCGCCCTCTCCGAAATGAACGTGCAGTCCCTTGCCCTTCAGAAGCTCCGGGTAGGTTCTGCGGATCGCAGATACAGCGATTTTCACGGACTCCGAGGTACTCTCGCCGGGAAGTCCGGTCAGCTCCAGCTTCTCTTCTCCATCGAAAAGCAGGGTCTCGACAGCAAAACTGCTTCCGCCGCGGCCTTCGCTGACGGCCAGTGCACGGGTGATGCCGGGGAGCTCTCTTTCGGGGAAGTTACCGCGCTCGATCGGTTCCTCGCCCAGGACATCGCGGATGTCCGTTTTGGTGATCCGGACACGCAGCGCATCCTCTCTGCCCGACTGCTTCACCAGCAGGTCTCCGACGATGCGCTGCACAGCTTTCTCGGCATCGCGCACACCGTAGCCGGGGCAGTAGGTCTCGAGCAGATAGTGCTCCGCCTCCGGATCGATGGCAATCTGGACGCCGGCAGCCGCATAGCTTTCTTCGAGGCGGGGAATCACGTAATCTGACACGATGTGGGACTTCTCCTCGCGGGAGTAGCCGTCCAGATGAAGCACGATGAATCGGTCCCGAAGCACGGGAGGCACCTTGCTCCAGTCATTGGCCGTCGCGATGAAAACGGAATCGGAGAAGTCCACGGGGACACCGAGATAGTGATCTACGTAGTTACGATCCAGCAGATCGATCAGAGCATTTGCCACCTCGGGAGAAAGCTTGTCCAGCTCGTCCAGCTGGAACACGGTCCTCAGACTTCCGGCTTCCCGGACGCCCTGTAAAATGACGCCCGCGTCACTTCCGGCATAAGAATCCGAAAAGCCCTTCAGAACCCTGACATCGCTTACCCCGTTCAGAGCGATGCGGACATAACGATAGTTCATTCCCTCAGCGATCAGACGGACCACTGCACTTTTGCCGATGCCAAACTGTCCGACCAGCGCCAGATTGGTGCGAAGGCCGTTGCCCTGCAGGACGGAGGTGTGATAGAAGACGGTTGCTTCCCGGATCACCTTATCCATGCCAAAGAGGTGGCGGTGCAGGACATCCGCGAACTTCACCGGGTCAAAGACTTCCGCCGGGTCACCTTTCTCAAGACGGCATGCCAGCAGATAGGAAAGCTGCAGGCGGCTCTGATCACGCTCCGCGCGCTCTTCCCTGCTGTCCGGAACAACGCGAAGATGCTCCAGGTTCCTGCGGATCTCCTCCGCCACTTCCGGGGAGTATTCGTCCCGGTGGCGGGCAAAGCACAGGGCCGGTGTCTCCTCTGTCAGAGGAGCGAGGATCGCACGGGCTTCACACTCTGTCACCACATTTCCCTTAAAGGAATTTTCTCCGGACAGCATCCGGCGAAGGATGATCTCCATGTTGCGCCCGAGATCCACGACACCGCTGTCCGCGCAGTAATTTTCAAGGATCGTCTCCAGGGTGTGCTTGGGGAAGAGAATGCTTCCTGTGGGCAGTTCATATTTTTCCAGAAGGGCGGGCAGGATGTGCTTTTTCGCAATCGCGATCTGTTCCTCCCGGGTATGAGGTTTCAGCTGCAGAACCAGGTCAAAGCACTTGCGAAGCTCCTCCGGAAGGGCATCATTATCGGTGGCCGTAACGATAAAGGTTGTATTTTCCGTGGAGAGCGGGCAGGCAAGGAACTTATCCTCCATCCGCCCCTTGAGCATGTTCTGTAATATCATGGCCGGATTATCCTCGCTCGATTCCTTTATCTTGTCCGCATTTTCAAACAGGATGCTGATCTCCGTGGTACGGTGCTGAAAATAGGCACGCGTGACGCGCCCTGCATCTGCCTCGTGGAAGCCGGAGTCAAGGCCCTCCAGCTCCAGTCCGTTCTTAAGGCCTCCCAGCTCGATCACCTCCAGCGGCCGCCCCTGAAGTTGCGCGACCGCACGTGCCAGGGCCGTTTTCCCGGTGCCGTGATCACCCACGATCAGAAGACTCATCCCGTGCTTTTTCGTATGTGCTGAGGAGATCAGAAAACTGATCAGCTCGCGTTTTGCATCCTCCAGCCCGTACAGCTGCCCGTCCAGGTAGCACTGCATGGTCTGACGGTCCGGCATCCGGCGCTCCCCGGCGCTCGGATTGATGTTCAGCAGGTAGCGAAGCTTCTGGTTGATGGAATGCCGGATCACCTCCGGATCGCGGAACGCCTGCTCGATGGCGCGCTGCGTCTCCGGGAGATAGTAGGGCTTGCAAAGGGCGTACTTGAGCTGCATTTCCTGAACGGATGTCACGAGAGGAAGCTGCGCCTCCCCGCTTGTGCTGTAGGTTTCGCCCAGGTGCATGTTGCTGACGGACAGCTTTTTCCCCGGCTTTTCCCTGAACCAAAGATAGTAATGAATGATGGCCAGCGCTTTCTGATAGAGATTGTGATCCAGGGGTGTAAAGAGATCGTTCTCACCTTCGCGGATCAATGTCAGAGCAAGGAAAAGGTTGGGGAGCCTGCCCTGCAGGGCGATCACACAGATCGGATTCCCGGGGCTGACCTTCTCCCCGGTGCCGATCCCGATGGAGTCGGAGAGCATGGTTTCGTCCACCCAACAGACGGATTTTTCCCCGTCTTCTGTCTGAATCAGGAGCGAGACCCGGTCCGGGCCGGTTCCCTTGTAGACACCCCGGATCTCCGACAGGCGATATTTCAGTTCCTCCGGTTCTTTCTCCTCGTAAAGGTTGCAGTGGTCGGCGTAGGAAAGTTTTGAATTCCCCCTCACTTCCTCCTGCTCGCGGTTGCGGAAATACTGCCGCATGATTCTTCTGGCCTCACTGATGGCCGCATCCATGTTCCTTTCCATAATCTGTTCCTCCTTTGTGTTTTATGGACGGGAAGATTCCCTGTCGCAAAGTTATAAAAGAGGGTTTTCCAAATTCGGGGCACGAAAAAAGACGATGAGAAAACAGATTCTCATCGTCCTTTGATGGTCCGGTTTGTCGTCCGGTTACAGGCTGTATAGGTAGTCCTCGTGGTTCTCAAGGTCTCTTTCGAGGATGGAAATAAGGTGTCCGTAAGCCTTGCGGAGCATGTACTGCACGCGGTCCTCCGTGAGATCGAGTTCCTTCGCCATCGCTGCAATCTTCACAGGTTCCTCCGCATCGTTCAGGCGTTCCACCAGGGACTGCTCCAAAACTGGAAGCTGTTCCACCGCTTCGTAAGGAAAGTGAACCGTACTGCTCCGGGAATGCACCTGCGCATTCATCGCGCCGGCGCTCCAGATATCACGGTCCAGGTGCTTCACCAGAAGGCTCTTCGAGAGGGTGTACATCTCTTCCATGAACCCTCTCTGCCTGTGAAGCCGGTCGCAGAGAATGGTTAGGATCTCCTCCTCGGAAATATCCTTTCGGCTCCTGCGGGCATCCTCCTCGATCTTCTGCATTTTTCGAAGCATCTCCCACTCGCTCTTCGGAATGGACAAATGCTGAAGATCCTCCTGTGCTTTCTGATCCAGCTGCAGTCGAACATAGTAGGAAGCGTAGGTAAAAAAGCCTGCATTCCGGCTGGGATTATAATACTTCGCCGCTTCCAGCATGCCGCGCAGGATCTCTGTCTCGTGCGCTTTGGGATCGGAGGAAACTCCCTTGTGCAGGTAGGCATAGGTACCCACCAGATCTTCGGCCCGCCGCCGGTTTTCTTCGTACAGCCCGGCGAGCAGATCGCTCACCTGACGGTTTACTTCCGCGAGCGCAGCATCCAGCGATTCCTTCGAAGGGACGGTTCCCGGAGCATCCTGGTAACCTGCCCGTGGTGTGAAGTCCTTCTGCTCCTTCAGGATCTGCAGGAACTTGCGCAGATCGTTGGACAGGAGTTTTTTCTCCGTGTGTTCTTCCTCCGGAAGATCCACCGTGCCACCACTTAAGTGAAACGCCAAAAGCAGGTAGAAATGCCGTCCGGTAACACGCCCGTTGTCCCTGGGAAGCAGATGCGCGAATTTTTCATAGGAATAATGTCTGAGCGTGCACACGGCATCCGGATCAAAGCGTGCGGGAAGCGCTGCGGCTCCGCTGACAAGTTTTCTCCAGATCCGCCGATCGATGGCATAGAGAATGGAACGAAGATGCGCCGGATCCTTGGCACGCCGGAACAGATCCTGAATCCTGCCAAGCCAGAGCCCGGCTTCCGCATTTTGTGACGCGCATGTCACCCGAAATCCCAATCGGCTGCCCACACACAGATTCCAGATGGCTTCCTTTTCATCGAAATGGCGCTGCAAGGCTTCAAGCGATACGGTATTCCCTTCCGTTTCCTCGCATATTGCCCGAAGCAACGCAATGTCATCCAGCTGCCGCATCCGATCCTGCAGCGCAAGACAAAGCTCAGTAGAGAGATCGGCCATATCCGCGCCCGTGGCCGATTTGGCGCCGATTTCAGAAGTTCCGCCCGTATCCGCATCCCACATCAGGTCCGGAATAAACAGAACCTCCACGCGGTCCGGATCCTCTTTTTCGGGGGATTCTTCGTCCTCCTCATCCTCCGGATCCAGCGGATAGACAGACTCCACATAAAAGTCCTTGGGAACACCGGACATAAAGCAGGACAGGGCATACGCGTCCATCGTGTTGGGGAGGTACATGCGGTGGAAATCGGAGAAGCTGCTCTCCAGAATCTGGTCGAAGGCCGCCATATAGCGCTGCAGATCCATGAAGGAGTCCCGCGGCGCCCGGGGATCATACACATAGGAAAGTGCCTTGCACACGTTGGCATCAAAGGCACTTATCATCGTCTGATCCTCACCCTTCAGCGAAAAGCGCTCGTTTAGTTTGGTCTGCAGATCCGGCAGATCCTCCCCCCGGACCTCCTGCCCGTCAGCGAGCAGAAAGAGCAGCAGGATCAGAAAGACGATCTCACTCCGCCTTACTTCCGCCTGCTTTAAGTTGTTCTGGTAGTATTTGTCGATGTCCTCCCGGGACTTTGCCTGCCGGCCGAAGAGGACCTCCTTTTTGTTGTTGAGAGAGGCTGCGATTTTCTCCAGCGGAGCCGCAACTTCCGCAAAAAAACGGTTTGCTCCGCCATATCCGCCCTGCCTGCGCTTCTCGTTCAGGAAGGCGTACTCTTTTGCATTAAGACCGACCAGAAGCTTTCGGACCAGCAGCGCCGGACTCTCCGGCAGACCATATTCGTCCGGGCGAATGGGTTCGTGCGTGATCTCCATATCGCGAAGCATCACAGCAATCATGCTGTCCGGATTCACCTCGCCGTCGTTCCAGGGCGCATCGTCATACCGGTCCAGCAGAAAGGCGATGTACTGGATCAGGCGCAGCTCGTACACGGTATTGCGCAGGGAGAATCCATGCAGCTGGTCGCTCACCTGAAGCAGGGATTCCAGAAATTCCTCATCGTTTGCAAAATCCACCGAGGCCAGATCCCGCGCCACACGGGTCATCCCCAGAGTCATGGGAGGCAGCGCATCCGGTGTCAGGGACAGCCGGGTGACCTGCTGTCTGTAGGCCGTCACCATTTTTGCGTAGCGATCGTACCGCGCAGAACCTGCTTTTCCCTGCGGATGCTGCTGCACATAGGAGAAGATCAGGTCCTCGGGATCGCGGTAATTCAGGCCGTCCATGGAGACCGCGTCGAAGAATTTGAGCAGCGTGCTCCGGTCGGTCATGCCGATGCGCAGGGCGATCTGTTTGACACCGGTCTTGCCCCATTTTTTGTTGAGCAGATCATTTTCGAAGGAGAGGTACTTCCGCCACTTTTCCTCCTTCATGCCGTAAGTTTTCTCCAGGAGCCTTGCGACCCGGCCCACATCCTTTTCCGTCCAGTCCTGCCAGTTGCCCTGCGGCGCAACATCCCCCGGGAAGAGGTCCGTCCAGTGCTGCGCCAGATATCTGCGCAGTTGCACACCTGGCACATTGCCATGCAGCTTCTCATCCAGAAACTGCCGGACATCACTCTGCATCCGAAGCCTGCGAAGCTCGTCATATTGTTCACTGCTGTAAGTGTTCCACAGCTCCATGAAGTCATTTTCCACCATACCGGTGTAAGATGATCCGTTTCCCATCTGATTCGATCTCCATCTTCTGAGTGTGTAACGGGTCGAGCTCTGCCTCCTGCACGTTCGTACGATTCGTGTCAGGAGAAAATATATTCCAGTACTTCGGAGGCCTTGAAGACGTCCTCCTCATATTCTCCACTGGCGTAGGTAAGCGCGATGGTTCCTTTACCGGACCCTCGCAGTTCCCTGATATCTTCATAGCGGATCAGGCCCTTACGCTTGAAGCAGGTGCCCGCCATTCCCGCCTTGGTGAAGAGGATGACTTCCCTGCCGATCCCCAGGAGAGAAGCGGAGGGTGCGAGTACGGCTACGATATCATTTTCGTTTAGTTGCAGATCCAGTTTTTCCAGAGCCTGCTTCTTCAGGCGGTCCGTCAGTTTCTTCCCGACGACCGGGCGGTAGGACGCCGGGAAGTCGGAAGAGGATTCACCCGCCAGATGGATTCTGCTGCGGATGTGATCGGTTCGGGCAGTTTGCTTCTCTTCCTCTGTTCCGGAACTAAGCACAGAAGTTTTCCCTGTTGTTGACCAGTTGGAAGATTCATCTTCCTCTTTCGGTTCCTCTTGGGGGTAAAGGCTTGAAAGTTTTACGCTCCAAGTGTACAGTTCCCCTATATGAGGATTCCCTTCCTCGATAGGTATGCCTGATGACAGTCTTACCGTAGCGAAGTACTCATTTTTCATTCGACTTTTCATCGCAGGAACCTGTTGAACCACTTCCTCAATATGACGAAATGCTTTACAAGTGTATTGTGTCGCTTCCGAAAACATCCCCATCGAAACGCACACAATCATCCCATCGATATAACAGCCGACCAGGCTCGAATGAATGGTTTCATCTTCACTATATGACTTATGAAGTCCTTCAAATAGGTCTATCATTTTGATGCAATATTCATATGCTTTCTGAACTCTCCCCAACTTTAAGCAGCTTCTGGACATTCTGGACAAAGTAAATGCATAATTATGGATCCAGCTTTTGGTTTGCTTTTCTTCTTCCTCGTAAGAACCTAAAAACGCGAGGCGTATATCTGCATAATATAGTACCCCTTCCCAATCCTTATTCTGCATTTTTGAATCCATACAAAGCATGAGGAACCGGCTCACTTCGGCCCTGTCCTGATCATCCAATAGCTTCCCCGCTTCCTCCAAATAGCGTTCTATTTCCTCCCGATAGTCTCTCGCGGGAAAGGTATCATTCAATAGCGCAGCCAGGTAGTCTCCTATCTCCGAAAAAACAATTTGTTCGGATTCTACCAGCAGGGAATGAAAGAGGGGAAGAATGCTTCTATCGCCTGTAAGACAGTATGTCTCTTTCAACCATCGGACTAGTGGTACTTCTATTTCTGCGGGGTTGTAGCATTGAATATCGTCACGGGAGAGCAGGTTCTCAAAAATCTGTATTCCGGATACAATGCATAGAGTCACTCTGCCATTTTGAACGCTCTGATTAACAAACTCATACGCTCGATCCAAGGCAGTAATTGTATCCAAGCCAAAGATCTCATTTATGACATCTCTATCGGTTTCTATCTCCCCAAACCAGTCTTTTCCTTCAAGAAGTTCCTTAACCCGATAAAACAATGTTGATAAAAAGACATAACTATCCTCATGATCCGTTTGTGGATGTTCCGTCCGTTTTTCGATGGATACGTTGATTTCTCGGATTCTGTCTGCTTCCGGGGATAATTTCCAACGTAACTCCTTAATATCCGCCAGGAACTCTGCCGTATCGGAATATCGTTCCGTTGGATCGTTTTGTGTCGCTTTCAGAAGGAGATCCAGGAGGTCCTGCTTAACGTCTTCTTTTCCTTCCCAGTTGCATATGTTATCCAGTTCAGCGCTTAGCTTCCAGTCGTTGACCTCCACTCCGTTTTTTTGAGGTGGGAATTCCCCGCAGAGCATGTAATACAACACTGCACCGCACTGGTAGTAATCTGCCGGTTCCGTCCAACCGTAATAATCCTCCTTCCGAAGTTCCGGAGGGCGATATCCGGGCGAGGTGCCTGCAAGGCGATCCTTCCCGGTTTCCTCCCACGCTGCATGGCGGAATGGATGTTCATCCTCTGGAAGCAGTTGCTGCGAAGAGCCAAAATCGATGAACTGAACAAAAAGATCCGTCAGAGAGTTGGGTGATTTTATGAACAGCATATTTTCCGGCTTGATATCCTCATGGACCCACTCGTTCCGATGCATCACTCCGGTAGCCTGGACTATTTTTTCGAGTGCCAGAATGCATCCATAGGGGCTGAGTTGTTTCCGGCTATCGGAGAGCAGAGAAAGCGTCCACATTTTCTCCCTTTGCGCCATTTTCGGATTGTCGCACCAGGTGTCGATCCGCCGGATCAGACCGGATAGCGAATATGCATCCGAGACCGGATGCATGATGGAAAACACTGCCAGTTCCGATACGCCCTGCTCGCTTTGGATCCAATGTTCCGTGGATATCTCTTTCCCATCCGGTTCGGTTACCCGGATGGCATACTCGACCTGATCCACATGGCCGATCGTAATGTTGCGGGTGCCGCCGGAGCCTGCTGCCCCATCACAGTTAGCATACTCCTGCAGAGCTTTCTCCAGGTAGTGCTCCTTCTCACAACAGGGAATCCTGTCATTTTTGTCCAGAATGACCCCGCCGATGCGCTCATAGTTTTCCGCATGATCCGAAGGATAATACTCCTTCAGAATCACGCGATCCCGTGTTTCACGCTTCTGCAGCGCAGCCGAATACACGATTCCGCTCCCACCCTGCGAGATGACCGACAGAATCTCATATTCATGCACATTTTCTCTATGCTGTTCCGTCGCACTGTTGGTTACAATGCGCGTTCCCTTTTTCATCGGTTGAATCGACATAGTTCCCCCGTTTGCGATTCAGGAAAAGATATATTCCAGAACTTCGGATGCCTTGAAGGCGTCCTCTTCGTATGCCTCATCCGAGAAGGTGATCGCAACGGTACCTTCCTTGGACTCTCGTACTTCTTTCACCTCTTCATAGTGGATCACACCCTTGCGCTTGAAGCAGGTTCCCGCTATGCCCGCCTTGGTGAAGAGGATGACCTCCCTGCCGATCCCCAGGAGAGAAGCGGAGGGTGCGAGTACGGCTACGATATCATTTTCGTTTAGTTGCAGATCCAGTTTTTCCAGAGCCTGCTTCTTCAGGCGGTCCGTCAGCTTCTTCCCGACGACCGGGCGGTAGGACGCCGGGAAGTCGGAAGAAGATTCACCCGCCAGACGGATTCTGCTGCGGATGTGATCGATACGCGCGGTGGCCGGATTACCGCGCTGCTCCGATGCCTTAACCTTTACAACCTGACCCGGGGGCGTTTCTTTTTTCTTCGGCTGAAAGAGCTTTGCCACTTTTTCCAGAAGCCCATACAACTCTCCCAGATGCGGGTTGCTTTCCTCCGCCGGTATTTCTCCCGCATACAGAGTCACCATTTGATACATCACCACCAGCCGCCGTGTGCTCGCCGGGATCTCGCGGATCAGGGAATCCATCAGACGAAGCGCTTTACAGCAGTACTCTGTAGCTTCTGTATATTCCCCCATCTCAATACAGAATGCACTCTGATAATGATACGACTCGACCAGATTGATCCCGACACTTCCACGTAGGGAAGGTGCCTTGTGCAGGGATTCTTCCGACAGACGTATGGCCCTCCCGTTGTCCTCGTAGGCCTCCCGTACTCTGCCCAGGTTCCTTTCGATCACTGCTCTGGTCAGATAGAAGAAGTCGTCCGGATCCTTCATCAGGGTGCGTAGTTGATCCGAATACCCGATGGCCTTCTCCCACTCACTGAAATTCATGGCACTCTTAATGCGTACCAGCTGTAAATCCCGCGCATGTCCATCAACCAAAATCTCTTTTTCTGCTTCCTCTAGATACCGTTCCGTCTCTTCCCGATAGATTTCATTATAAAATGCACCATCGGTCAAGCTTATCAGATAATTGCAGGTAATGCCGAATGCGGATCGATCCAATCCGATCATCATGGAGGAGAAGATCGAAAGGATTTCCGAATTGCCCATATATGAGTAACTGTAACGTAACAGATCGGAAAGCAGATAGAGGATTTCGATCGGGTCGAAACGATTCAGATCCTCTCTGGCCAAAAGGTTCCCACAGATCAGTATTCCCGCTTTGATCCATGCGTCTTTTCTCCCATGCCCTACCATACGCACACTATAGTCATGGAGGCGGCCAATCTCCTGATCCGTATCCAGTGCGCAGATTTGCTCTATCTCCTCCTGATCTATGGTCATACTCTGAAACCATTTCTCCTGCTCCACAATGGCTTTGAGTTTGCCAAAGCAGTCTCTGATCAGTGCATATTGAGCGGAATATTCAGCAGAAGGAGGGGTTTCTCTTCTCCGTTTGATCGCTGCGTCAACTTTTTTGATCTTGTCCGCTTCCGGCGACAATTTCCAACGTACATCCCGGATATCTTCCATAAGTTCCGATGCATCGGAATAACGGTTTTCCGGATCACTCTGCGTGGATTTCAGAAGGATGTCCAGGAGCTGACTCCGGACGTCTTCTCTTCCTTCCCAGTTGCAGAGGCTGTCCAACTCGGAGGAGAGCTTCCAGTCGTTTGCCTCAACTCCATTTTTCCGGGGCGGGAACACGCCGCATAGCATGTAATACAACACAGCACCACACTGGTAGAAATCCGCCGGCTCTGTCCAGCCGTAATAATCCTCCCTGCGAAGCTCGGGAGGGCGGTATCCGGGCGAGGTGCCCGTGAGGCGGTCTCTTCCTTTCTCATCCAGAGCCGCATGCCGAAGTGGATGCGCATCCTCGGGAAGGAGCGGCTGCGCCGACCCGAAGTCGATGAACTGAACCAGCAGTGAGGTCCAGGAATTCGGCTGTTTGATGAAAAGCATGTTCTCGGGCTTAATATCCTCATGGACCCAGTCATTTCGGTGCATCACCCCGGTCGCCTGCACGATCTGTTCAAAGGCCAGAATACAGCCGTAAGGACTGAGCTTTTCCTTGTCCTCGGACAGCAGGGAAAGGGTCCATTTCCGCTCCATATCCCGCATCTTCGGACTGTTACACCAGACGTAGATCTGGCGAATCAGATCCGGAAGCGAATACGCATGCGCGGTCTGATGCATGATGGCGAAGACCCCCAGCGCCGATTCCTTCTTCGGCACCCAATCCGTATTTTCCACAGAGATGGTCTGTTCTTCCGGTTCCGTTACCTCAACCGCAAACTCGACCTGATCCACATGACCGATCGTAATGTTGCGGGTGCCGCCCGAACCGGCCGCACCGTCACAGTTGTCATATTCCTGAAGAGCCTTGACGAGGTAGTGCTCCTGCATGCAGCAAGGGACACCGGTCTGTTTATCCCGGATGACTCCGCCGATGCGCTCATATTTTTCGCTGTTTTCCGCGGGATAGTATTCCTTGAGGATCACGAGGTCACGATATTTTTTTCTCTGCAGCGCAGCCGAATACACGATTCCGCTCCCACCCTGCGAGATGACCGACAGAATCTCATATTCCCGCACATTTTCGCTGTGCTGATCCGTCGCACTGTTGGTCACAATGCGCGTTCCTTTAAGCATTGGCTGAATGGACATTTTCCCCCTGCTCCTTTGTTCTTCTGCCCCTTAACTTCACACAGGTTCCGGACTACTTCCCGATGAGGCGGACGATGCTCTCTTCGGACGCCTCGGGGTACAGCTCCTTGACGCGGTCAAGGATGCGCTGCCGGGAGACGGACGGCGCTTCGGTATAGGCGGAGGTTACGTAATCGTACCCCCACACGGTCTCGGGCGGCAGCATGATGGACACGGCCATCCCGTATTCCTCGCCGCGTTTGTTGGTCCGCCTGCGAAAATCGGTGATGACGAGGTACAGCTGCATCTGCAGTCCGGAGATGATGCCGGGGTAATTCTTCTCGCCGTCCTTGCCCCCGAAGCCGGCCCGCTTCTTGAGCTCAGTGGAGAGGATCTCCTCATCCTTCCAGAGGATGTCGCCGTCCTCGTCCTCCGCGGTATAGAAGTCCATGATCTTCTTCTCGCGGCGGCTGGCCAGTCCGTCGGCCCAGCGGCTGTCAAAATCGTACCCGTCCCTCCGGAAATTGGCAAAGTACGGGAGCCACTCCCGGCTGATAAATCCGGCCTTGTGCCCGAAAAATTTTCCGTATGCGACCTCCCGGCTGGCGGCGATGATCTCGCGCCACTCCCAGGGGTCCTCCTCGCGGATACCGGTCCACCAGTAGTCCGGGGAGACATGTTCCTCCGCGGAAAATCCCTTCACTTCGTTCGCAAAGAGGGGCAAAAATCCCACCTCATTGATCCAGCTCACCAGTTCCTTCCAGGTGCGGATCCGGTACGGGTCGTCCCAGTCCAGCCCCCGCATGATCCATTCTCCGTTTTCGTTTGCCATCTTTGTTCATCCTTTTTGTGTATCTGAAAATGCGTTAAACCATCTGCTCTCAGGCGTATTTCATCCGGTTTGCGCTCTTTCATCCGGCTTGCGTCCTTTAGTCCAGCTTGAGTCCTTTGAGCAGATCCCCCAGACTCGTGACTGCGCCTTCGCCGGACGTATCGGTGAAGGTCGCTCCTTCCGAGAGATCCGAGGCAGGTTCCTCCTCCTCGAGCTCCCGCATGGTGAGACTGACCTTGCCCTCTTCCGTCTTCAGCACACGCACCTTTACCTTCTGACCTTCCTTCAGGACCTCGCGCGGGCTCGAAAGCCGCCGGTCAGAGATCTGCGAAATGTGAAGGAGTCCGGAGATGCCTTCCCCGAGCGTGATGAACGCACCGTAGGGGACGATGCTCTCCACGGTTCCCTCATAGACGTCCCCCGCCTTGATGCGCCCTAAGACTTCCTTTTTCTGCGCTTCCTTCTGCTCGCGCAGGAGTACCTTCGCGGAGAGGATGATCTTCTTCGAAGCCTTGTCGACCTCGGTGATACGGACGTCGAGGTGCTTTCCGACAAAATCCTCCGTGTTCTCCACATAGCTGTCCGAGAGCTGCGATACGGGGATGAAGGCCCGCTGCTCGTCGACGTAAGCCACAGCGCCTCCCTTGACGGCCTCCTTTACCTTGACGGAGATCGTCTCCTTGGAGCGGAATTTTTCCAGGATGCCCGACCAGACATCGTCCTCCTCCGCATCGTCCTCGGCGAAATACTGCTCATCGAACTGCCGATAGGATTCTTCCAGTTCCTTTGCGAAATCTTGCATGGATTCCATTTTTGTTCCCTCGCTTTTTTTAATGATTTACTCCGACCTTCGGTACGCTCCGGCCCTTTTTCCGATTTCAGTGCCGTGCCCGGTCGTTTTTTCCGATTTCGATACCTTTCCCGGCTGCCTTTTCCGATCTCAATGCATTGCCCGGCTGCCTTCCCGCTCTCAATGCCGCGGCGGATAATACGTCCCTTCCTCATAGCTTCCGGAGGTCTTCACATCCGTGACATATTCCCCGCCGGCATAGAAGTATTCTCCGAGCAGGGTTCCCGAGTATTCATCCGACATCATGGTCAGGATCGCATACTGCCCCTCCGGGAAGTAATACACGGATGCGCCTTTCGCCGAAGGCGCACGGAGCGAAGCATCCGCGGCCGCCCGCCTTAAGTCCTCCGTCACCGGCGCATTCCGGTCCTCTCCGTATTGCGGCGGCTCGATCCGGGTCTCCTCCCGGTAGACGACGTTAAAGTACCGGCACTGTGCAGGTTCGCCTTTCCGGTGGAAGGGATAGATCTGCAGCGTCACCTCCACCGGCCTGCCGTCAACGATGGCGATATAAGAATCATCCGACTGTATGATCCCGTTCTGGTAATTGTATGCCAGAAGATATTCGCACCGACCGATCATGACCCGCTCATACACATAGGGAACGAGAAAAATCAGAACCGGCAGGACGATCATCGCTACGCAGACGACGGGGTGCAGCGCAGGTCCGCTTACTTGCGCTTTGCGCTTTACGGCAAAACGGATGAGGCCGACGATGCAAAGGATGCCGGACAGAAGCGCTGCAGGTCCCAGAAAGAGAAAATTCCACCCGATATCCACGATCTCGCTGCCGCACAGTCCCAGGCTGATCAGTGAAAAAAGCAGACAGACGGCGAGAAGCCATCCGACGCGCCTCAGATCGTATTTTTTGTGGAATGTCCAGACCACCAGCACGATCGACAAGGCGAGCAGGAAAAATGAGTTGAAATAGATGGCATGTTTTAGCATGATACTCCTCCCTGCACCTCTCTTCCAAAGCCGTCGATGACCCGGATCCGGCTCACGTCCTCCGCATCCGTTTCCACGCGCACCGACCGGCTGTCCGCCGTCACCGTGAACCGGACGATTTTGTGATTGTCCGCTGTCAGGGGACTGACACCGTCATCCTCCAGATAACTTTCTGTGAAGGTTCCGGATTCCATGGGATAGATCCGGTAGCCGTTCTCATCACGGATCACGCAGCCGCCTTTGATGAAATAAACCGGCAGATCATGGATGCCGCAGGAAAGGTGTTGCTCTCCGCATGCCATGCAGCTGCCCGCTTCCGCAGAGCCTTCGATCGCCGCAGGATCCTCACGGTACCAGTTGCCGTTATTTTCCGGCAGGGTCAGATCCACCGAGTCGCTCCCCTCCCGGAAGACCGGACTGACAAGCATGTCATCTCCGAAAAAGAAGGTTCCGTATTCACTGCCATACTCCGGATAGCGGAGAAACAGCGGATAGATCACCGGCCGGTGGTCTTCCGTAGAGCGCCAGATCTGATTGTACAGGTACGGGATCAGATGCTCTCTGAGCGCAAAAAGCCTCTTCACCTGCGGGATCTCGTCCTCGTAGAGCCAGGGCATGTTGGAGCTTTGGTCCGTATTCCAGGAGTGAAGCACAAAGCGAGGTGTGAAGATCCCGTACTGGATCCAGCGCAGGAACAGCTCCTTTGACGGCCTGGGTCCTGCGAATCCCCCGATGTCCTGCCCGAAATTGTAGATGCCGGACAGGCTCATCGTCATCGCCATCCGGTGGTTGTATTCAAAATCCTCAAAACAGGTCCGGTTATCGCCGGTCCAGGTGGACGCGATGCGGCTCGTTCCGGGCATCCCGCACCGGGATACGGCGTTGGGACGCTGCCCGGCGCCTGCTGCCCCACCGGTTCCTTGCTTTGTGCCTGCTGCCTCGCCGGTTCCTTGCCCTGTTCCTGCTGCCTCGCCGGTCCCTTGCCCTTCCTCCGTCGCCGCGAGGCTCGCGCGCGTCATCAGATAGGCAAAAAGCGGCTTGATCAGTTTCGCGCGGATCGGCGTGCCGAAGCCATCCGCGTAGACCTCCTCATCCTGAATATCGTATTCATTGTTGTCATTCCAGGTATTGCGGTAGCCCTTATATGCGAGCTCGCGCCGGACACATTCGGTCCAGAAGGTCGCCGCCTCCGGATTCGTGAAGTCGAGGTAGCTCCCATAGCCGTCCCAGAAGGGGAATACCGCCGGCTCGCCGTCTGCGTCCTTCAGAAACCATCCATGCCCCGCGATCCGGTCATAGAGCGGATGATCCGTCAGAAAGCACGGCTTGATATTGGGCAGGAATTCGATCCCGTTTTCCCGGAAAAATGTGCTCAGGCCCTCGGGCGAAGGGATCTTGTCCGTATTCCAGTGGAAGACGTAACGCTTCTCCCCGATCTGGGTATATCCGCTGGACATGTAGAACCCGCCGGGGCGGAAGCCATATTCCTTACATTTTTCGACAAAGCCCTCCAGCTGACGGCTCGCGTCGGGCGCATCGGTGTAGGCCATGGTGCTGCCACAGTACTGCAGCGTCCACTTCGGCGGCAGAAAATCACGCCCCCTCAGGGATGCATAGGAAATGAGGATTTCTTCGAGCGACCCGAAGAAAACGTAGTAAACGAGGGTCTCCTCCTCGCAGCGGAAGGACTTGAAAGGCGCATAGTAATTGTTGATCTCGCGGCCGAAGTCGAAGGCTCCGTCCGCATAGGTGTCATAAAAAATCCCGTAGGAACCGACGGAGTTTTTGCACATATAAAAGGGGATATGCTTGTAGAGTGGATCCGAGGACCTGGCATCGAACCCCATCGCATCCGAGGTTCCCAGGCGAAACGAGCGCTTATTTTTGTTCACGTCGCCGGTCTTGTCCCCGAGGCCGTAGATCTCCTCGTCCTCCTCCCGCGTCAGATAGTGACAGCTCCCCCGCCCGTACTCATGGCCGAAATTGTAGGCACTGTATGCGCGATCCGCAAAAAGGAGCCGTCCGCCCTGATGGTAACGGATCTCAAAGTTCCGGAGTCCTACGCTGATGCGCAGATCCCCCGTCCGGAAGGTGGCGATGCCGTCCGCCTCTTCATAGGACGGAACCGACATCCGGAATCCTTCAACCGATAGCTTGTCCCTGCCGGCGTAGGGCATCCGGTCGTCCGGGCAGACGGAGAAGGTCGGAAAGATCCGCTCCCCGTCCCGGTAGATGGCCACACGCAGCATCCCTTCCATGAAGTCGAGGCGCACATGGTTGTCCTCCGAAGTATAGAGGAAGGTTGCTCCGTCCTGCTTTTCCAGTGAAAAATCGTGCCTGAATTTCGTCATTATGTCGGATCTCCCTTGAATGTGTTGGCGATGAGCTTTCCGTAGCCGGGACGCCCCATGCGGATGCCCTTCCTTGCGATGCAGAGCGCCTTTTTGCCGCCCGGCGTCCAGACGGGCGCGCCCTCGTGATTCGGGTCCCCGGTGCGAGCAAAGGCTGCGATGTAGTCGATCATCCGCGCGGAGATCGCGCGGTCCGTCTCATCGTATGGCCGGAAGCTCCGGTCCAACGTACCGAAGACGTAACGCAGGTCGGAGGAATGAAAGGCCTGATTTTGATCCCCCGGCGCATCCACATCGAAGTAATACAGGTAGCCTTTGGTCTGACGGGCATATTTGTGCGCCATGTGCGCGATCACACCCGTGAACATGTCATTGTTCGTATAGCCGACGAGGTAGGGAAGCTCGGCGGGATGCCGGATCAGCCGGTCCACGCGGTCCTTCAGAAGGAACCCGTCGATCACGGGCTGGCAGCTCGTCTGATTGTCCTTCCGCACCTTCTTCACTTCTTCCACCGCAGCCAGGATGCCTCGATCGGAGAGCTGACGGAACTCCTCAAAGGATTTCGCGCCGCTTGTGTCTATCACCTGCTGCCAGTAGGCCTGCGTCGTCTCGTGATCTTTCGGTAATGCGATCTTCGGAAAGGCGCCCGCACCGGACATCATCACCGCGCGGTCAAAAAGCTTCCGCCCGGTCAGGCACAGATACTGGATGGAAATCGCGCCCGCGCTCTGCCCCATCACAGTGATATTTTCCGGGTCTCCGCCGAAGGACCGGATGTGAAGGCGCACCCACTCGAGTGCTTTGATCTGATCGTCCAGACCGAAATTGCCGTCCCGTCCGTACTTTTCGGTAAGTGACGGATGTGTCAGATATCCGAAGATGCCGACGCGGTAGTTGATCGTCACCAGCACGATGCCGCGGCGCACATATTCTGCGCCGTCCAGGTAGTTCTCGCTGTTGCACATGGAATTAAAACCGCCGCCGTGGATGTAGACGAGGACCGGATAGCGCCCCTCTTTTGCGGGCGCGTAGATGTTCAGATTCAGGCAGTCCTCACTGTAGGTAAATTCCGTCCCTTCGCGGAACTCGCGGTAATAGAAGCGGCGCTCGGGCACGTCCAGGTGCGGAAAATAGGTGCGGTACTGGCTGCACGCCGGACCAAAGGCAGTTGCGTCATAGACGCCCTCCCAGGCTCCGGTCAGCTCCGCATAGGAAAAGCGGGGCGCCGCCGCATAACGGATCCCCAGGAATTCCCGCATGTCTCCCCGGACATTTCCGCGGATCCGGCCAAGATCGGTATCCAGTTCCATCGTTTTGGTCTCACTCATCTTCTATCTCTCGAAATCCTTTACTTCCCGGAACTTTCCCTGCGCAGGAACTCTTCCTTCCGCGTCTGGAGTGCTTCCACCTTCTCTCTGGAAAGCGGGTACCAGACGAAGAGCATCAGCGCCATCAGCCCGAACATGATCGCGGGGATGATAGTAGCCATCACGTACATCGTCTCCAGCTGGCTCTGCGCGAAGGTGAAGGTACCGCTGCTGACGGTGGTATAGTAGCCCATGGCCAGCAGAGCGCCGTTGACCGCGATGGCAGAGATCACCTGCCCCAGCTTGCGGAAGAAATTCAGGAAGGAATATGCCGTGCCGTTGTCCCTGCTTCCGGTGCTCACCTCGATATCATCGATCGCGTCACCCGCCATCGCCCACAGCTGCAGGACGAAGAGATTGAGCCCGAAGCCGCTGATCAGGCACAGGATCATAAAGGGCCAAAGCGCCTGCCCGGCCGGGATGAACTTCAGGAAAAACATGAGCAGATTCGCGACGGCCGCTACCGCCATTCCCCACTGCGTGATCTCCTTTTTCCCGAAACGGTGCACCAGCGCCGGCGTAAAGCCCATCAAAATCGCCATCGGCAGATAAGTCAGGATCGTCGGAAGGGAAACGAAGATGCCGCCCTTCCCGAAATAGTAGCGGATCAGGTAGATATAGTAGCTCTGGGTAAACATCTGCCCGGCCAGCAGCAGCATCGCCACGCATGCCAGGGAAAGCATCGGCTTGTTGCGGAACACGATCTTCAGGGCCCGCGCGGTATCGCCCTTCGTGCGAGGCGCCGGCTGCGTCTTCACACGCTCCCGCGTCCCCGAAAAGGCCAGGATCAGGCAGATCATGGAGAGGACGGACATGATCACCACACCCGTCATCAGGACGTCGTATTTTACGATGGATTCACCCGTCGCCTTGTCGGTCACAAAGCACATCATCGACAGGACCATGACCGGCATACTTCCGATCGTCGCGCCGGCCGCGCGGAACACGGAGAGCTTGGAGCGTTCCTTCACATCCATCGTGATCACGGAAGCCAGCGATCCGTAGGGGATCTGGTGCATCGTGTAGATCATGCCGAAGAGAATGTAGGTGACGGCCGCGTAGACATAGGCCGGTGTGTTGTGCCCGGGATCCGCGCCGAAGCCGGGGAATTTCACGAAGAGGAGGATTGCCGAGATTGCCAGCGGCAGCGCCACATACAGCATCCACACGCGGTATCTTCCGAAGCGGGACACCTTTACCGTATCGCAGATGCGGCCCATGATCGGATCGTTGATGGCATCCCAGACGCGGGCCACGACCAGCATGACCATGATGAACATGGGACTCAGGATCAGCACGTCGGTGTAGTAGGTCTGAAGGATGGAAGTCACCAGTGAAAATGCGAGGCATCCGCCCGCATCTCCCAGAGCATAGGCGGTGTACTCCTTTGTCTTCAGGCCGCTTGCCTGCGCGATCATGCTTTTTTCGGTTGTTGTCATAAGTGGCCTCCTTGTATTCAGCAATGTACTTTCAGCGTTCTAAGATATGCCTTCTGCTCGTCCGTGATGCGGTAGCTCTCGATACTCTTCTGGATCGCCCGGTTGTGCGTCCAGGGAGCGAGGCGCTTTTGCTCCAGGTAAGGGATCACGGCCTCATACTGCTTGGCCAGCGCCGTCGCAAAATACCACGCGATCATCATGTTGATGTAGTATTCGTCCGAGCGGATCTGTGCCACCATCTCCGCATACTTTGCATCGAAGCGCCCGTCCAGGAAATGCTCCATCAGCATCCCCACGGCAAAGCGCACCGTATAGGTGTGGTCCGACGAGATCCAGCGATCAATGTAGGGAAGGAGCTTTTCCGGCTGCTTTTTGAAGGCCTTCGGTGACATCTGATCGCAGGTCGCCCAGTTGTCGACAAAGGGGAGAAATGCTTCCACCTGTGTGACACAAGTGTCAAAATCCTTCTCCAGCGAGATCAGGAATGCATGCAACTGTTTCTCCTCGAAGTAGGTATGCGGGAGGGCAGCGAGAAACTCCTGCACCATGGCTTTGCCCGCTTCGTCCCCTTCGGCTACGCCGCTTCCCTTTTGGACCTTGTAAAGTTCCTTCGCGTATTCCCTCAGCTGCGGCGTGCGCACGCCGATCACCTTGTCCGGATCGATCGACGGGAGCAGCTTTGCCTGAAAGGCGGCGTAGGGCTTATCCTGCATGCGAAAAAGTTCCTCTGTGATCTTCGTTTGCGCCATAGCTTCTCTTTCCCCGGCGGCTTTGGCCGGATCAATCTGCTTCCAGAACCGCAAAGGCCATGTCGTACATATCCCTTGCGTCCCGCTCATTACGCTGATAGACCGGATTGTCCGGCTCGTAGCGGACGTACCGTTCGACCTCCTCGATCAGCGCCAGATAAGCGACCGCCACCGCATAGCGGATGCATTCCTCCCGGCCCGCACGGATCTGCTCCGATGCCGTGCGGTTGTAGATTGCGATCTCCTCCGTCTTCTCATCGAGGGGCGTTTTCTGTCCCTTCCCGAGGGTGATGAAGTCTGCGATCGGATCCCCGTAGAAGCTCCGCTCCGGATCGATCCAGTAGAGCTTTCCGTCCGCATAGAGCACATTGGAATCCCACAGATCAAAATTGACCATCCGGCAGGGCACTTTCTCGAGGATCTCCCGGCGGCGATCGATCAGGGCAAGGAACCTCCTTCCGTCCGGCGTCTTGCGTCCCATCGCCTCGCAGTCCTGTACCAGCGCCTCCGCCATCCCGCGGATCGCCGCGTACCAGGTGTCCTGCAGCCCCAGCTGCGGATAGCCGAACCGCTCCCCCTTCACGCGGTGGATCTCGGTCAGCATTTCGATCTTGCGCTCCTGCACTGCGCGGTACGCTTCGTCTGTGAACGAAAATTTGTACAGAGGCTGCGCATCCAGGTATTCCATGATAAAGCAATCCGAGCCGAGATCCCGGTGCGTGAAGTCGGAGGCGATGACCTTCGGCACAGCCAGATCCGTATGCGCATGGATCTGCTCGTACCAGTACACTTCCGAGTGCATCATCCCCTGCTCATAGTGAAGGACCGGTGCGCTCTCCGGCGGCGCCACCTTCAGCACATAAACCATATCCGGAGTCTCCACCCGGAAGGCCGCGTTGAACTCCCCGTCGCCCAGAGGCGCGATCTGCGTGATGCCCGTGATCCCGTGCCGTGCAAAGAGTGCGCGGATCTCCTCGTCCGTCGCCTGATATTTTGTCTTACTGATCGCCATACTGCTCTGCCCCCTCTCTTCCAAACAGCTGATACATCAGCCCTTCCTCGACAGCTTCCGGATCGGCGTGGAATACATCGATGGCCTCCTCAGCCGCCGAACGGTTCGAACAAGCCGGATACAGGAAGCCCCAGCCCGGCTTGTCCGGATCGCCCTTCTCATTCAGCGGACTGATGGTCGTGATCAGGAAATCGTAGGTCTCCTCCGACTCCCACTGACTCTCGTGATCCTGTCCCTTGCGCGGGACATCATATAATCCGTGAAAAACAAAGATCGCAAAATCGTGATCCACCGGATATCCATCCGAGAGCTGGCTGTAAAGGATATCCATGACCGCGTCGTTTTTGAGCCCGCACTTACGGATCACCTGAAGCAGCTGAAAAAGCGTATCCTTCCCCTTCGCCGAGCGGCGGAACCGGTACTCCTTAAGCTGATCGTTTGTCCGGGAGAACGGAACCGTCTTGGCGATCTCCAGATTCCGGGTCTTTTCCGCCCCCGACAGGTTCAGAAAGTGAACATTGAAGGTCCCGCCCACCTCCCCGTCGGCGTCCACGTACGCTCCCGCGATCCGGTCGAAGCAGTTCCTCGAAGGCGTCATCCTCCTCGTCAGTTCCAGCATATCTTCTCGAAAAATCATGAACGGTCCCCCCTCATCTCTCCCAGGATACATCCATCGGCTCTCCCTCACCGGCTGCATCCGGCTGCATCCTTCCGCAGGTCCGGATGTGATCCTGTGCTTTCGCGGAAAATCCGGATTTATTATATCATACTTCCGAAGGGATTAACGCCTCCCGCCACTCTTTTCAAACGGGGTCCGATGGGCTATGATGGTGACGTAGGACGCATTTGTCCCGCAGAGGAAAGGGAGGAATCATAATGGGAATCAAACACAGAAATTTTCAGGCAACGGAATATGTCATCGTCTTCAAAAACGGCAAGGTGGTAAAGCAGGGACTGGGGCTCAGCCTCTTTTACAACAGTGCGACCACGTCTCTGAAGGTGGTTCCGTCCACAGCCTTTGATACTTCGTATATGTTCGACGATGTCACGACAAAGGATTTCCAGAAGCTGTCCGTACAGGGCGATATCTCTTATGCGATCAGCGATTTTGAGACGGCTTCCTCGATGATCGATTTTTCCTATACCACGCCCGCAGAATATCGGATGAAGCTGACGGACGCGCAGAACAAGATGGCGAAGCGATTAAACGGAATCGTTCAGGCCGAGATCGCACGGTTCATGGCGGACCGGGATATCCGTACCGCGATCCAGAGCCAGAATGAGCTTTCCTTTGATCTGAACGAGACGCTGAAGGACAATTCCTACATCCGGGAATTCGGACTGAAAGTGATCAACGTGTCCGTTCTCGGGATCCTTCCGCAGCCGGAAACGCGCAAAGCCCTGGAGGCAGCCACCCGCGAGGAGATCCTGAAGAGCAGGATGACGCCGTCTACAAACGCAGGAATTTTGCGATCGAACAAGAACGCATCATCAAGGAAAACGAACTGAATACGGAGATCTCGATCGTAGAGAAGGAGCGGGAAAAAGACGAGAAGGCGCTGGAAGCGGAGATGGCGCTGCAGGAGAAAAACGCACAGGCGCGGATGCAGAAGCTCGAGGACGACAATGAATTCCGGATGGCGGAGATCAGCGGCAATCTGGAGAGTGACCGCGCAGAGCATGAGCGCGATCTGAAGCTGCGGCAGTTCGAGCAGGAGGAGCAGGAGATCCGGAACGCGACGGAGCGCTCCATGGCGGATACGAAGGCATATTCCAACGAAGTGCTGCTTAAGACCCTTGAGAAGATGGACAAGGAAGTGCTGGTCGCGCTGCTGATGTCCGGTATGGACGGCAAGACGATGATCGCGAAGGCCTTTACCGATATCGCAAGCAATTCCGAAAAGATCGGGAATCTCAATATCTCGCCGGATCTGCTGGAGACGCTTTTAAGCAAGTAAAATACCTATGGAACGTGGAATGAACAAGATCGTGATCGTGTCGCAGAAGACACGGTTGCAGGAACTGAAGGAACGCTTCAATACAAAGGAACAGGCGCAGTTCTATGTGGAGCACCTGGGCGCGGATTTCGGGGACTATCTCGATGAGGACCGGACCTACACGGAGACGCTCACGCGGGTGCGCGACATTGCGGCAAAATACGCGCGGATCAGCCTCATCGACAAGACCTTCGTTTTCCAGTATATCTTCGGCAGGGATGATATCGTCATCTGCGTGGGACGCGACGGACTGGTCGTCAACACAATGAAATACCTGGAAAATACAAACCCCGTCATCGGGGTGAATCCCGATGCGGGGCGTTGGGACGGTGTCGTGCTACCATTTACGGCGGATACGCTGGAGGCGATCCTTCCGCACGTGATCCGCGGGGAAGCCTCGAAAAGGGCCATCACCTTCGCGCATGCGATCACGCAAAACGGACAGGAGCTGTATGCGGCCAACGATCTATTTATCGGACCGTCGAGCCATATTTCCGCCCGGTACGACATCTCCTATCAGGGACGGACGGAAGCGCAGTCCTCGAGCGGCGTCATTATCTCCACCGGACTGGGACAGACCGGATGGTTTAAGTCCATCATCGCCCAGGTGAAGGGGAGCGCGGAGTTTCTCGGAATGGAGGAAGCCGGATACACGCCGCTGCGGTGGGAGGACCGGGCGCTGACTTTCGCAGTGCGGGAGCCTTACCCTTCCGTCAATTCGCATGCCGGCATCGTGATGGGACGCATCTCGGGCACGGAGACGCTCGTACTTCGCTCCAACATGGCGGAAAAAGGCGTGATCTTTTCGGACGGGATTGAAAACGACTACATCGATTTCAATTCCGGAACGGAAGTCACCGTCTCCGTCGCCGAGAAGCAGGGCATGCTGGTCACCGGCTAAAGGCAGACACTGGCCAGGAGCAAATCCACTGAAAAGAGGCAGGCACCTTACGGCGCTTGCCTCTTTTTCCTGCCATGGATGTGGCTTCTTACTTTCTACATGGAAGCGCTACGGCCCTCGTAGTCTTCCTCGATCTCTGCTTTCCATGCACCGTCATCAAAGACTGCACTGGAAGCTCTCGGTGCGCATGCGCGGACTCTGGATACCGCCTTCGACAGAACATCATAATTCAGCGCCGTCCCCATAGGATCGCTGTGATAATTCACGGCCCGCGAACTTTTGATTCCCATCTGGCCGGCGACCTCGATCGCATCGATATTGGCTCCGAGGAACAGGAATTCCCAGTGATCCTCCTCCGTGCGGCGCCGGATCATTTTCCGGACTTCCCTGTAGGAATACTTGCGGCTCGCATTTTCCATGCCGTCCGTGGTGATGATAAAGAGCGTCTTGGCCGGCCGGTCCTCTTCTCTGGCGTATTTGTGGACATTGCCGATGTGGTGGATCGCTCCGCCGATCGCGTCGAGCAGAGCCGTACAGCCGCGTACATAATAGTCGTCTTCCGTCAGTGGCCGGACATCGCCGATCTCCTTGCGGTCGTGAAGGACCTCACACCGGTCATCAAACAGGACCGTCGACACCAGTGCTTCTCCCTCTCCCTTCTTCTGCTTGGCCAGCATGGAATTGAATCCGCCGATGGTGTCCGATTCCAGCCCGCCCATAGATCCGCTTCTGTCCAGGATAAAGATGATTTCCGTCAGATTTTCTCTCATGATAATTACCTCCGTTTGCTTGATTCCCCCGTCTGCTCGGGGGGGTTCTTTGTTTCTGAGGTAATTATATTTTTTCTTACGTGACGATCGGTCTACCGGCAGGCGACTTTTTTATTCTTCGCTGCGACCTTTCTGCCGGCGGCACTTCCTTTATTCTTTTGCCTGCGATCCCAGCGGCGTCTCCCCGTGCTCGAACAGAGCGATGTTGATCTCATGGATGTCGTAGGCTTCATGCTCGATAAAATACTGCACGATCAGATCCTGCCGGCTGCAGGGAGACAGTGCCAGTCCGGCCCTGGCCAGAAGATCCTTCGTTTCATCCAGGTTCAGCCGGAGCGCAACGGCCAGCGCCAGCGCCGTCGTTTTGCTCGGATTCCTGGTATTGCCGCATTTTAGCTTGGAAAAAGCGCGCTTGTCCAGATTGGCCCTCTTTTGTACCTCCACATCGGACATCTCTCTGGCATCCGCATAGGAAAAAACCAGCTCCATGAAGGATTTCTGAAGATCCAAAAGACAATCATCCAGGCTCCGCGCCATGGAGAAGGACGCACAGACAGAGCCAAGTGGCTCTGCGCCGGCCCCCGGATCCGCATCCTCCAGCGGCTCTATGTCGGCACACTGCTCTGCATCTGAATATCGCTCAGCCTCTTCACGCGGCTGCGCACCTCGGGCAGAAGAAACGGGCTTCCACGCATGAAGCAGTCCCCCGGAACGCTTTTCCTGTTCCGTGGGAGGAACCGGGGCCGTGGGGCGCGCCTTTGCTGCATGGAGAACCGGGGCCGTGGGAAAACCCGGCGCCGCGCCGAAAAATCCGGGGACAGGCATATCCGCCCCCGGACGCTCTTTCTCTACATAATGCGCATCGATGTAGGAATCGATGTCTCCGTACCGCTCGCCGGAGAGCCCGAAGGCTCGTTCCTCCGGAACCACAAGATAGACATCCGTGTCATGTTTTTCCAGAAAGGCCTCAACCTCAGGCAGAAGCATCCGCAGCGCAACCCCTTCGGGGAAGCCGTAGCTGTCTGACGCCAGAAGTGGGAAGGCGATGCTGGTCAGATCATGCTCCGAAGCCAGCTTCAGCGCAGCGCGATAGCAGCTTCGAAGGATTTCTTCCTCTCCGCTGCTGCCGCCTTTCCATTCAGTGCCCACGGTGCGGATGATATACGCCGCGGGCAGGTCATGGGACGACCGAATGGAGGCTGTTCCCACCGCGCCCGTCCCGGCCCCGCTGCCATCAGCGGGATCCGCCGCGCCAACAATCGCATCGACCTTCATTTTCGATAGATCATTTCGCACGATCTGAAATGGCATGCTTTACCTCCCGCCGGAGCTTTTTACTTCTGAAGGCGGATCATGTTCCAGCTCTTAGACGGAAGCACTGATGTCAGGATGCCCTTCTCGATCCTGCTTCCGTTATAAGATACCGGAGCAACATTTTCAGGCTTCTTCTCGGTATTTACTGCCTTCAGATCCCTATGGGTCAGCATCTGATGCTCGACGACCTTGTAACCCGGGAACTGACGCAGATCACAGGTGATCTCCATATCCTCTTCCAGGTTCTTGTTCACCGCAAATACCGTGATGCTGTCATGCTCCTCATCCATGGTCACGATGCTGTCGATGAAAGGAGCATCCCCGTGCTTGCTCTCGTAGGAAGGAGCATCCACCAGAGTCTGCAGGGCCACGCCTCTGCCGTACACACTCGCCTGCATGTAAGGATAGAAGATGGTCTGCTTCCAGGCACCGGTGTCGCTCGTCATGATCGGTGCGATGACATTGACCAGCTGTGCCATGCAGGCGATCTTTACACGATCCGCGTGACGGAGAAGCGTGATCAGCATGCTGCCGACCAGAAGCGCATCCTCCATGTTGTAGACATCCTCCAGCTGATGCGGATGCTGTACCCACTTTTTGAGCTTCTTGTCCTGCTCATTGGAGTGATACCATACATTCCACTCATCGAAGGACAGCTGGATGGTCTTATTGGAGCGCTTGACCGCTTTTACATAATCGCAGACCGAGATGACCTGACTGATAAACTGATCCATCGCCACGGAAGAGGCCAGGAAATTCGGGGTATCATCTTCCGGGTTTCCATAGTAGGTATGCAGAGACAGATAGTCCGTCGTGTCATAGCTGCATTCCAGGACGGTACGCTCCCAGTTGCCGAAGGTCGACATGCCGAGACCGGAAGAACCGCAGGCCACCGTCTCAATGGTCGGATCGACCAGCTTCATGATATGTCCGGCACGGGATGCGAGCAGTCCGTACTCCTCCACAGTCCGATGACCGATCTGCCAGGGGCCGTCCATCTCGTTGCCCAGGCACCACAGCTTGATATTGTACGGATCCTTCGCGCCATGCTTTCTGCGCAGATCACTGTAATAGGTGCCACCCTTGATGTTGCAGTATTCTACGATATTTCTCGCATCCTCGATCCCGCGGGTACCGAGATTCACGGCATACATCGGCTCCGTGCCGACCGCCTTCGCCCATTTCATAAATTCATCCAGGCCGAAATCATTGGTCTCCACCACACCCCAGGCCAGCTCGATCCGGCTCGGTCTGTCCTTCTTGGGGCCCACGCTATCTTCCCAGCGGAAATTGGATACGAAGTTGCCGCCCGGATACCGCACGATGGGCACACGGATCTCCCGGATCAGCTTCATGACATCCTTACGGAAGCCGTTCCGATCGGAAAGGCTGCTCTCCGGCTGATAGATCCCTTCATAGACAGCTCTTCCGAGGTGCTCGATAAAGGAACCGTAGATCCGCTTGTCGATTTCCCCGACCTTGAAGTCCCGATCGATGATGATTCTTGCTTTTTTCAATGATTTTTTGGGCATATCCCTTCTCCTTCCGATGTTCGCTGTATGCCGATCGAAAATGCCTTCCCGTTTTGCGAAAAAAGTAAAAGCATTCACCTTTTAACTTATGTCATTTTAGGAAAAATAACAACTCCGAATCAACCATGTTTCTATGCAAAAACTACCATTAATCAACAGAACTCAGTCAGATGTTATAAACATTTTATCTATTTCGTCCGCAAAGACGGTAAGCTCCTTCATCTGCGCCCGGGATTCGCGCATGATCCGCTCCTCCTCCTGTGCTTTCACCGGGTTTCCCTTGACCTCATGGACCTTGTGCCAGAAGGCCGCTTCCACATACTCTGCCAGATAATAGTACCCGGACCCTTCTGTTTTTCCCTCCAGCGCGTTCATGTACCTGCCCTGGACCAGCCCGCCGTAATCCCCACGCTGCAGCTCGAAGGACATCATTCCCGTATCCTGGGCGAAGGTGGCGCTTTCGCTGGCAAGCATCTTGTAAAACACCGCTTTCTGACCCACATAAAGCATCACAAAAAAAAGCACCAGGATCGTGATGTCCAAAGCCAGGATCACCGGATCCTTTTTCTTTTTTTCCTTTGCCTTGTTTCTCCTGCTCATCTGTCGCCCTCTTCCGGATACAGCCTTCGGCATCTCTCATACAGCATCTCGCCGAGTGCTTCCTCGTCCATATCCCACATAGAGGAAGCCTCCTCGTCCGTCAGGCCAAAGTAAACCTGAACCATGTCCCGTGTGTCATTTTTGATGTCCGTGAGGAACGCCCCGTGCTCCCCGCCGTGCATCGGTGAGTTGGAGGCATCGTACCAGAAATCGCCATCTACGTATTGCCTCCAGTTGCTGATATAGATCGCCGCATCCTCACACCATTCCTTTCGGCCCTCTCCACTGTATCCCTCATATCCGCTCAGGATCTGCAGGATATCCTCGAAGATCGCCCGGTAATTGATCACCGCCGTAAACACTCTGGAATAATCCAGATACGTATCATCGCCTCTCAGCCGGTAGGTCAGCACATAGCTGTCCAACGCCAGATATTCTCTGTTTGCTTCCAGCTCCCGAAGGGTCGCTGTCACGTTCTCCCGGTTTTCCTCCACGGTCCGGGCAATGTCGGTCCGTTCTTTCTCCTCCCGGTAATCAATATCGGAATTCCTGCGAACGCTGCCCCACAGAATGAAAATGGTGAGGAGCATGAGACCGATCACGATCATCCTTCCGATCCTGCCGGCAGATCTGGACTTTATTTTCGTCTCTTCCCGGGTCTGCTCATACTCCGCACGGACCGACCGCATGGTCGCCCGATGACCGGCAGCTTCCGGATTTTCCTTGCCGCAATAGGGGCAAACCTCATCTTCGATTGCCAGATTGCTGCCACAATACTTACACTTCACTTTTGTCTATCCCCTCGTCAGTGATAGTTCTTAAAATACTTCTTAGTCGCTTTGTACACGCGGCTTCTGTTTACATTTGTCCCGTCAAAGACCTTCTCCCGAAAGGACTCCATGTCTTCTTCCGTAAAGCCAAGCCTGCCTGTGATGATCGGAAGGATCTCCTTTTCCCGGATGGGATCAAAGAGCTCCGCCCCCTCGTCTCCGTAGGCCCTGTAGTAGAAATAAAAGCAGTAATAGGTGATCTCTTCGGCTTCCGGGACAGCGATCCTGTCCTTATCCAGATCCGGCAGGCACTGCTGCAGCTTCATGTAGCAGCTCGACGCATATCCCGCCTCGTAATAGGGCGCCCCCCAGATGGAGATCCGATCCACCGAATAGGCCTGGTCATAGATCTCCGCCATGCGGGCGATGTCACCCGCCGCATAGCTTTCCGTCAGCTGTTCTCCCGCAATCCGGGTATATGCGTCTGCATACTCCTGCTCCTCGGCCGTGAGGAAGAGCTTCGGCTTGTCCTTTGTTTCCCTGAGCAGTTCCAGGAGAAAGAGCGCTCCCAGAAGGACCAGAACACAGACAGAGATCAGGAGGACCTTCGTTCCGCCGGTAAAGCCCTTTACCAGCGCCCTGGAAGGTTCTTTTTTCGTCTCTTCTATGTCCTCCCGGATCTTACTTATTTTTTTTTGGAATTGTTTCTCTGCGCCCTCTGCGTTGATGAAATCACAGTAGGGACATTTTGCGACATCTTTGTCGATTTCCGCCCCGCAGTTGGGGCATAGGATCATTTCTTTCAATTGCGTTCTCCAGCCCTCTCTTGCTCTGCGGCTCCCACCCACAGGCACGCAGCCCTTACTCTACGATGGTAATGACATCCGAAAGCACATAGTGGAACAGCGGATAGGAGGTGTTTTCGTTCTCGATATACCCGTTTCTAAGATCGATGGTATCGGTCGGATCATCGGGAGAAACCCCGATGTATGCGCCCTGGAATACAAAGTCCACATTCCCGCGCTTAAACTCCTCAATGGCCCAGTTCATGGAGTAAAGGGTATCCGGCGCCATCACCTGCTGATTCAGATCCACCATCTCCACCCAGCCTCTTTCAAAGCCGGCAGACACGTCATTTCCGTGGACGTTGCCGATCACCGTTTCCTCGATGGACTTGCCTTTCATGACTGCTTCCACTGCCGCGAGCACATAGGGCTCCCAGCAGATCCGGGAAGTGATCAGGGAGGTGGTAGGAGCCACCTCGGACATGCTCTGCCCCCATCCCACGAAATACACGGGCCGATCCGAGAGAGATTCCTCACAGGCAATGGCCGGACCGATGGTATCGGTGTGCTGGGTTATGATCACACACCCGTCCTCGATCAGCCTTTTTGCTGCACTTTCTTCCAGTGCATAGCTGCTCCAGGTATGGGTGTAGGATACTTCCATTTTCGCTGTGGACACCACAGAGCGCACCCCCAGCAAAAATGCGGTGTAGCCGGAGATGACCTCGGAGTCGGGGAATGCGGCCACGAATCCCACCAGTGCCTGATCCTTGTCCAGGGTTCCCTCGTCTATCATCTGAGCGATCTTTTTGCCGGCGACGATACCGCTGACATAACGGGCCTGATAGGCCTCGCCCTTAAAGGTGTGGTAATTGTCCGGCACCTTTACCCCGTTCATGTCCATATAAGAGGTCTGGCAGAACTGGGTATTCGGATATTCCGGCGCCAGCTCCATCACCAGCTTGCTGTAGCCGTTGAAAAAGATAATGTCACATCCTTCACCTGCCAGCTCCCGGAGGGGCTCCTCCATCTCATCGTCCAGCACGTTGCTGCAGGTCAGGATCTCCACTTTCTCGCCGTATTTTTTCTCCAGCGCGTCCTTCGCCAGAGAGAAATTGTAGGTGTAGGGCGTGCTCTCGTCATTGTCGTAAATAAATCCGATCTTCAGGCTGTCTCTGCTTTCGGAGAGATTCACCAGCCGGAAAAAGCCGACGAAGACGGCCAGCACGACGAGGCAGGTCAGTATCGTTGCAATATAGACTCGTTTCATGCCTTTGCCCCCTCCTCACTCTTAAGTTCTTCCGAAGAAGCGTCCTCCTGCTTTGGAACGTCCTCCTTCTTCCGCTCCTCAGCCTGGATCTTTTTATCTTCCTCCACGCGGCGTTTCAGTTCCTCCTGGGCGTCCTGATCCGCCTGCTGGATCTCGGTACGTCTCTGGGCATAGAGCTCATCCAGATTGATGACACCACTTTCAATGAGACGCAGGAATGCGTCCAGCACGTTGGGATCGAACTGGGTGCCCCGCCCGCGTTTCATCTCCTCCATGACATAATCGGTGTCCATGTGATTGCGGTAAACACGGTTGGAGGTCATGGCATCAAAGGTGTCTGCCACGCTGATGATCCTTGCAACAAGCGGGATTTCCTCCCCTTTAAGCCCGTCGGGATAGCCCTTGCCGTCGTACCGTTCATGATGGTACCGGGTGCCGTCCACCACGTTCTCCACCAGCGTGAAATCCTTCAGGATCTCGGCACCGCGAATGACATGGGATTTCATCCGGGCATACTCTTCATCGGTCAGACGCCCCACCTTGTTCAGCACACTGTCGGGGATTCCGATTTTTCCGATA
>JAFYEE010000085.1 GCA_017544405.1 Lachnospiraceae bacterium
CGGGCAGGTCGTGTATGACCCGTACAAGCTGGCGGAGGGCATCGGCAGGACGAGGGGCACGCGCACCGGGGGCGTGGAGCGCACCCCTACCTGGCATAACTGCATCCTCACATCCGGAGAAACGCCGCTGATCCGGGACACCGCGGCGGCGGGAGCAAAAAACCGCGCGATCGAGGTGGAGGTCGATCAGCCCCTGACCAAGGACGGGCACGCACTGGCGGCACGGCTCGGCCACAACTTCGGCCATGCAGGACGGATATTCGTGGAGTGGGTCATGCGGAACCGGGACTCCGTCGAAGAGGTTTACGGATCCTTCTACCGGGATCTTGCAAAGTTTTCGTCCAAGCAGGCGCTCTCCGGCGCACTGATCCTGACAGCCGACAACATCGTCACGCACCTCGGGATCGTGCCGAAGCTCCGGATGCTCCAGCCCGCGGACCTCGCGCAATACCTGAAGACAGACGAGGACATCGAGATCAACCGGGCGCTGTACACCCAGATGTGCGACTGGGTGATCGGGAACATGAACGGCTTCCTTCGGGATGATCGGGTTGACGATCATCCGCCGCGGGAGATCTTCGGGAAGTACGACTGGAAGAAGAACGTCGCGTACATCCTGCCGACGAAGTTCGACTCGGTGGTGGAATCCTTCGGCGGCGTGCCCCGCAGCTTCAAGAAGTGGCTCCTCGGGAGGGACCTGATCCTCGTCCGGCCAGGCACCCGCGGCACGCACTTCGTGACCCGCGTGGTCGACCGCGCGATCGGCACGGTCGCGATCCGACTGCCCGACCAGGAAGCCGAGGCGGTGTTCGACGATGAGGATGAAAAAGGCTGTTAAGCATCGGCGCTTAACAGAACAGGCCCGAAAAAGCCCCAAAACACTGGGGTTTCAGAACGCGTTAAGCTGTTAAGCATTTTCCGGGATAGAGAGATGATTTTTGGAACGTAAATATTTTGCTATATGTATGTATTTTTGCTTAACGCTTAACAAACATATAAAAATACCAGTGTTTTAGGGCAAAAATCACGTTAAGCAAATGTTAAGCAAGGGGCTGTTTTGCTTAACAGCTTAACAGAGAAAAGAAAGGAGGATCGGATGATCCTGGTAGATACAAGGGAGCAGAAAAACGGGCACGTGGAGAAGGCCTTCCGGACGCTCGGCATCCCGTTCGACCGGACGAAGCTGTACGTGGGCGACTACACGCTGCCGAACGACCAGAGCGTGTGCGTTGACCGGAAGGCGGGGCTGCAGGAGGTGTACGCGAATACCGTGCAGCAGCACCAGCGGTTCCGCGCCGAGTGCGCGCGGGCGAAGCAGGCGGGGATCCGCCTGATCGTACTGGTCGAACAGCCGGGCATGCATAGCCTCGACGACGTGGCCGAGTGGCACAACCCGCGGATCCAGCGGTGGGACTTCATCGACAGGATGCATGCCTTCGGGAAGATGCTGGACGTGAAGATTCCACCGAAGCGGCCGGTGGACTCGGAGCGGCTGATGAACATCATGCGATCCATGGCGCTGAGGTACGGCGTTGAGTGGCGGTTTACGACGCATGAACTGTGCGGGGAACGGATCGCGGAGATCCTTGGAGAGAGGAAGGAAGGCAGGGCTGATGGATAGCAGAGGCTGTGTGCACGACCTGTCAGATGAGGACCGGAACTGCTGCCTTTTTTATGGATATCTGTGCAGCTGTTCTCCGCGTGAATGCCCGCATTACGAGGACCAGGAAGGGAAGGGATGGAGGGAGGGTCCGGATGCAAAGGGATGAGTTTGCGGAACGGCTGTACGCCGCGATGCGGCGGAAGAAGATGACCCTCCCGGAGCTGGCGGATGAGCTTGGAATGCATCCAAATGCCGTCGGAACATGGACGCGCGGAGAGAAGAGACCATCGTACCGGAGCCTGATCGGGATCTCCAGGGCACTGGATGTAAGTATCGACTACCTGTGCGGGATCCAGCGAAAAGCAACGAAGGATGAGACGGAGCAGCTGCGCAGGATCGCGCTCGCGCTGATCGGGGACGTGAAGGATCTGCACGAGAAGCTGCAGACGATGAACAAGCATGCCAAGATGCTGGAGCAATGGGCGAGAAAGTACAAGATCACGGAGGAGGAATGAAAAATGCTGACGGAAATCAACGTGGACGGACGGGTATACGTGGACAAGAAGGAGCTGGTCAAGCTGATCAGGAAGCACAAGAGGAAAGCGAGGGTCGGACAGGAGCCTGGATTCATCGAGGAGGAAGAGGGAAAGCGCATGGCAGCATTCATGGCGCTGAACCACCTGCAGGCGCAGATCTGTGAGCGCGAGGCCATGGAGGCTGCGGAGCGGAACGTTGCTCAGGTGGATGAGGAGAAGCGCGTGGAAAATCGGGAGCAGAAAAATCCGGAGAAGCGGAAGCGTGTTATCGTCGCGTTCACGACGGGGAAGGACGGAGTGAGACGGATGGATTACTTTTCGGCGTGGATCAGGATGAAGCCGGAGCTTCCCGAAAAGGTGCGGACGCAGCTGAAGGAGATCGGGCTGAAGGAAGAGGAATCCGCGCCGATGTTCGCTTCTGACTGGAAGGACGCGATGGTCTTTACGGATCCGGAGTTCGCGAAGATCCAGGCGGAGCGGGTCAGGGCGTTCTTCAGCGATGGGGACGATGTCGTTGCTCTCCCGCACGCGGATGTGCAGACGGAAAAATTGCGCAGGTTTTTGCTGGCGATTTTTTCGGGGGATGACGATCATGCGGATGATTGATGCGGATGCGCTGACGGTGAAAGGAGGGAAGAATGAGCGAATGGATTATATCGGCAGAAGATATTGATGATATTATTGGAGGCCGTTTTACTGTCGGTCAAAAGCTTGTACGGTGCAAAGATTGCAAGTGGTTAGGAATCGGTGCAGAGGGTGACGGAACGAAACTTATTTTATGTATCAAGAAGCACCACGATACAACGGAAGACGATTATTGTTCCGAGGGGGTGAATAGGGAAGATGACCCGTCTGATTGATGCGGATGCGCTGAAAAGAAAATTCAAGGCGGAGAGGGGCGGCTTGTGGGCAATGTCTGTCGTGGATTCGATGCAGACCGTGGATGCTGTCGAGGCGGTGGTGCGGTGCGAGGATTGCAAATACTGGGGGAAGAACGTACCGGGAAAATTTGATGTTGGCGGTACGCCTTGGGAATATTGTTGCATTGTAG
>JAFYEE010000086.1 GCA_017544405.1 Lachnospiraceae bacterium
CACCTCCGCCACATCGTAGGTCTTTCCCTCCCGGAGCACCCGGTGCGAGGGCGTCGCCTCGAGGTGGATCTTTCCGGAGGGGGCCTTTACCAGCGTGCGCACCACCCGGCCGTCTTGGATCGCCTCAAAGCGGTAAACGGTCGCGCGGCCGCCCCAGTCGCCGACGTATTTCTGGTAGAGGCGGACGGCATCGTCCATCCCCATGTGGTAGAGCGCGATCATTTTGGCTGCCTGAAACAGAATCCGCTTCGGAAGCCGGCCCATGCCAAAGCGCGCCGTGTGATTCAGGATCTCCTTCACGGCCGCGGCCTGCGCGGGTTTGAAATCTTCTCCCTGGGCGATGGCGTCGCCGATGTAATCATCGATGAGGATCGGCCCGTGGGCCAGATGGCGGTAGGGAGAATCGGAAGGGTGGTATTCCTTCAGCAGGCGGTCATTTTTGTACATGCGCACGCTATCCGCATTGCTGAAGATCCAGGTCTGCCCGCGGTTGCAGCCGGGGTGCTCCCCGATGTCCATGGAAGAGGAGAGCTCCAGCACCGGAACCGCCTCCTGCTGGCAGGCATAGACCGCAGCGGCCATCTTCGGATTGCGGAACATGTCCATGACGCCGTGATAGCAGATCCGGTCGCCGCTTCCGAAGTCCTTGTGCGTATTGTAATCAAACATGCACCATCCAAAGCTTCCGAGGATATCCTCCTGCGCCGCCACGGCCTCCAGCACGTTCGCATGGCGGATGGCATGCTCCCTGCGGTGTTCCTCCGGATCGAAGGTCTTGGTCGGGTACATGTGTCCGTTGTATTCGGAGATCAGATAGGGCTTTGCCGGATCCGAAGTCACTTTCGCCTTCGGGTCGCATCCGGGGGCCTGTCCGTCGTGCAGGAAATCATTGTAGGTGTAGACATCTTCGAGGAGATGCCCTTTTTTCCCGGCACGCACGCCGCCGGTGGGACGCGTGGGATCCAGGCGATGCGCGGCCGCATTGGTTTTCTCATAGAAGGCATCGTCATCTTCCGACTCGTTGATGCGGACGCCCCAGAGGAAAATCGAAGGGTGGTTGCGGTATTGCAGCACCATCTCCTCCGTATTTTTCACGGCCTGCTCCTTCCACGCCTCATCGCCGATGTGCTGCCAGCCCGGGATCTCGGTAAATACCAGCAGTCCGAATTCATCGCAGGCGTCCAGGAAGGCATGGGACTGGGGATAATGCGAGGTGCGCACGGCATTGACGCCCAGCTCGGTCTTAAGAAGCAGCGCATCGTAGCGCTGCATATTGTCCGGCATGGCATAGCCGACATAAGGATAGCTCTGGTGACGGTTCAGGCCGCGGATCCGGATCTGCTCCCCGTTCAGGAGCATTTTGTCCGCGCGCATCTCTATGAAACGAAAGCCGAAGTTCACGGAGATGAGGTCCAGCTGACGCTCCCCCTGCCACAGCTCGGTGTCGATGCGGTAGAGACTCGGCCGCTCCGGGCTCCAGAGAAGCACTTCCGCCGGGGCCTCCAGCGTAAGGACACCCTTTTCGAAACGGATCGCACGGCTGCTCTCCTCGCGCCGCACGAGAAGCTCTCGCCCTTCCGGCCGGTGGATGAACTGCCGCACCTCGAGGGGGCCGTCCGCATCCGGAAGATGCAGCGTCACCTGCGTGCGGAGCGCCGGATGGTCTACGCTTCCCGCGGTCTGCAGAAAGGCATCTTCGATATAGGCAGGTTCGCAGACCTCCAGCGAAACCTCCCGGTAGATCCCCCCGTAGGTCATGTAGTCCACCACATAGCCGAAGGGCGGAATGTTCAGGTCTTCCCGGCTGTCGAGACGCACGGTCAGAAGGTTGTCCTCCCCGTAGCGCAGACGCTCCGACAGATCCACCGTAAAGGCGGTATAGCCGCAGGCGTGGGCAGCGATCTCCTCCCCGTTCAGGTAGACAGTGGCCTGATGCGCCGCCCCGGAAAAGGTGAGGAGGACGCGCTTGCCGCGCCACTCCTTCGGAGCCTTCAGGTGTCTCCGGTATCCGCTGAGCATCTGATACTCCGATGCATCAAAATAATGGTACGGGGTCTCTCTGACCGTATGCGGGATACGTACCTTCTTCAGCGCGGACTCGTCGAAGGAATCCGCCAGAAGCTCCTCCGTATAATGCTCCGTAAAAAGCCAATCTTCATTTAAATCAAAATGCTCTCGCATATGCGCTGACGCCCCTTTTTGCGATGATTATTTTACGGTGATGCCGTTGACCAGGATCTCGACCACTTCGCCGAGTCCCTGCTGGTAGGTCATCCGGTTCTTCTTCAGAACATCCTGCTGGAAAAACTGCTCCAGGGATGCTTCCAGCATCAGCTTCAGGATCGGGATCTTAAAGGAACGGATCACGCCCTCTTCCATCCCCTGCTCAAGCAGACGGATGGTATCCTCCCAGTCATGCTCCAGGCGGTACTGCACGCGATGGTAGATCGTGGGGTACTTGTCCTTCAGCACGGAGAGCTGGCTGAAATCCACATTCTCGTAATTGTCGGGGATCACGCCGAGGAGCTTGCGGATCTTCTCGAGGGTGCTAAGGGATGTATCCTCCAGAATGGCGCGCTCGCAGCGCTTGATCGAATCAAACATGTAATCCACCAGATCCAGGAGCAGGTCATTTTTTTCCCGGAACACCGTATAGATGGTCTTCTTGCTCATGGACAGATGGCGGGCAAGGTCATCCATGGTAAAGCGGACGCCCTTCTCTCCGTACACCTCGATCGTTCCCTCCAGGATCATTTTTCTTAATGCTTCTTTTTCTATAGCCATAGGGTTCCTCCTAATGTAGAAACTATTTATCTCTATCTGGTTTCCATTATAGTTTCCGGTCCATCTTTTGACAAGAAACCAAAATACCCAAAAATAGTTTCCTATTTTTGGGTATAATGCCTTTTCCTTATGGTTCGATTTTACACGGATTTCTTCAGGATCTTCATATCCTCCAGCAGATCCTCGGTGATCTCCATCAGCTGCAGCTCCTCCTTCTCGGCCAGGGCCTCTCTCCGGTACCGGTAGGTGAAAAGCGGTGTCCCGGTCGCCTGGAACGAAAGTGCGCTGCCGCGGCGCTCGATCAGCTTCGGGATCATGGCCGCATTCACTTTCGCGTCCTTCCGGAAGGTAAAGACGATCCGTCCCGCGCCTCCTTTGACCTCCGTCATGTCGAGGGCATGTGCCTGCTGCCGCATCATGGCGATGCGAAGCAGATTTTTCGCGGGAGCGGGGATCGCTCCGAAGCGGTCGAGGAGTTCATCCCGGATCGCATCCCGGTTCTCCTCCGTTTCAATGGAGGAGATCCGCTTGTACATATCCAGCTTCTGCTCCTCATTGAAAATATATTCGGGCGGGATGTACGCATCCGCGTCCAGGTTGATGATGGTATTGAATTCCTCCGGAAGCTCGCCACCCTTCAGGCGCGCCACCTCCTCGCCGAGCATCTTGCAGTACAGATCGTAGCCGACGGCCTCCATGTGCCCGTGCTGCGTCTTGCCGAGCAGGTTGCCGGCGCCGCGGATCTCAAGGTCCCGCATGGCGATCCGGTAGCCGCTTCCGAGGTCGGTGAATTCCTTGATGGCCTCGAGGCGCTTCTCGGCCACCTCGGTGAGCACCTTATCCCGCTTGTACATCAAAAACGCGTAGGCGGTGCGGTTCGAGCGACCGACCCGTCCCCGCAGCTGGTAGAGCTGGGACAGTCCCATGCGCTCGGAATCGTGGATGATCAGCGTGTTGGCATTGGGGATATCCATGCCGGTCTCGATGATGGTTGTGCAGACCAGGACATCGATATCGCCATTGACGAAATCCACCATCACGTCCTCGAGCTCCCGCTCGGACATCTGACCGTGGGCGTAGGCCACCGTCGCGTTCGGCACCATCTCCTGGATCCGGCTCGCCACATCCGCGATCATGTTCACGCGGTTGTAGAGATAGTATACCTGCCCGCCGCGCGCCAGCTCGCGGGTGATCGCCTCACGCACCATCTCCTCGTCGTACTCGCAGACAAAGGTCTGGATCGGCAGACGGTCGTTCGGTGCCTCCTCCAGCAGACTCATATCGCGGATCCCCACCAGGCTCATGTGGAGCGTACGGGGGATCGGGGTTGCGCTTAAGGTAAGCACATCGATATTCTCGCGGAGCTTCTTGATCTTTTCCTTGTGGGCCACGCCGAAGCGCTGCTCCTCATCGATGATGAGCAGGCCCAGATCCTTGAACTGCACGTCCGCGGACAAAAGACGATGCGTTCCGATCACGATGTCCACCAGGCCGCTTTTCAGGCCGGCGATCACGTCCCGGACCTCCTTCGCCGTGCGGAACCGGCTGAGGAGCTCGACGCGGATCGGATACTCCCGCATGCGCTGGACAAAGGTGGCATAGTGCTGCTGCGCCAGAATCGTCGTCGGAACCAGATACGCCACCTGCTTGCTCTCCTGCACCGCCTTGAAGGCCGCACGGATCGCGATCTCCGTCTTGCCGAAGCCCACATCGCCGCAGATCAGACGGTCCATGATCTTCGGGCTCTCCATGTCCTCCTTGGTCTCGCGGATCGCCACCAGCTGATCCTCGGTCTCCTCGTAGGGGAAGGTCTCCTCGAATTCCTTCTGCCACACGGTGTCCGGATTGTAGACATAGCCCCGGGTCACCTGGCGCTTTGCGTAGAGCTCCACCAGATCCTTCGCAACCTCCGCCACGGCGGTGCGCGTTTTGGTCTTGGTGCGCTCCCATTCCTTCGTTCCGAGGCGGTTCAACTTCGGCACCTTTTCCGCATCGGCGGAAGCGTATTTCTGGATGGCATCCAGCTCCGTGGCCAATACGTACAGGGTGCCGCCCTCGCGGTATTCCAGGCGGATATAGTCTCTCACCACCTTGCCGGACTCCACCTTCTCGATGCCGCGGTATTTCCCGAGTCCGTAGGTCTCATGCACCACATAATCCCCCGGGTGGAGATCCTCCAGACTGGAGATCTTGCTGCCGCGGTAGGCGGATTTTCTCCGCTTTTTCTTCTTGCGCTGGGCGCCGAAGATGTCGCTGTCCGTGAGCACTAGAAACTGCAGCAGCGGATATTCGAAGCCCGCCGCGATCTGACCGTAGGAGATCAGCACCTCGCCGGTGACAAGCTCCCGCTCCGGATTCTCCGAGTAAGCGGCCGCCACGCCGAGATCCGTCAGATCCTGCGCCATGCGGGCGCCCCCGGTGCGCGATCCGGACAGGATCAGCACGCGGTATTTTTTCTTGCGGTACTGCTGAAGATCCTCCGCCAGGCGCTCAAAGCTTCCCTGGTAGGTCGGGGCTGCCTTCGTCAGCAGCTCATAGCGGTACTCCGGATGAAAATACCCGTTCCCGGCAGCCAGCGTGCTCAGCAGTACCACCGGGTTCTTTTCCATCGTGGCCGCCACCTTCTCGGGGGCCTGCAGCAGGTCCATCTGACCGGGCAGGATATAGCCCTTCTCAAGGCGCGAGGAAAAGCTCTCCCGGAATTCCGCAAAGACCGCCTCCGCCTGCTCCCTGCTCCGCGCAGGGTCCTCCACGAACCAGCAGATGCCGCTGCCGCTCATCCCCGCGATCCATTCGGGAAGGGTCTTAAGCTCCTCCGGCTGATAAAAATAGTGGACATAGCTCTCGAGATTGACCTTGCCGCCGAGCTCGAGCGTCTGCTCATAGAGCTCTTTGGTGATCTTGGACAGGCGATGCGCCTCCTCGGTGAGGAATTTTTTGCGCAGCTTCTCCTCCTGCTTCTTCGATTCCTCCGTGATCCTGCGGACGCCCTCCTCGAGACGCGCCCGGTCCATGGGGAATTCCGTGGCCGGATAGATGCTGACCTCCGTCAGGTTCCGGATGGATCTCTGGCTGAAGGGATCGTACATGCGAAGGGCTTCGACTTCATCGCCCCAAAGCTCGATGCGGACCGGATTTTCCTGGGTCAGATCATAGATATCGATGATGTCTCCGCGGATGGCAAACTGACCGGCGCTCTCCGCCTGGGCCGTCCGCTCATAACCCATCTCCACCAGCTTTACGGCCAGGGCTGCGGGCTCACAGAGACTTCCCTTGGCGATCGTCAGCACCAGCTTGTCCCGGTCCAGCACCGGCTGCAGCGTCATCAGCGCGGGCATCGTCGTGACGATGGTCATCTTCTCCCGTTCGAGCATCCCGCGCAGCGTGCGCATCCGTTCCCCCGAGAGCTGATTGCCGTGGATGTCCGCCTGAAAGAAGATCAGGTCCTTGCCGGGGAATAAAAAGACATCTCTGTCATAAAATCGGTACTCGTCGTATATCTCATGGGCGCGCAGATCATCCTGCGCCACGATCACGCGGATCCGAAGCTTCTCCCCCAGACCGCTGACAAGGTGCAGGCGCTGGGAGGAGGCACAGCCGGAGATGGAGACGGTTCCCGCCTTGTGCACATGGGAATCCCCTCCGATGATCTCACGGATTCGATTGTAGTCTGCCAGCTCCGAGAGCGGCTGCATCAGCGCTTTCATGCGTTTCTTCCTTTCTGTCTTCTCCGTTGCCGGACCGTCTTTTTACTGCCCGGATCCCCCTTCCGCGGGCGGCTTGGCCGTCTCCTCTTCCCGTTTTTTGGCGTTGAAGCGGTTCATGGCCTCGCCCGGGCCACTCTCCAGGATGCAGAGCACTGCCAGGGCCGCGCGGTCCATGGCCTCCTCAAGGCAGGCCCGGTCCTCTTTCCCGGGGCGGCCGAGCACATGGGTTGCGAGATCCTGGTGCTCGTTTTTCTCCCCGACACCGACCCGGACTCTCGGAAAGTCTTCCGTTCCCAGGTGGAGGATGATGTTTTTCAGTCCGTTATGTCCGCCGGCGCTCCCCTTTTTCCGCACGCGCAGACTTCCGACCGGCAGAGCGACATCGTCGGAAATGACGATCACCTGCTCCGCCGGGATCTTGTAATAATCCGCCAGCGCTCCGATGCTCTCCCCGCTCAGGTTCATATAGGTCTGCGGCTTGACCAGAAGCACCTTCTCTCCGTGCCAGAGCCCCTTGCCGACCAGCGCGCGCAGCTCCTTGCTCTCTGCGCGGATGCCCATCTCCTTCGCCACGCGGTCCAGCACCTCGAATCCCACATTGTGCCGCGTCTTTTCATATTCTTTTCCGGGATTCCCCAGTCCTGCGATCAAATACATGTTTCCTGTTCCTCATAAATAACCCTCTGCAAGTACAGGACTCGCAGAGGGTTTCGCGATCGACTATGGATTTATTCTCCGTCCGTCTCAGCCTCGGCAGCCTTCTCATAGGCATCCAGGATCAGGGTCTGGATCCTCTCTCTAGTCTGGCTGTTGATGGGGTGAGCGATGTCACGGTACTCGCCATCGTTTGACTTCTTGCTCGGCATGGCGATGAACAGGCCCTTTTCCCCTTCAATTACTTTGATGTCATGCACGACGAATTCGTCATCCAATGTGATGGAGACGACGGCGCGCATTTTGCCTTCGGCGGAAATCTTCCGCACCCGCACGTCAGTGATCTGCATATACTTCCCTCCAATTTGTGCAATGAACCAGCAGTTGTTTTGTACTTCCGACATCCGATCGTATCCACGGATTGCTTCGCGGCACAAGCGCGATCGACGCTCAGTCTATGACGCTGATGGATCAGATGACATATCTCTCATTGCGTTCCACCACGATCCTGATTCCATCGTCCCCTTGATAATAAGAGCCACCCCTGATCGTGCTATGGCTCTCTACGATGCAATTTTCGATGGTCGTGTTGTCCCCAATGTAGACATCATTGAGAATAATGGAGTTGCGGATCACGCAGTTGTTGCCGATGTAGCTGGCCTTGAACACCACGGAATTCTCCACGACTCCGTTCACGATACAGCCACTGGAGATCAGGCTGCCGTGAACCTGTGCACCTGGATTGTACTTTGCCGGAGGCAAATCGTCAACCTTGGAATAAATATTCGGATATTCCTTGAAGAAATAATTCCGGACCTCGGGCTTTAGGAAATCCATATTGGTGCGGTAGAAATCCTCGACGGATGCGATATTCCCCCAGTATCCGGTGATCTTATAGCCGTAGATCCGCTTCACATCCTTGTACCGGATGAGGATATCGCGGACAAAATCATACCGGTCCTCCTCCGCGCATTTTTCGATCATCTCGATCAGCATGCGGCGGCGAAGAATGTAGATGCCGCAGGAGATCGTCGCGGTCTTGGGCTTGAGCGGCTTCTCCTCGAGCTCCATGATCCTGCAGTCCTCGTTCATGGAGACCGTTCCGTAGCGGCTCAGATCCGTTCCTTCGGGCATATCACGGCAGACGATGGTGATGTCCGCCTTCTTCTCGATATGATACTCCAATATTTTGTTAAAGTCTATCTTGTAAACGCAATCTCCCGAAGCAATGACCACATAAGGCTCGTGACTGTTCTTGAGAAAGGACAGATTCTGGTACAGCGCATCCGCCGTTCCGCGGTACCAGCTGCTGTTGTCATTGGTCATCGCCGGGGTCATCACGAAGAGTCCGCCCTGCTTACGGCCGAAATCCCACCATTTGGAGGAATTCAGGTGCGTGCTCAGACTCCCCGCGTTGAACTGGGTGAAAACCGCCACCTTCTGCACGTGGGAATTGGACATATTGCTCAGGGTAAAATCAATGCTGCGATAGCTGCCGGCAATGGGCATGGCACAAACCGCACGCTTCTGTGACAGTTCCGCCATTCGATGATTGTTTCCTCCGGCCAGAATAATACCGATTGCTCTCAATCTACTCACCTGCCTTTATAAGTGTTCTGCCACTGGGTAAATATGCATCCGGAAAATCCGACGGCTCCGCGATCCCGTAGATCACCGTATTCTTGCCGACCGATACATGATCCGGGATCACACTCTTCTCCCCGATCGTAACCAGCCCGTGGTTGTAAATATGCGGCGCGGTATCATTGTCCCTCTCATCTCCGACACCGAGCTTGACGTTTTTGCCGATGGTCACATTCTCGGCCACGATGGCCTTGTAGATCTCCGAGCCCTCGCCGATCACGGTCTCGTTCATGATGATGGAATCGCGGACCACGACGCCGGGACCGATGCAGACATTGCAGCCGATCACCGAATTGTACACCTGTCCGTAAATCTCCGAGCCCTCGCCGATGATGCAGCGCTCCACCACCGAATCCTGGGAAAAATACTGCGGCGGCTGGATCTCGCTCTTGGTGTAGATCTTCCAGTACTCCTCATAGAGATTGAACTCGGGAACGATGTCGATCAGCTCCATGTTCGCTTCCCAGTAGGAATTCAGCGTTCCGACATCCTTCCAGTAGCCGATGAATTCGTAGGCGTAAAGCGGAGCTCCCTTGTCCTTGCAGTAGGGGATCACATGCTTTCCGAAGTCCAGATTCTCCAGATCACGGTTCGCGATCAGCGCCTCCTTCAGGGTCTTCCAGTTGAAAATATAGATGCCCATGCTGGCCAGATTGCTGCGGGGATGCGCCGGCTTCTCCTCAAAATCGTTGATCCGCTTGTTCTCGTCGGCGATCATGATCCCGAAGCGGGACGCTTCCTCCATGGGAACCGGCATGACGGCGATCGTCACCTCCGCTCCCTTCGACTTGTGAAAGTCCAGCATCACCTCGTAATCCATCTTATAGATGTGGTCACCGGAGAGGATCAGGACATAATCGGGATTGTAGCTCTCGATGTACTCCAGATTCTGGTAGATGGCGTTGGCCGTACCGGTGTACCACTCGCTGTTGGTGCTCTTTTCGTAGGGAGGAAGCACGCTGACGCCGCCGATGTTGCGGTCCAGATCCCAGGGAATCCCGATCCCGATATGCGTATTCAGACGCAGCGGCTGATACTGGGTCAGCACGCCGACGGTATCCACGCCGGAATTGATGCAATTGGAAAGCGGGAAGTCGATGATCCTGTATTTTCCTCCGAATGCCACGGCAGGCTTTGCCACTTTGCTCGTCAGAACGCCGAGCCTGCTTCCCTGTCCGCCGGCCAAAAGCATGGCAATCATCTCTTTTTTAACCATGGTCCTACCTCCTCCTGTGGTGATGTTCTTATTGTAGCATTATTTTCTGAAATTTAACATATATTGCACAAAAAAATCTAAAATTTTCGCAATTTTTTATCAATTATTTCTACATTTTGTGGTTGAGGGGTTTCCATCCCAAAATATAGTAGAAGTCCTGTTTCAGACCCCCCCGGAAAAATCGGGCAGGCAGCCGCTTTCCGGTCTTTTGCCATAAAAAAATCCGGCAGGAATCCGCCGGACTTTCGTGTGCTTATGGAGTTGTAAGATTTATTCCGCCCGTCCCTTCGAAGCCCCGTTTCCGAAGATGCGGCCGGCCTGCGGGAGCAGTGCCAGGAGCAAAACGATCCCGAGGACGCCGCAGGAGAGCACTTCGCCCGCACCGACCGTCAGCATCAGGTAAGGGATCCCGTCGGGCAGGCCATAGACATAGGCCAGGATGAAGGGAATGATCAGCGTATTGGCGAGGATCGGCGGGATGGGAGCGAGGAAGCGGGAAGCCTTGTTATGCTTCATCCAATCGGACAACTTCCAGGTGCCGAGTGCGCCCAGCAGTGTGGCAATGCTTCCGAACAGGACATCATAGGGAGCGCAGCCGGTCACAAGATTGGCGATCAGGCACCCCAGCCAGAGTCCGGGTACAGCGGCCGGCGTAAAAAAGGGCAGGATGGTCAGGGCTTCGGAAATGCGGACCTGAATGGCGCCGCTGGCGAGATTGAAGGCGTTGATAAATACCGTCAACACCACGTAGAGGGCAGCGATCATGGCTGCCTGGGTCAGAAATAAGATACCTTTGTTTTTCATTTTTTCTCCTTTAGTTTTGTTTATCGTCAGGAAGGTTTCGAACTGACGCGGCCTTAGGAAGGCACGAAAGGGATTGTAACCCATTCCAGGATGAGTTGCAATCCCTTTTTGATGGACCTTTGAAACGTCCCTCTTACAGTCCGTAGCTCCGGAGCAGGTTCCCGAATTCCTCCGAATCGGTAAAGCCGTAGATGATCTCCAGGCGATCCGCACCGCTTTCCAACTTGCCGAACCAGTTGTTGTATCCGCCTTCGTCCGGCTCGCGGTCAAAGAAGGCATGGTACATATCCTTCACGAAGGTGTCGTTGTCGGTATGCTTGTTCTGGTACTCCTCGGAGCAAAAGAACCCGACCTTCGCCACATCCCCCGCCTGCCACTCGCCGTTTGCGATGCGGTTCGTCCAGCTGACGATGCCATCCTCCTCGCCCGCGCGGCCGAGGCACTTTAAGTACATGCGCTCCACAAAGGCACGAATGCCGGCGTTGACCACGCTTCCGTCCTCGCGCATGGTGCCGCGGACGATGCCGTACCGCTTGCAGAGGTTGCCGAATTCCTCGGAATTGACGAAGCCTGCCAGTACAGACGCTCTGCCGGCCCCCTTCGCAAGGGCGTCCATCCAGTTATTGTAGCCGCTCTCGTCCGGCTCGCGGTCAAAGAAGGTGTGATACAGCGTCACTACATAGTCCGCATTGGACAGTTCCCGTTTCCGGAACTCATCGCTCATGATAAAGCCGAAGGCCAGTCCCGCACCATCGTTCGTATGCGCCATTAGCTGGGAGGACCAGTCATCGAGACCTGCGGGTTCCGCCTCACGGCCCAGCGCCTGTGTGTACATGCGGGACACGAACGCGCGGATCAGCGCCTCCCTCTCATCGTCGGGGATGGGCGTACGGTCATCGTCGTCGTCATCGTCCTGCCCGTCACTGTCGTCACTGTCGTCATTGCCCCCGTCTTCGGCACCTGCGTACGTCACCTGATAGGTCTTGTCCAGCCAGGTCACCGTCTGCGGGCGATCCGTCGGCACGGACCCGCAGGCACAGCCCACCAGCTCCGCGGTAAAGGCGCCGTAATCCGAGTATCCGTTCGTGACAAAATAGGTATAATCCCCCACCGTAAAATAGACCTCAGCATGATTGCCGTCCGGACCGTCAAAATCCAGCGGGACATTGGAATATTTATTCTGCACGGGCAGATTGTGCTCCCAGTCCGCATGCACCGAATTCTCCGGTGTATGCCCGCCGACATAGGAGCCATCCGGGTCCACTCCGGGCGCATTGTAATACAGATAACAGCATACATCCCCATAAGCGTCATCCAGGTCATCCCAGGTCGCATCATACAGATACCAGCTGCCGTGAAGGCCGACCACATTCCATGCGTGCCCGCTTCCGGTGGGATTGAGCACCTTCAGGCCGAGCGCGCTCAGAAGGATCCCGGAGACCGCCGCATAACCGGCACAGACGGTCTTGCCGTCATGGATCACGGAATAAGCGCCCTGATCCCAGTCGATCAATCGGGTGGTATCGTCATACATGTTCCGTGAGTCCGTAGCCGGAGAATCGTAATAGCAATTGGCACAGAGGATATCATGCGCCGCCTTCTCCTTCTCCTCGGGAAGCACAGCTGCATTTGCCTGCGCTACCCACGCGTCCACCTTGGTCCGGAACTCGTTCACGGCCGCCGAGCGAAAGGCAGCGGACCGGAACTCCGGGTACATGTAGATGTATCCGAAGGAGTAACCGATCGAGTTCGAGAGAATAAAATACTGCGGATAGCTGAGCTTGAACATATAATTCAGCTGGGCCGGATCCAGATGATCTCCGAGCGAGAGATCGCTCACATCCACATAGATAGAGGTACTCGGAAAATCCGTTGCGGTGTCGGACATGACCGCAATGCAGGCTTCCTCATATCTCCGGTACAGCTCCTTCTCGTCCTGGGTCAGATAGCTCAGGATCGCGCCAGAATTGAATTGCTTCCAATACCTGCTGTCTGCCTTCGTCACGGAAGAGCCGGCCTGCGATGCGCTCTGCGGCGCATAGGTAAAGCTCAGCGCCGGGTCCGGATCCTCCGTAACCGGGACCACCACGGTATCCTGCACATCCTGAAAACGGGCTGCAACCTGCGTCTCCGGATCCGGAAGCCGGGAAGCCCCGGCCGGGAATGCCGGATAAATTACCCCTGTCAGCAGCGTCGCCGCCGTGATCAGGCTCAGGATGCTTTTACTTCTTTTACTTTTGTTCATGTTGTTCATGCGTTCTGCTCCAATAAGCTTATATTTTTCGGCGGTTCCTTGTGGGTTCAAGCTCTTATACCCTGTACTTCCCCACCATATTGCCCAGGTCATCGGAATGGGTTTTGATGGTTTCCGCCTTCTCGGAGACGCTGCCCACAATGCCTGCGATCTCCTCACAGGCCTGTGCGGTGGTCTCGGCGGAATCGGCATTTTCCGCGGATATGGCCGAGAGAGAACCGATGGTTCCGTCCAGCTGGTTGCAGGCTTCGCTGATTCCATCCACGTTTTCCCGGATGATCCCAAAGTCCTCTCTGGTCCTTTCGATCTGATCAAACAGTGTGGACAGAGACTCCTTGGAGCCCGTGCTGGTGGCTTCCTGCCGGGACATGACGTCGTTGAGCTTCGTCACGAGCTGTATGGTTTTCTCCGTCTGGATCTTTAATTCATCCATCATGCTCTTGATGGAGGCTGAGGACTCGTTGGACTGCACTGCAAGCTTTCCGATCTCGTCGGCCACCACGGCAAAGCCTCTGCCCGCATCTCCCGCTCTTGCCGCTTCGATGGAAGCATTGAGGCTCAGCAGATTGGTCTGGGTGGCAATGGCATTGATGGCATCCGCAGCTTCCGTAACCTGCTCCACATAGCTCCCCACGCCGCTCATCTC
>JAFYEE010000087.1 GCA_017544405.1 Lachnospiraceae bacterium
GAACGGATCATGCTGTTGAAGAACTGGTCCATGATCTGCATCTCAGGCCGCTGTCCGTTCGGATTGACCCGGATCGCATATTCCCCGTCCTCCCCGAAATCGAAGAAGGTGCAGGGACTGTGGCTCTCCGCAAAGCCGAAGCGCCCGTAATCGTACCCGATGTAGTAGGTCTTTTTGCCGATATCGTTCATCAGGATATTGACATAGTCAAAATCGATGTTGTGATTCTCGATCACTTCCTGCCGCTTCAGGATCCGCTTGCGGTAAAATTCGACAAACTTGTCGGAAAATCCCTGGCCGTCAAAGGATACGCAGCGCATCGGTGTATCGTTGAGGATCGTGATGTATTTTGCCTTGTTCCCGCCTTTGGAATGTCCGATCACGGTCACGTTCCAGCTCTCCAGGCCGAGCTTTTGGTAGACGGACTTGTACCATTCGAGGGCATTGATCTGCTGGAGGGAATCCACCTGATTGGCCCCGAGGAAATCATCGGTCCACTCGTTGCTGGCCGTGCCGCGAAAGGCCACGACCGCCTCCTTCTCCTGATCATGCAAAAAAACAGCCGAGATCCCGCCTCCGCCGCCGTATGCCTTGTCATAATGGGTCTCTGCGATCCGGGCAGCCAGAAGCGCGGGATTGCGCCGGATGGCCCGGAAGATCTTTTTCCAGTCCGCCCCCAGAATGAAGGAGGAATAATTGTAATCGTCCTCGATCCGGGACTCGTCGATCCGCTCCACGCATTCCTGCACGGTCAGTCCCTTCGCATCCAGGATCGTGGCAAAGGGACCCAGATCTGCCAGATATGTCAGATTCTCCAGAAAAAGCAGTTCGTCTACCTTGTAAAACATGGTCTCACCCTTCCTCAATCTCCTCGATCAGCGCCTGAAAAACCAGGTTCAGATTGGCATTCTCGATCCGGATATTGCGCACCAGATTCATACTGATAAAGCGAAGCAGCTCCACCCCGGCCTGCGGGCGGTGGTCCAGAAAATGATTGAACCGGATGTCGTCGATCACCAGCGTCTTGCAATCCGTCTTGGCCCGGACGGTGGCGGAGCGCTTGTCATTGTCGATCATGGCCATCTCCCCGAACACGCAGTGCATGGATCCGTCCAGCGTCGCGCAGATGAAATGATCCCCGTATACGGTCGTACGGATGACATCCACCGTCCCGTCGATCAGGATGTACATCTCGCTCCCGGTGTCCCCCTCCTTCAAGATATCCTCTCCCGCGGAGAACCGGCGCTCTTCCAGAACCCCGGCCAGTTCCAGCAGGTCTTCATCGGAGATCTTGGCCAGAAGCGGAAATGTTTTCAGTATCTCGGCGTAGCCCATCAATGTTCCTCCCCTAAAATAATGGCTCCCATGTCACGTCCCAGGATGAAGCTGTCCGCGGGATTGAGTCTGGGTGCGTTGGTCTCCATGGATTTCACGGACTTCAGGCGCTGGATGATCTCTCCGTAATTGGTCGACTTCTGCGCCTCGGAGAGGATCCGGTGCTTGATCTCCTTCTCCACGCCGATATTCTCAAGCACGCCCAGAAGCAGGTTGTTCTTCTCCTCCTTGTACCAGCGGAACAGTTCCCCGTAGGTCCGTCCGTTCCACTCCTCCGGGATGGGGATGATCTGAACCGAGATGCCGTCCCCGTTGTCGAGGAAGGAGGACATCACTTTGGACATGCCGCTGTAATTGGTGGAAGTGGCGAGGATATAGCGCGTATATTCGTCGGCGTAGATCACCTCCGCGCAGTTCTGGGTCTCCAGATAGGTCTTGTAGCGTTCGGTCCGCACCTCTGCGCAGATATGGCATTTCGCGTTCATGTTCCGGAACATGAGGGCACTTACAAAGACCCGGGAGTCCACCAGTTCTTCGTCGAGATTGTCCTGATTTTCCCCGATGATCAGCACCTTGGAGGCATATTTTGCATTGGCCTTCAGGAGGGTCTGCTCCTCCGTGTAGTCTCCGCGCAGGATATTCAGCCCTTTCAGATCCCGGTCCTCCCGCAGGATCTCCAGCTTCTCCTCATCCACTCCGCTGATCAGGATCAGATCCGCCGCCTGCAGCTGACTGTTCTTCCGCAGGATATCCATCAGCAGATTCCGGATGTCATTTTTCCATCCGCAGATGATGATGTGATCTTTCATGTTCTGCATCTTCTTCAACCCCTTATCCGATTGCAATCTTCTGGTAACCAGTGCCGAGGAAATATAACCGGTGATGGTGGAGAGTCCGAACATCCCGAGCAGCAATACAAAAATACCGACCACACGGCTCGCCGTCGAATCGACGAACGCGTAATCATTACCGGTCACCGCCAGGAAATTGAGCAGGAGCACATCCACAAAGGAAAAATCACTGCCGTCCGCGCGCAGCGTCAGAAAACAAATCAGACACATCAGCAGATACACCAGGAGGATCAGCAGTATGGTGTATGCATGTGTCCGCAACATGAGTCGATTCAGTTTTTTCAGAAATCCGCCGCTTTTTTTCTTCATCGTCTCTCTACCGATTCATCAGACATATGGAACCGAATTGTATTTTACCACAGAATACGCATTCTTGCACCATTTTCGTTTCCCTTTGACGGAAGGATTTGTCACTTTTCGCATACAAGATATAGACATCCATTTCCTTTGGTGCTACAATATCTTGTGTTCGCATAAAGTATCATGCACTAAGGAGGCAGTTGTTTCATGAAGGTTATCAAGCGAAACGGGGAAGAGGTGGCATTCGACCTTTCGAAGATCATCAATGCCATTCGGGCAGCCAATAAAGAGGTGGAGGCGATCCATCAGCTCAACGACGCGCAGATCGAAGCGATCGCGGATGTCATCTACCGCAAGATCGAGAATATGACGCACGTCATCCATGTCGAGGATATCCAGGACATGGTGGAGACCGGCATCATGGAGATGCGCGGCTACGAGGTGGCACAGAAGTACGTGCGCTACCGCTACAAGCGCGAGCTGACCCGCAAGTCCAATACCACGGACAATGGCATTCTGTCCCTGATCGACAATCTGAACGAGGAAGTCAATCAGGAGAATTCCAACAAGAATCCGGTCATCAATTCCACCCAGAGAGACTACATGGCAGGGGAAGTCAGCAAGGATCTGACCCGCCGTATGCTTCTGCCTCCCGATATCGTACAGGCGCATGAGGCCGGCATCATCCACTTCCACGATTCCGATTATTTTGCGCAGAAGGAGCACAACTGCGATCTGATCAATCTCGAGGACATGCTTCAGAACGGAACGGTCATCAGCGAGACCCTGATCGAGAAGCCGCACAGCTTCTTCACGGCCTGCAACGTGACGACGCAGATCGTCGCGCAGGTGGCCAGCAACCAGTACGGCGGCCAGACCTTCACGCTGGCGCATCTGGCTCCCTTCGTGGATGTCAGCCGTCAGAAGATCCGTAAGGAAGTCATCGAGGAACGCACGGAAGCCGGGGATTCCCTGGACGAGTCCGTGGTAGAAAAGGTGGTGGCGCACAGACTTCGCTCCGAGATCAAGAGCGGCATCCAGACCATCCAGTACCAGCTGATCACACTGATGACCTGTAACGGTCAGGCGCCCTTCGTCACGGTCTTCATGTATCTGGACGAAGTACCCGAGGGACGTACCCGGGACGACCTTGCAATGATCATCGAGGAGTTCCTCATCCAGCGCATGCAGGGTGTAAAAAATGAAAAGGGCATCTGGATCACGCCGGCATTCCCGAAGCTGATCTACGTGCTCGACGAGGACAATATCACGGAGGGTTCCAAGTACTGGGATCTCACCGTACTCGCGGCAAAATGTACCGCAAAGCGCATGGTGCCGGACTATATCTCGGCGAAGGTCATGCGGGAGCTGAAAAAAGGCGATGTCTATCCCTGCATGGGATGCCGTTCCTTCCCGACTGTGGAGGACGGGGTATGCAATCCGGACGGTTCGAGAAAGTATTACGGCCGCTTCAATCAGGGCGTCGTGACGATCAATCTGGTCGATGTGGCATGCTCTTCTCAGGGCGATATGGATCGCTTCTGGACGATCCTGGAGGAGCGTCTCGAGCTCTGTCACAGAGCGCTGCGCTGTCGTCATGAGCGTCTGCTCGGCACGAAGTCGGATGTCGCTCCGATCCTGTGGCAGCACGGTGCGCTGGCCCGCCTGAAGAAGGGGGAAAAGATCGACAAGCTCCTCTATGACGGCTACTCCACCATCTCCCTCGGCTATGCGGGACTGTGCGAAATGTGCGTGCGGATGCTCGGCACGACGCATACGACTCCCGAAGGCCGGTCCTTCTCGCTGCAGGTCATGCAGAAGCTGAATGACAAGTGCGCGGAATGGAAGGCTGCGGAGCATATCAGCTACTCGGTCTACGGCACTCCGATGGAGTCTACCACATACAAATTCGCGAAATGCCTGCAGAAGCGTTTCGGGATCATCAAGGGTGTCACGGACAAGAATTACATCACGAACAGCTATCATGTGCATGTCACGGAGCACATCGACGCATTTGACAAGCTGAAGTTCGAAGCGGATTTCCAGAAGCTCTCTCCCGGCGGGGCGATCAGCTATGTGGAAGTACCGAATATGCAGGACAATATCGAAGCGGTTCTGTCGGTCATGAAATGCATTTATGACAACATTGTCTATGCGGAGCTGAACACCAAGAGCGACTACTGTGAGGTCTGCGGATACGACGGAGAGATCCAGGTGGTGAGCGATGACGACGGCAAGCTGGTCTGGGAATGCCCGAACTGCGGCAACCGCGATCAGAACCAGATGTTCGTCGCGCGCAGAACCTGTGGCTACATCGGAACGCAGTTCTGGAACCAGGGGCGCACGCAGGAGATCAAGGAGCGTGTGCTGCATCTGTCCAATCACAAGCTGGAGGAAGTGACCTCCGGCGAGGAAGCACCTGCCGGAGCTACCGCAGCGGTATAAGGGGACGCAGGGAAACGCTATGCACATCGGAGAAATCATCACATCGGACTGTGCGAACGGTCTGGGCATCCGGCTGTCGGTTTTCGTCTCCGGATGCACGATCCACTGCAAGGGTTGTTTTCAGCCGCAGACGTGGGATTTTGAATATGGTCAGACCTACACGGATCTCATCGAGGATTATATCATCCGGGAACTGAACAAGCCGCAGTACAAGGGGATCACACTGCTCGGAGGCGAGGTGTTCGAGCCTTCGAATCAGGCGGGTGTGATCGGGCTGATCCGCAGAGTGCGGAAGGAATGTCCGGGGCGGGATATCTGGATCTACACGGGGTATGTGTACGACCGGGATCTGGTTCCGGGCGGACGGCGCTATACGGATGTGACGGATGAGATTCTGGATTCGATCGATGTGCTGGTGGACGGACCGTTCGTGGAGGCTCAGAAAAATCTTTCACGGCGGTTCCGGGGATCTGCGAATCAGAGGATCCTGGATATGCGAAGGACCCGCGCGGAAGGGGCGGTTACACTGTTAGAATTCTC
>JAFYEE010000088.1 GCA_017544405.1 Lachnospiraceae bacterium
ATGTGCAAGTTCACCTGCTGCGGAATCGATGCTCACCATGGAGTCCACGGTGGTGCGGGTATCATCCGACATCACCTCACTGGAGCTGCGCAGACTGTTGGAAGCATTCTGCAGAGTGGAAACCAGGTTCTTCTGCTGCTCGCTGAGATCTGCGGCAGCGCGGCTGAGCTGTCCGATTTCGTCGGCATTGTCACTGGCCACGACATTTTCCGTCAGATCCTTGCCTGCGATCGCCACGATGGATTCGGTAACCTTGTGGATGTTGCTGCGGATATACCGGATCATGTAGATGACGAAGGTCACGATGCAGAGATAGATCAGAAGAATGGTGATGAACATGACCATCATCTGGATATTGATACTGTTCTTGAGCGCTGCGGACTGCTTGTCCGCGTATTCCACGAGGATATCCTGCATATTGTTGATATCGTCGCGGGCTACACCGAAGGCTTCCACCTGGGCTGCGAACGCCTGTCCTTCATCGACGCCCGGATTATAGGCATTGAACCAGGCCTGATAATGGGTCTCGAAGTCGCTCAGGCAGGCATTGATCGTCATTCCGTTCATGGAATAGGATCCGAGCTCCGGATACTGCTGAATGATCGGCTGAAGCTCCCGGATATGGTCGATGGTCTGCTGCGCATTTTCCGAATAATCAGATAAATATCCCTTCATCTGATCCTCCGTCACATAATCACCGGCCATGCATACCTGCATGGATGCATAGGCAGCCTGATAGAAATCACGGTCTGCGGTGATGAGGGAAGAACTGACGGAGTAGAGCTGATCGTACAGAATATCCTCGGACTTTCCACGAACATCGCTTACAAGGTAGCTGTAAGCAACAGCGGAGGCGATGCCGATGATAACGAGCGGCACTACCATCAGCAAGAGCTTGGCACGAATTGACATTTTTTTCATGTGGGGTTTCTCCCTTCCGATTTTGATTTGAAAACCATCAGATAAATAAGGATTTGGATCATCTTGTTTAGACATTAATGATTATAAGGTTTGCAGATATCATAAAACAAGAAAAAATTTATAAAATTATTCGTCTACTTCGGAGGAATTGTCTATAATGATCAGACAAATGATTTTGTTTGCTATCCCCGGTGCAATGGATTAAAATAGGAATGTTCAGGGGAGATGGCACATTGACACGGAAGGTTTGTTTATGAGAAAGAGAATGCTTATACCGGCGCTGCTCCTGCTTGCGGGACTGCTTGCCGGCTGCGGCGCGGGAAACGGAGGAAGCGCACCATCTGCGGATGATGCGCCTTCTGTTGCACAGACGCCGGGGCCGGATGTGCAGGGAGCGGACTTAGCCGGACAGGTGGATACGGAAGAGGAGGATCGGCCGCTCGAGCTGGGTTCTTATGTCTTTCTGTTCCGCGCATCGATCTGCGGGGAGATCTACCATTTCCCCATGATGTACGGGGATCTGGAGGAGAAGGGCTGGAAGCAGGTCGGGGAAGCGGAAGTGCTCGGGGCCCATTACTATGAGTATATCGATTTTGCCAATGCGGACGGGCAGACCCTGAGCGTCGCCCTCTACAATAAGGCGGGAAGTGAAGTTCCCATCCGGGACACGATCGTGGAGGGCTTTCGCTATCGGTACTCCGAGGATCCGAACGGGGAGCTTTCGCTGCTTTTGCCCGCACAGATCCGGCCGGGAGAGTCTACCGCGGAAGCAGCGGTGGCAGCCTACGGGGAGCCGACGCAGATCCTTGGCGGGGCCGGCGACACCCGGGATATGGAGCTTCGCTATGATCTGGACGATCATTCCTATCTGCATCTTACGTTTTCGGACGGGGTCCTGGACGGGGTGGATTATGTCTGCATCCCGCTGGCGCCGGAAGGGTACGACGAGGGCAAGCTGACCGTGGACGGAGATACGCCGGACTACGTAAGATCCTACCGGGCGCCGAAGAAGCAGGGGAGCAGCCTGTTCGATTACACGGTGGAATTCGGCGGGGATCTGTACCGGCTGAACTGCCCGCTGAAGGCCTTTCTGGACAACGGCTGGGAGCTGACCGAGAGCCGGGGCGGACGTGTGGCCGGCAACGATTATGCCATGGTTTCCATTGAGCGTGACGATAGCGTATTTGACCTCGTGGTATACAATGAGGACAAAAACCGGCAGCTTTTGGAAAATTGCATGGTTGAAAACCTGTACCTTTATGATTATTATTACGGAGAGGAAATGCAGGCCTCGCTGGCAAAGGGCATTACCTTCGGCACCTCGCTCGGGGAAGTGACGGCGCTTCTGGATGCGGACGGTGTCGCTTATCGCAGTGAGAGCGATGAAAACGGGCTCTATCTCTATGCGGAGGATCCGGAGAATGCCTCCAATGGGTATACCTTCTACTTCCGCGAGGAACGCATTATTTCCATGGATGTGGTGCATCTGTACTGATGCTTTCCGTGGGGAGGAATAAAGAACAAGGAGAAGACTTATGGCACTGAACAAGAAACCGACCACCGGCATGAAGGATATCCTGCCGGAGGAAATGCGCATCCGTGAATATGTGCAGCAGGTGATCCGGGAGACTTACGCGGGCTTTGGTTTTACCCAGATCGAGACGCCCTGTGTGGAGTCCATCGGAAACCTGACCAGCAAGCAGGGCGGAGACAATGAAAAGCTGATCTTCAAGATCTTAAAGCGCGGCGAGAAGCTGAATGTGGCGGATGCGACCACCGAGGAGGAAGTCGTGGACGGAGGACTCCGCTATGATCTGACGGTTCCGCTGGTGCGTTACTATTCGAACAATGCCGCTTCCCTGCCGAGTCCCTTCAAGGCGCTGCAGATGGGCAATGTGTGGAGAGCGGACCGCCCGCAGAGAGGGCGCTATCGCCAGTTCATGCAGTGCGATATCGACATCCTCGGCGAACCCTCCAATCTGGCGGAGATCGAACTGATCCTGGCGACCACGACGACGCTCGGACGGTTGGGCTTCAAGGATTTCCAGATCCGGATCAACGACCGTCAGATCCTCAAGGCGATGGCCGGGTATTGCGGATTCCCCGAGGAGAGCTATGACAGTGTGTTCATCACGCTGGACAAGATGGACAAGATCGGAGCGGACGGTGTGAAGGCGGAGCTTCTGGATAGCGGCTTTGACGCCGCAGGGGTGGAGAAGTATCTGGGACTCTTCGCCGGCATGGAGCAGGCCTCCGACAAGCTGACCTATCTGGCGGATACACTGGGAGAAGCGCTGGACGGTGAGGTCAGCCGCGGACTGCGCGAGATCATCGATTCCGTGGAGACGACGAAGACGGCGCAGTTTGATATGGTCTTTGACGCGACGCTGGTGCGCGGCATGAGCTATTACACCGGTACGATCTTTGAGATCGCGATGCCCGAATTCGGCGGCAGCTGTGGCGGCGGCGGAAGATATGACCGGATGGTCGGGAAATTCACCGGCCAGGATACGCCGGCCTGCGGTTTTTCCATCGGCTTTGAGCGCATTGTGCTGCTCCTTACGGAGAGCGGCTTTACCGTTCCGGGTCAGAAGGACCGTGTGGCCTTCCTGATCGAGAAAGGGATCGGCGGTGAGCGCCTGTGCGAGATCATCGGCGAAGCGCAGAAGGAGCGCGAGGCGGGACGACAGGTGCTGGTGGTGCGCATGAACAAGAACCGGAAGTTCCAGAAGGAAGGCCTCCAGAAGGAGGGTTATGAGGATTTCCGCGAATTTTACAAGGAGGCCCTGAAATAGGGACAGGAGGAAGACATGGAAGCATTGACACAATCAAGAACACACAATTGCGGGGAGCTGCGGCTGTCCGATGCGGGAAAGCACGTGACGCTGTCCGGCTGGCTGGAGAACAGCCGTGAGGTCGGAGGAAATCTGTCCTTCCTGATTCTGCGCGATTTTTACGGTACGACCCAGCTCGTGGCGGAGACCGAGGAGATGGTGAAGAGCTTCAAGGAGATCACCAAGGAGTCCACGATCACCATTACCGGCACCGTGCGTGAGCGGAGCAACAAGAACCCGAAGATCGCCACCGGCGAGATCGAGGTGGTACCCGACAGTGTGGTCGTGCTGGGACGCAACCGCAACGCGGAACTTCCCTTTGAGATCAATCGCAGCAAGGAAGCGGATGAGGCGACGCGTCTGAAGTACCGCTACCTGGATCTGCGCAATCCGGAGGTAAAGAAGAATATCGTGCTGCGCTCGCAGGTGGTGGCGGCTCTGCGCCGCGCCATGACCGAGGAGGGCTTCCTCGAGATCAATACCCCGATCCTGACCGCTTCCTCTCCGGAGGGTGCGAGAGACTATCTGGTGCCCGCGCGGAAGCATCCGGGCAAGTTCTACGCCCTGCCCCAGGCACCGCAGCAGTTCAAGCAGCTTTTGATGACGGCAGGATTTGACCGGTATTTCCAGATCGCACCGTGTTTCCGCGATGAGGACGCGAGAGGCGACCGTACGCCCGGAGAATTCTACCAGCTGGATATGGAGATGGCCTTCGCCACGCAGGAGGATGTGCTGGGCGTGCTTGAGCGCGTGCTGGTTCCCATCTTCCGGGAATATGGCATCTATGATCGTGTGACCCCCGCTCCCTTCCGCCGCATCGCCTACAATGATGCGATGGAGCGCTACGGAACGGACAAGCCGGATCTGCGCATCAATCTCGAGCTGCAGGATGTGACGGAGCTGCTTAAGGGCTGCGGCTTTGAGCCTTTCTCGGATGCGATCGTGAAGGCCGTGAAGGTTACAGATTTTGAAGCGACGCGCAAGCAGATCGACAAGCTGGTCGCGGATGTGGAGGTGCAGACGGCTCAGAAGTCCTACTGGTTCCGCATGGATGAGAACGGGGAGCTCGTCGGAGGGATCTCCAAGTTCGTCCAGCCGATCAAGGAGCAGGTGATCGCTGCGCTGGATCTGAAGCCCGGCTGCTTTGTCGGACTGGCGGCCGGCAAGAAGGGCGTCGCACAGAAGACGGCGGGCGTACTTCGCACGAAGCTCGGAGCGATGTGCCCGAACCACATGGATAAGGAACAGTACCAGTTCTGCTGGATCGTGGATTTCCCGATGTATGAGATCGGCGAGGAGTCCGGAGAGCTGGAATTTTGCCACAATCCGTTCTCGATGCCGAACGGCGGCCTTGAGATCCTCGAGAAGGCGGCCCGCGGCGAGGTGGATCCTCCGTCGATCACGGCCTTCCAGTACGACCTCGTGATCAACGGATATGAATCCGCTTCCGGCGCCGTGCGTAATCACGATCCCGAGATCATGGTCAAGGCCTTTGAACTGGTGCGCCTCGGCGAGGCGGATGTGAAGGCCAAGTTCCCCGCGATGTACAATGCGTTCACCTACGGTGCTCCGACCCACGCGGGCGCAGCTCCGGGCGTGGACCGTATGATCATGCTCCTCACGGGAGAGGAGTCGATCCGCGAGGTCATCACCTTCCCGATGAACAAGAATGCGCAGGATGTCATGATGAGCGCGCCTTCGGCGGTAACGGAGGCACAGCTCCGTGAGCTTCACCTGCAGTGTACCGAGGTGGAGAAGGATGACAATGCGCAGTAGAGGCATTTATCTTTTGTCGCTGCGGCAATTGCAGAATTACCTGAATAGAGAGCCCTCTTTGCAAGGAGGGCTCTCTTTATGGGATCGGATCGGTGACGAACGCAGGAAGAAGGCGGGGCAGATGCGTCCGGAGCATGCAAAGCTTGCGCAGCTGGGCGCCGGGCTGCTTTTACAGCTGTCCTTTCTTCCGCGGGAGAAACTCTACGGGGAGGTACGGTTTTTGTCCCCCGAAGAGCTTTTGGAGCTGATCCCCGGGAATGTGCAGGCGCAAGGGGCCGGGGCAGCGGATGTGCCGTATGGTCCGTGCCGGATCGGGGAGCATGGCAAGCCGTATTTTACGGATCCTGCGCTTCCCTTCTTTAATCTGAGCCATTCGGGAGATCTGGTCGGGATCGTCTTTGCCGATGTGGAATGCGGACTGGACCTGCAGGAATACCGCACGCTGGACATGGAAGCTCTGGCGCGGCGCTTTTTCTCGGAAGGAGATGCGGAAGCGCTGCGGGAGATGGCGGAAGAGCAGAGGCGGGAAGCCTTTTTCCGGTTCTGGACCAGACGCGAAGCCTACGGGAAAGCACTGGGCTGCGGACTGCTTCCGGTCATTGGGCTGGACTTTCGCAAGATCGGACTGTACGGGCATCTTCCGGAGGACGTGTGCTGGGAGGAGCCGGAGGTTCCGGGAGGGTATGCGATGAGCGTCTGCTACCGTAGATCGTAGCGCTGCGAACAGGTGTGTATCCACCTTTTGCATAAGGGAGAAGGATTTTGAAAAAACTATTGGAGTATCTGAAGGAATACAGGAAGGAAGCGGTTCTGGCACCGGGCTTTAAGCTGCTTGAAGCGGTCTTCGAGCTTTTTGTGCCGCTCGTCATGGCCCGGATCATCGATGTCGGCATCCCGAACGAGGATATGCCCTACATCCTGAAGATGGGACTGATCCTGCTTCTGTTGGCCTGCGTGGGCCTTACCGTGAGTATCACGGCACAGTATTTTGCGGCAAAGGCGGCGGTCGGAACGGCGGCCTCTCTGCGTCAGGCTGTGTTTGATCACATCATGGAACTGGATTTTACAGGGGTGGACCGCGCGGGAACCTCCACGCTGATCACCCGCATGACGAGTGACATCAACCAGGTGCAGTCCGGGATCAACATGACCCTGCGCCTGTTCCTGCGCTCGCCCATCATCGTCTTCGGCGCGATGATCATGGCGTTTACGATCGATGTCAAAAGCGCGCTGATCTTTGTCGTCGCGATCCCGCTGCTGGCCCTGGTGGTCTACGGGATCATGGCGATCACGATGCCGAAATACCGCAAGGTCCAGTTGCTTTTGGACCGCGTGCTCGGGACGACGCGGGAGAATCTGACCGGTGTCCGCGTGATCCGCGCGTTCCACATGGAGGAGCGCGAGGAGGAGAAGTTCCACGCGCAGAATGAGGAGCTGACCGCGGCGCAGACCCATGTCGCGCGGATCAGCGCGGTGACGGGTCCCGTGACCTATGTGATCGTCAATGCGGCGATCATCTATCTGATCTACACCGGCGCGGTGAAGGTGAATATCGGAGCGCTGACCCAGGGCCAGGTGGTCGCGCTGCTGAACTATATGAACCAGATCCTCGTGGAGCTGATCAAGCTGGCAAATCTGATCGTGACGATGTCCAAGGCGGTGGCCTGCGCGGGGCGTGTGGCGGATGTGCTGGAGCTTCCGGCGGGCCCGGAAGTGGAAGCCGGCGCGGAAAAATCCGGAGCGGAGAGCATCACCCGCGGGGAGGACCGGGAAGAGGTACCTTTCCTCGCCTTCGATCATGTATCCCTCACCTATGACGGAGCGGGGGATGCCACGCTGAAGGATATCGACTTCCGGGTGCGCAAGGGAGAGACGATCGGGATCATCGGCGGCACCGGCTCCGGCAAGAGCAGTCTGGTGAATCTGATCCCCGGCTTCTACCGTGCGAGTGAGGGCGCAGTGCGCCTCGAGGGGAGAGATATAAAGGAGATGCAGGAGGAAGAGATCCGGGGGCGCATCGGCATCGTACCGCAGAAGGCGGTTCTGTTCCGCGGCACGATCCGGAGCAACCTTCTCTGGGGGAATCCCGAAGCTGGCGAGGAGCAGCTGTGGAAGGCCATCGACCTCGCCCAGGCCGGCGAGATCGTCCGCGGCAAAGAGGGCGGACTGGACGCGGAGGTTGCGCAGGGCGGCAGGAACTTCTCCGGCGGACAGCGCCAGCGTCTTACGATCGCGCGTGCGCTCGTGCGGGAGCCTGAGATCCTGATCCTGGACGACAGCGCTTCGGCGCTTGATTTCCTGACCGAATCCAGATTAAAGCAGGCGCTGGCCGGGCTGCGGGATACGACGGTCTTCATCGTGACCCAGCGCGCTTCCTCGATCCTGCATGCGGACAGGATCCTGGTGCTCGACGACGGACAGATCGTCGGGATTGGCAGGCACGAGGAGCTTCTTGCGTCCTGCGAGGTATATCGGGAGATCTATGAATCCCAGTATGAGACGAAGGGAAAGGAGGCATAGGATGGCGGCGAAAATGGACAGAGACGAAGAAAAGAAGACGCTGCGCAAGATTCTGCACTATATCCGCCGCTATATGCCGGTGCTGGTGCTTTCCCTGTTCCTGGCGGGCGTGACGGTGGTCCTGACCCTGATGATCCCCATTTTCACGGGCAATGCCGTGGATGCACTCCTCGGCGGTAAGGGAAAGGTGGATTTTGCGAGGATCTTAAAAATCTGTGTGCAGATCGCGGTCACGATGGGAGTGACGGCGATCGCGCAGTGGGTGATGAGCACGTGCAACAATTACCTGACCTTCCATGTGGTGCGGGACATCCGGTCGGATGCGATGAAGCGCATGCAAAAGCTCCCCCTGCGCTATCTGGACGCCCATTCGGCCGGCGATATCGTAAGCCGGATCATCGCGGATGCGGACACCTTCGCGGACGGCCTTCTGATGGGCTTTACACAGCTTTTTACGGGGATCCTGACAGTGATCGGCACCCTCGGCTTCATGCTGATGACGAATGTGCCGATCACGCTGGTCGTGGTGGTGATCACGCCGGTGTCGATCCTGATCGCGCGTTTTATCGCGACACATACCCATGATTTCTTCCAGGAGCAGTCCAAGGTGCGCGGCGAGCAGACGGCCTTCATCGATGAGATGGTGGGCAATCAGAAGCTGGTGCGGACCTTCTCGCGGGAGGAGAGCGTGAAGGAGGATTTTGCCGAGATCAACGGGCGCCTTCAGAAGGTGTCGCTGAAAGCAATCTTTTATTCGAGCCTGGTCAATCCCAGCACGCGTTTTGTCAATTCTCTGGTGTACGCGGGGGTCGGCATCTTCGGTGCCTTCTTCTCAATCCGGGGCGGGATCAGCGTCGGACAGCTATCCTGCTTCTTAAGCTATTCGAGCCAGTACGCGAAGCCCTTCAACGAGATCTCGGGGGTGATCACGGAGCTGCAAAATGCCCTTGTCTGTGCGAGCCGGATCTTTGACTTTATCGAGCAGGAGCCGGAGCCGGCGGAAGATGCGGATGCGGTGGTGCTCGGCGAGGCGAGCGGCGCGGTGGAGCTTTCGCATGTGAACTTCCGGTATGTGGCGGACAAGCCGCTGATCCGAAACTTCTCCCTGAAGGTGGAGCCCGGGCAGAGGATCGCGATCGTGGGTCCGACGGGCTGTGGCAAGACCACCGTCATCAATCTGCTGATGCGCTTCTACGATGTGGACGAGGGAAGCATCCGCGTGGAGGGGACGGATATCCGTCATCTGACGCGGAAGAGCCTGCGGAGCAATTACGGCATGGTGCTGCAGGAGACCTGGCTGCGCAAGGGCACGATCCGCGACAACATCGCGATGGGACGCCCCGAGGCTACGCTTGAGGAGGTCATCGATGCCGCAAAGCAGGCGCACGCGCACAGCTTTATCCGGCGTCTTCCGAAGGGGTATGACACCGAGATCGGAGAGGACGGCGGGAGCCTGTCCCAGGGACAGAAACAGCTCCTGTGCATTGCCCGCGTGATCCTGTGTCTGCCGCCGATCCTGATCCTCGATGAGGCGACGAGCTCCATCGATACCCGCACCGAGATGCGGATCCAGAAAGCCTTTACCACCATGATGAAGGGCAGGACAAGCTTTATCGTGGCCCACCGTCTCTCGACGATCCGTGAGGCGGATGTGATCCTGGTCATGAAGGACGGCAATATCATCGAGCAGGGCAATCACGAGAGCCTCCTGGCGGCGAAGGGCTTCTACCACGAGCTCTATTACAGCCAGTTCGTGACGGTGGAAGCGGGATCCTGACCCTGAAAAAGAAAACAAAAAAAGAGCAGGTGCCCTGGTTGAAAGGGTCCTGCTCTTTTCTTCTTATTCCGGATCGTCCTGCGTCTCTTGGTCGGCCTCCGCGGAGGATTCTTCCCGGTTCGCCTTTTCTTCCTTTTCGGACTTGTCGTCCTCGCCCTCTTCATCCTTCGGCTCGGGGAGCACGATCGTCACTTTCTCGATGCGGTTTCCGTCCATCTCGCTGACGGTGAGGAGCGTTCCGTCCTCTAAGGTCACCTGCTCGCCTTCCGTCGGAAGGTGGTCGAGGTGCTCGATGATGACGCCGCCGACGGAGTCGTATTCCTCGCTCTCCAAGTGGCTGCCGATGGCATCGTTCAGATCGTCGAGATTCAGAGCGGCCTCCACGAGATAGGTGCGATCCTCCACGTATTTGACGAGCTCTTTTTCGTCCTCATCGTACTCGTCGCGGATCTCTCCGACGATCTCCTCGAGCAGATCCTCGAGGGTGATCATGCCGATGGTCATACCGTATTCATTCAGGACGAACGCGATATTGGTCGTAGCTTTGCGCATCTCCTCGAGCAGATCCGAGGTCTTCTTGAACTCGTGGGTAAAAAAGCCTTCCCGCAGCGTCTCCCGCACAGAGAAGGAGGCGGGATCCTTGCACAGGATGAAATCCTTGATATTGATCAGACCGATGATGTGATCCTTGTCCTCCTCGTAGACCGGAAGACGGGTGTACATGCACTCGCGGAACACATTCAGGATCGTGTCGTAATCGTCCTCGACATCGACGGTCACCATGCGGACTCTCGGGATCATGATGTCCTTCGCGACGGAATCGGAAAAATCGAAGACATTGTAGATGATCTCCTTTTCTTCCTTTTCGATGACGCCTTCCTCGTGGCTGACGTCCACGTAGCTGCGAAGCTCCGACTCGGTCATCATGTTTTCCCGCTTGTCGGGATCGATGCCGAAGATGCGGAGGATGAGATTGCCGAGCTTATCGATGATGAAGATGAGCGGTGTCAGGATCACCATCAGTCCGGAGATCAGGCCGCTGTAGGCGAGGGAAAGCTTCTCGGAGGATACCATGGCCCAGGTCTTCGGTACGACCTCGCCGAGGAGCAGTATGACAAAGGTAAGTATGCCGGTCATGATCCCGACGGGGATGCCGAAGGAACGGATGGCCAGGTTGGTAGCGATGGCGGAAGCGGACAGATTGACGATATTATTGCCGATCAGGATCGCGCTGAGCATTTTGCTGTTGTGTTCGAGGATTTTGTTGACACGGACAGCCCGCTTGTTCCCTTCCTCTTCCAGATTCTTCATGCGAACCCGGTTGCAGGTGGTAAGGGCTGTCTCGGCAGAGGAAAAAAAGCCGGACAGAACGACCAGAATGATAAGAGTTGTAAGTTGTATGGCACCGGGGGTATCCAAAATAATCTCCTTCGTTACATAATTTAAGCAAAATATACCGAGAAATTCATATCTTGTCAAGAAATTCATCTTGTGCTATACTACGAAATGCTTTGACGTAGTATCCGAAATGCTATGGGAACAATTGAAGGAGGCTTTATTCATGAAGCATATTAAGACCCTGACGACCAGAGACCTGAAGGAATCTATGAAGAAGGGCGGCTGTGGCGAGTGCCAGACTTCCTGCCAGTCCGCTTGCAAGACTTCCTGCACCGTAGGCAATCAGACCTGCGAGAAGGTAAAGTAAGGACCGTAGATAAATGAAGCTGTGGGGACAGACAGTGATCGCGGCGCGGTTACTGTCTGCCTTTGCGTTAAGGAAAGGTTATTATGATTCACGCATACAAAAGCAACGGTCTGAATATCGTCCTGGACGTGAATTCCGGTTCCGTCCACGTGGTGGATGATATCGTGTACGACATGATTCCCCTTGTGGAGCCTTTATATGAGGAAGGAATCAAGGATCCCGACACCGTGAAGGCCGCCGTGATCCATGTGGCGCGGCTTCCGTATCCCGAGGAGGAGATCCTCGAGGCGGTGGACGAGGTACTTGAGCTGGCTGGTGCCGGACAGCTTTTTTCCAAAGATGTCTATGAGAATTACATCGAGGCCTTCAAGGTGCGCCCCACGGTGGTGAAGGCTCTGTGTCTGCATATTTCGCATGACTGTAATCTCGCCTGCAGATACTGCTTCGCGGAGGAAGGAGAGTACCATGGACGCCGGGCTCTGATGAGCTTTGAGGTCGGGAAAAAGGCACTGGATTTCCTGGTGGCGAACTCCGGGTCGCGCAGGAATCTGGAGGTGGACTTCTTCGGCGGCGAACCCACGCTGAACTGGGAAGTGGTAAAGCAGCTCGTGGAATACGGTCGTTCCATCGAGAAGGAGCATGACAAGAACTTCCGCTTTACCCTGACGACGAACGGGGTCCTGTTAAACGACGAGATACTGGAATTTGCCAATCGCGAGATGGCCAATGTGGTCCTGAGCATTGACGGGCGCAAGGAGGTCAACGACCGGATGCGTCCGTTCCGCGGCGGGCAGGGAAGCTATGACCTGATCGTGCCGAAGTTTCAAAAGGTCGCGGAGAGTCGTGACCAGATGAATTATTATGTGCGCGGGACCTTCACGCATTACAACCTCGACTTTACGGAGGATGTGCTGCATCTGGCGGATCTGGGCTTCAAGCAGATCTCCGTGGAGCCCGTGGTGGCACAGCCCGAGGATGATTACGCGATCCGCGAGGAGGACATTCCCTTCCTGAAGGAGCAGTATGATAAGCTGGCGGCCGAGATGATCCGGCGCCGCAGGGAGGGCAGAGGATTTAATTTCTTCCACTTTATGATCGATCTCGAGGGCGGACCCTGCGTGGCCAAGCGCCTGTCGGGGTGCGGTTCCGGATGCGAATATCTGGCGGTGACGCCCTGGGGCGACCTATATCCCTGCCATCAGTTCGTCGGCAATCCGGATTTTCTGATGGGCAATGTGGACGAAGGGATCCTGCGGACCGATATCCGCGATACGTTCAAGAGCTGCAATGTCTACGCGCGCGAGCAGTGCAGGAACTGTTTTGCCAAGTTCTACTGCAGCGGCGGCTGCGCGGCGAATTCCTACAATTTCCACCACAGCATCACGGATGTCTATGAGGTGGGATGTGAGCTTCAGAGAAAACGGATCGAATGTGCGATCATGCTCAAGGCGGTCGAAGCGACGGAGGAGGACGAAGAATCCTCCGCGGATGCTTGAAATTCTCCGCCGGAAAGAGTATTTTATTAAACGGTGTGCATGATTTTTGCATGCCGCATATCTACCGAAAGGAATGGAAGTCATGAAAAAGAGTAAGGCAGTCATCATTTTGCTGATCATTCTGCTGGTGACGCTGGGTGTCGGATACATCGACATCTGGGGAACCGACGCGTATGGTACGGCAAGCGCATCCGACATCTCTCTCGGCCTGGATCTGGCCGGCGGTGTCAGTATCACGTATCAGGTGGTGGGAGATGAGAATCCCGATGCCACGGATATGGCGGATACGATCTACAAGCTGCAGCAGCGTGTTGTGAACTACAGCACCGAAGCACAGGTCTATCAGGAGGGCACGAACCGGATCAACATCGAGATCCCGGGTGTCTCCGATGCCAACGCGATCCTGCAGGAGCTGGGCAAGCCCGGTACGTTGTATTTCATCGCGGAAACGGATGCGAACGGCGCGGCGAACTACAGCTACTCGTCCGGCGGTTATGTGCTGAACAAGACCATCGACGAGATGCTTGCGGACGGTTCCATCGTGCTTGAGGGTACCGATGTCGCCGATGCCAAGGCGGTCTCTTCCTCCGACAATATGCAGAACGCGCAGTACGCGGTCTCCCTGACCATGACGGATGAGGGCAGACAGAAATTCGCGGATGCGACGACCAAGGCGTATGCGAACGGAGAAACCATCGCGATCTATTATGATGATGCTTTTGTAAGCGTTCCGAGAGTGCAGGCAGCCCTGACCGACGGCAACGCACAGATCACCGGTAATTTCACCTTTGATGAGGCAGATCAGCTTGCTTCCACCATCCGTATCGGCGGACTGAGCCTCGAGCTCGAAGAGCTCCATTCCAAGGTCGTCGGTGCGCAGCTCGGTGAGGAAGCGATCTCCACGTCCCTGAAGGCCGGCCTGTTCGGATTCATCGTGGTGGTCCTCTTCATGATCGCGGTATATTTCCTGCCCGGTCTCGCAGCCTCTCTGGCACTGGTTGCCTATGTGGCCCTGGTGGTCCTTTTGCTCAACGGCTTTGACATGACACTGACCCTGTCCGGCATCGCCGGTATCATCCTCTCCATCGGTATGGCAGTGGATGCAAACGTGGTCATTTTTGCACGTATCCGTGAGGAACTCGCCACCGGCAAGACGGTGCAGTCCTCCATCAAGATCGGTTTTGACAAGGCGCTGTCCGCCATCATCGACGGCAACGTGACGACGCTGATCGCAGCCGTGGTGCTGCTGCTTCTGGGTCCCGGCTCCGTCAAGGGCTTCGCTCAGACGCTGGCCCTCGGTATCGTGCTTTCCATGTTCACCTCCCTTGTGGTGACCAGATGGCTTCTGCGCGCGTTCTTTGCTCTGGGCCTTAAGGATCCGAAGTTCTATGGGATCGGCAAGGAGCGCAAGAGCATTGACTTCCTTTCCAAAAAGTTTGTATTTATCATCGTAAGCTGCGCAGTCATTCTCGCCGGCATCGTCGTGATGATCGTGCAGAAGGCCGGCGGCAACGGTGCACTGAACTATTCGCTGGAGTTCGTCGGCGGTACCGCTACGACGGTGGACTTCAATGAGAGTCGTGACCTGACCAATCTGACGAATGAGGTTGCTCCGATCATCCGCGAGGTGACCGGCAGCGAGGTTCAGATCCAGACCGTGCAGGGCACCAATGAAGTTATCTTCAAGACCGGCTCCATCGATGTGCCGACCAGAGAAGCGCTGAACCAGGCTCTGATCTCCAATTTCGGCGTGACGGAAGCACAGATCACCTCTGAGACGATCAGCTCCACCATCAGTAACGAGATGAAGCGCGATACGCTCATCGCCGTGCTCGTGGCCATCGTCTGTATGCTGATCTACATCCGCATCCGGTTCAAGGATCTGCGGTTCGGCCTGAGCTCCATCCTGGCTCTGGCCCACGATGTGCTCGTGGTCCTCGCGTTCTACGCGATCGCACGTGTCTCCGTGACCAATACCTTTGTGGCCTGCATGCTGACCATCGTCGGTTATTCCATCAATGCCACGATCGTTATCTTTGACCGTGTGCGTGAGAACCGGAACCTGACCCCGAGAGATTCCCTGGAGGAGACGATCAACAAGAGTGTCACGCAGACCCTTTCGAGAAGTATTTTCACCTCCCTGACGACCTTCGTCATGGTGGCTTTCCTGTACTTCCTCGGTGTGTCCAGCATCCGCGATTTCGCGCTGCCTCTGATGGTTGGTATCGCATGTGGCTGCTATTCCTCTGTCTGCCTGGCCGGTGCGTTCTGGTATCTGATGAAGACCGGATTTAAGAAGAAGGAATCTGCGAAATAATATGGAACAATGGATTTTGATGCAAAAATCCGTGGATCTGAAAGAATGGGCCTCGGCGCTGAATGTCGATCCTCTGGTTGCGAAGATCATTCGCAACCGGGGGATCACGGAGCTGTCCGAAGCCCGTTCTTTTCTCTGTGGAACAATGGAGGAACTGCACAGTCCGGGGCTTCTGAAGGATATGGATGAGCTGACCCGGGCGCTGGAGGAAGCGATCGCGGCGGGCCGGAAGATCCGCGTGATCGGAGACTACGATGTCGACGGAGTCACGTCCACCTACATCCTCGTGCGCGGGCTGGAGCTCCTCGGAGCGCAGGTGGACGCTGCCATTCCTCACCGCGTGCGGGACGGATACGGACTGAATCCGGACATGGTCACGCAGGCGGCTGCGGAAGGGACGCAGGTGATCCTGACCTGTGACAACGGGATCTCGGCGATGGATGCCGCCGAGCGTGCGGCCGAGCTGGGGCTGGAGCTCCTGGTGACCGATCACCATGAGGTGCCTTACCGGCAGGAGGAGGATGGATCGCGGACGCAGCTTCTTCCGAAGGCGCGGGCCGTCGTGGATCCGCACCGTGCGGACTGCCCCTATCCCTTTAAGGAGATCTGCGGCGCTATGGTGGCCTACAAGGTGATGACGCAGATGCGAGAGCGCACCGGAAGCGAGGCTCTGGGCGGCGCGATGGACGAGCTTTTGCAGTTCGCCGCGCTCGGAACGGTCTGCGATGTCATGCCGCTTCTGAATGAAAACCGGATCGTCGTGCGAGAGGGGATCGAGCGCATGAAGCATACGGGCAATCCCGGGCTCAAGGCGCTGATGGAGGCGAACGCGCTGGATCCTTCGAAGCTGAGCTGCTACCATCTGGGTTTTGTCCTCGGTCCATGCGTGAATGCGACCGGGCGTCTCGGCACCGCCATGGACGCGCTGGATCTTTTCCGTGAGCGGAATTACCGCCAGGCGATCCTGATGGCTTCCCAGATCAAGGGGCTCAACGACAGCCGCAAGGACATGACGCAAAAAGGGGTCGATGAGGCGCTTGTGTATGCCAAAGAGCACCATCTGGAGGAGCAGGCGGTCTGGGTGATCTTTCTCCCGGAGGTACACGAGAGCATCGCGGGCATCATCGCGGGCAAGGTGCGCGAGAGCAGTTCTCATCCGGTCTTTATCCTCACCCGGGGTGCGGAGGGGATCAAGGGCTCCGGGCGGTCCATCGAGGCCTATCCCATGTATGACCGTATGAGTGAGGTGAAGGAGCTTTTTACCAAATACGGCGGTCATGCCCAGGCAGCCGGCCTTTCCATGCGCGAGGAGGACATCGAAACGCTGCGCAGGGAGCTGAACGCGCGCGCAGGCTTGACAGAAGACGACTTCCGTTCTATGGTCTATATCGATGCGGCGATGCCGTTCGGTTATGCGACGATGGAACTGGCCCGGGAGCTGGAGCGCTTAGAGCCCACCGGCACGGGAAATCCACAGCCGCTTTTTGCACAGAAAAATGTGACCTTCCTGGGGCTGAAACGCTTCGGGAGCAGGGGGGCAGTACGGAAGATTTCGCGTGGCGGGTCCGGATGGAGACCGCGCGGAGCTGACCTGTTTCCTCGATCTGGACCGGTTCGGGTCCTATGTGGAGGAGAAGTGCGGCGCGGGAAGCATGGAGGCGCTGGAGCAGGGGCGCGGGAGCGCGGTGCTGAGCATCACCTATCGCCTGTCCCTGAACACCTATCGGGGAGAGACCAGTCTGCAGTTTGTCATGGCGGGTTATTGTTAATATGAGCAAACAGTCAAAAGATACGGCGTGGGAGATCGAAGATCTCGACGCCGGGACAACAGAAGAAAACGCAGCTCCCGTAAAGGAGCGTCCGGTCCGGAGCGAGGATGGCGGACGCGGAAGAAGCGGGAGCGGTAGGAAGCGCCGCAGGAAAAAAGGGGCAGCTCTGGTCCTTGTGCTTTTGCTTCTCGCAGCCCTGGGGCTCGCCGGCTTTGCCGTCTACCGGGATTACAGCTCCCGCATGCGCATGCGTGCGGTGGCCGAGGTGGGAACACAGGTGCTGGCGACCGATTTTCTGCGGGATCCTTCGAAGAGCGCCGCGTACGAGGAACCTGGATTTCTCCCGGATACCGCGCATCCCGGCGAGCAGGAGCTGACGATCCGCTCCGGGCTGTACCGGTACCATGTGACGCTTGTGACGGAGGATACCGTCGCTCCGCAGGCGGCCGCAAAGCTTCTTACGATTCTCTACGGGGAACGCGCGGAAGCGGCGGATTTTGTGACGGATATTCAGGATATGACGCAGGTGTCGGTCTCCTTTGCCGGGCGTCCGGACTTTGACCGGATCGGAACCTCGCAGGTAGCGCTCCTGCTTACGGATGAGGGCGGGAATGTCACGGAGGTTCTCTCCGAGCTGACGGTCAGTCCGGTGCTGCCGGAGCTTACCCTCGAGGCAGGAGATCCGGTGCCGGGGCTTTCCGATCTGCTGGTGGGTGATTTTGCGGACGCGGAGATCATCAGCGCTCCTTCGGAGGACGACATGCATCATGTGGGCACGCTGGAGATCCTGAGCGGAGTGCAGGGAGAGCATTTTCTCACCTTCCTGCATGTGACGGATACGAAAGCGCCTTCCTTCTCGGTGCAGGATCTTCAGTGCTTTGCAAGCTCCGGATTCACTCCCGGGAGCTTTGTGACGGAGGTGAGCGATGCGACGGATCTGTCCTGGTCCTATGCTACGGAGCCGGATCTGACCTCCGAGCAGCCCCAGGAGGTGGAGATCATCGGGACCGACGAGGGTGGGAATACCTCCTCCCGCAGGGCGATGCTGACCCTGACCATCGACCGGGAAGCGCCGGTGATGGAGGGTGTGAAGGATATGGTGATCCGCGAGGGCGATACCCTGGCCTACAAGCAGGGCGTGACCGTCACGGACAATTGTGACACGGATATCACATTTACGGTGGATGCGCCGGATGTGGATCCGAACAAGGAAGGCATCTACCGCGCAACCTACACGGCGACGGACCGCGCTGGAAATACGACGCAGCAGACGATCCAGATCACGGTGCTGCACCGGGATATCTCCATCGATGAGGTGAACGCGCTGGCGGATCAGGTGCTTGCCGATATCCTGACGCCGGACATGACGGAGATGGAGAAGCTCAAAAAGATTTACAGCTATGTCTACAACAACATCGGCTACGAGAACCGCGGCAAGACCGAGGACGGAGCCGACTGGGTGCCGGCTGCCTATGAGGGGCTGGTGATGCGCACCGGAGACTGCCTGACCTACGCGAGTACCTCCAAGGTGCTGCTGACGCGGGCCGGGATCGAGAACATCGATATCTGCAAGATCCCGACGAGCCGGAAGCATTTCTGGAATCTGGTCAATATTGGGGAGGGCTGGTATCATTTCGACGCCTGCAGACGCTCGGATCACCCGTATCTGTGCTATGTGGACGATGCCACTCTGATGGCTTACTCCGCAGAGCATCACAACTCGCACATGTATGTGAGAGACGACTATCCCGAGATCGTCGGGCAATAGGAAAACGCGCAGGATCCCGGAGGGCCGGGGGAGAGAAGAGGATGGAAATGCTGGGAATCATCGGCGGGCTCGGACCGATGGCGGGAGCTTATTTTCTGCAGCTTCTGACACAGATGACGGATGCCCGGACCGATCAGGAACATATGGAACTGGTGCTGCATCAGATCCCGGGGACGCCCGACCGCACGGCGTACATTCTGGGACGCAGCGAGGAGAGCCCGCTTCCGGAGCTGGTGCGCGCGGGTAAGGGACTGGCGCGGATGGGAGCGACGGTGCTGGCCATCCCCTGTATGACGGCGCACTATTTTCAGGCCCAGCTTCAGGAACAGATCGGGATCCCGGTGATCCACGGCATTCGCGAGACGGCGCAATACTTAAGTGCGCGCGGCATCCGCACGGTCGGCCTGATGGCGACGGACGGCACCGTGGAGAGCGGGATCTTCGCACAGGCACTGCAGGAAGAAGGGATCGGCCTCGTGCTTCCCTCCGTGACCGGCCAGCGCTATGTGATGGATCTGATCTTCCGGGATGTCAAAGCGGGAGCTCCCATCGAGATGGAGAAGTTCAAGAAGGTCAGTCAGGAGCTGCGGGGACAGGGAGCGGAAGTGATCGTGCTCGGCTGCACGGAGCTGTCGATGATCAAGCGGGATTATCCGCTCGGCGGCGGATATCTGGATGCGCTGGATGTGCTGGCGCGGGCCTCGGTGCTCCGCTGCGGGCGGCTCAAGAGCGAATATCAGGAACTGATCACCGGAAGGGAATAATTTCTTATGCAAAATCATGTACTGGATTATCTGGAGGAGACCGCAAAGCGGGTGCCGGACAAACCGGCCTTTCTGGACGACGAGGTGTGCTATACCTTCCGTCAGCTTCGGGATCATATGAACTCCGTGGCCTCGGTGCTGATCCGGAAAGGATACGAAAAAGAGCCGGTGCTTCTGTATCTGCGGAAGAGTCCGCGGGAGATCGTCAGCTTCTTCGGCACCATCGCCGCTGGATGCTTTTACGTGCCGATCGACGAGGAGATGCCTGCGGCGCGGATCCGGCTGATCATCGAGAACTGCCGTCC
>JAFYEE010000089.1 GCA_017544405.1 Lachnospiraceae bacterium
AAGACATGGATCAGATGGATTTATTTGAATACATGGGACAGAGCGCGAAGGAGAAGGAAGCGCCTCTGGCGGCGCGCATGCGTCCGCGGACGATCGACGAGGTCGTCGGGCAGGAGCATATCCTGGGGCATGACAAGCTGCTCTACCGCGCGATCAAGTCGGACAAGCTCAGTTCCATCATACTGTACGGGCCGCCCGGCACGGGCAAGACGACCATCGCGAAGGTGATCGCGAACACGACGAGCGCGGAATTTACCTCGATCAACGCCACCGTTGCGGGCAAGAAGGACATGGAGCAGGTCGTCGAGAAGGCGAAGGCGAACCTGGCGATGACCGGGAACCGCACGATCCTCTTCATCGACGAGATCCACCGCTTCAACAAGGGACAGCAGGATTACCTCCTGCCCTTCGTCGAGGACGGGACGCTGATCCTCATCGGCGCGACCACGGAAAATCCGTATTTTGAGGTCAACGGGGCACTGGTTTCCCGCTCGATCATCTTTGAATTAAAACCGATCTCGCAGGAAAATATCGAGTCGCTGATCCGGCTCGCCGTCACGGATCCGGAGCGCGGCATGGGCTCCTACGGGGCCTCCATCGATGAGGACGCGGTGCATTTCCTGGCGGATATCGCGGGCGGCGACGCGCGCAAGGCGCTGAACGCCGTGGAGCTGGGCATCCTGTCGACGCCGCCGGACGCGGAGGGGCAGATCCGGATCACCCTCGAGGTGGCCCAGGAATGTATCCAGCAGCGCGCCGTGCGCTATGACAAGGACGGCGACAACCACTACGATACGATCTCGGCCTTTATCAAGAGTATGCGCGGGTCCGACCCGGATGCCGCGGTATATTATCTCGCCCGGATGCTGTACGCCGGCGAGAGCGTGACCTTTATCGCCAGACGCATCATGATCTGCGCCTCCGAGGATGTCGGGAACGCGGATCCCATGGCCCTGATGGTGGCGGTGAATGCCTCCCTCGCAGTAGAGCGGGTGGGCATGCCCGAAGCCCAGATCATCCTGAGCCATGCGGCCATCTATGTGGCCTGTGCGCCGAAGAGCAACGCGGCCTACGTAGCCGTGGAGCAGGCGATGCAGGAGGTGGCTTCGAGCGGCAATCTGCCGATCCCGTCGCATCTGCAGGACGCGCATTACAAGGGAGCCGCCAAGCTGGGGCATGGCACAGGGTATCTGTACGCGCACGATTTTCCCAATGATTACGTGCAGCAGCAGTATCTGCCCTACGAGCTCAGCGGGCATGAATTCTACCGGCCGAGCGGCAACGGGTACGAGGTCAAGATCCGCGAGCACTTCCGGCGGATCAAGGAAGAAGAAGCAAAAAGGCAGCGCGGGGAGCTGTGAGAAGGCAAAGGAGAAAAAATGGATATCTACGAAGTTGCACTGAAGAAGCATGAGGACTGGAACGGAAAGCTTGATACGACGGCCAAGGCGAAGGTGGACTCGCGAGAGGCCCTGTCCATCGCCTATACGCCGGGCGTTGCGGAGCCCTGTCGCGTGATCGCGAAGGACAAGGAAGCCGCCTACAAATACACCTGGAAGGCCAATACGATCGCGGTCGTCTCCGACGGAAGCGCGGTCCTGGGCCTGGGCAATATCGGCCCCCATGCCGCTATGCCGGTCATGGAAGGCAAGGCCGTTCTGTTCAAGGAATTCGGCGGTGTGAATGCCGTGCCCATCTGTCTGGATACGCAGGATACCGAGGAGATCATCAAGGCGGTGACGTATCTGGCGCCCGGCTTCGGCGGGATCAATCTGGAGGATATCTCCGCGCCCCGCTGCTTCGAGATCGAGCGCAGACTGAAGGAGACGCTGGATATCCCCGTCTTCCACGATGACCAGCACGGAACCGCCATCGTGGTGCTCGCCGGCCTGATCAATGCGCTGAAGATCATCGGCAAGAAGAAGGAAGACTGCCGCGTCGTGGTCAACGGATCCGGCGCTGCCGGCATCGCCATCTCCAAGCTGCTGATGCTCTACGGCTTCAAGCACCTGACCCTGTGCGATACCAAGGGCATGATCGCAAAAGCCCGCACCGACCTCAACTGGATCAAGAAGGAGATGGCCGAGGTGACCAATCTCGAGAACCGCACCGGTTCGCTTGCGGATGCCATGGTCGGAACCGATATCTTCATCGGTGTCTCCGCACCCGGCGTCGTGACGCAGGATATGGTCCGCTCCATGAACAAGGACGCGATCATCATGGCGATGGCCAATCCCGTGCCCGAGATCCTGCCCGATGAGGCCAAGGCAGCAGGCGCGCGCATCGTCGGCACCGGCCGCAGCGATTTCCCGAACCAGATCAACAACGTGGTCGCCTTCCCCGGCATCTTCAAGGGGGCGCTCGAGGGACGCGCTCCGCAGATCACCGAGGAGATGAAGCTGGCGGCTGCGGAGGCCATCGCTTCCCTGGTACCGGACAGCGAGCTGTGCGAGGACAATATCATGCCAGAAGCCTTCAACAGCGCGGTCGCCGAGAAGGTGGCCGAGGCGGTCAAGAGCCATATCAAGAGATAAGACGGGAGAGAATTGTTTGGAATCCGAAAGTCTGACCTTATGTAAACTGATTATTCTGTATATGTTAAACCGCGTGGATTTCCTCATGACCAGCGCCCAGATCAGTGATTTTATCCTGGGCAGCGGGTACGCGGATTTCATCACTCTGTCGCAGGCCCAGAGCGAGCTGATCGACAATGGTCTGATCAGTGTGTCGCAGGCCCAGTCCTCCCACAACCGCACACATCTGTGCATCACCGGCGAGGGCAAGGAGACGCTGTTTTATTTCCGCAACCGGATCAGCGACGGGATCAAGAATGAGATCGAGGATTATTTCCGCGACAATGCTTTTGAGATGAAAAACGAGCTCGCAGTCTACGGGGATTATTACAAGTCCACGACCGGTGAGTTTGAGACGCACCTCGTGGTGCAGGACCGCGACATCAAGCTGATGGACCTGACGCTGTCCGTGCCGACGGAGGAGATTGCGGAGCACATCTGTGATTCCTGGCGCGAGAAGAGCGAGGGGATCTACCAGTATCTGACGAAGGAGTTGTTCTGATGAGAGTAGGAATCGGATATGATGTCCACCGTCTGGTGGAAGGCAGAGACTGCATCATCGGCGGCGTGAAGATCCCTTACGAGAAGGGGCTTCTGGGCCATTCGGATGCGGACGTGCTGCTGCATGCCATCAGCGATGCCATTCTCGGCGCCGCGGCGCTGGGAGATATCGGGAAGCATTTCCCGGACACGGACCCCGCCTTTGAAGGGGCAAATAGTCTGGATCTGCTGGCCAGAGTCGGCGACATGGTGAACAACCATGGCTTTGTCATTGAAAATATCGACGCGACCATCATCGCCCAGGCGCCGAAGATGCGCCCCTACATCGATGAGATGCGCCAGAATATCGCAGACGCGCTGCATCTGCAGATCCTGCAGGTGAATGTGAAGGCGACGACCGAGGAAGGTCTCGGCTTTACCGGCGCGGGAGAGGGTATCTCCGCACAGGCCATCTGCAGCATCTCGAGTCCCTTCGACCTCGCGGTCAGCCCGGTCGATATCACGGCTCAGTTCGCCGGTCCTTCCGGTCCCGCAGGTCCCGCCTGCGGCAGCTGTAGCGGTTGTAGTGGTCGTACCGCACAGTAACTGCGCCGTCCGAACGCGGTCCCGGCAGCACCCGGTACCGCAGGGATGCGTTGATCCAATAGAAGATTTATTCCATAAGGAGTGAAATTATGCAGATTTTCAATACCCTGACCAGAAAGAAAGAGGAGTTTGTCCCCAACGAGCCCGGGAAGGTGAAGATGTACACCTGCGGCCCTACCGTGTATCACTTCGCTCACATCGGGAACCTCCGCAGCTACATCTGCGAGGACGTGCTGGAGAAGCTCCTGCGGTTTTCCGGATATGACGTGAAGCGTGTCATGAACATCACGGATGTGGGGCATCTGTCCTCCGATGCCGATACCGGCGAGGACAAAATGCTCTCCGGTGCCAAGCGTGAGCACAAGTCCGTCATGGAGATCGCAAAATACTACACCGACGCTTTTTTCAGTGATTTTGCGAAGCTGAACATCAAGATGCCGGATGTGGTGGAGCCTGCCACCAATTGCATCCCCGAGTTCATCCACATGATCGAGGTGCTGCTGGAGAAGGGCTATGCCTACAAGGCCGGCGAGAACATCTATTTTGACACATCGAAGCTGGACAAATACTATGTCTTCGGCAATATGAGCGAGGAGGATCTGCAGGTGGGCGTCCGGGAGGATGTCACCGAGGATACCAACAAGCGGAACAAAAATGATTTCGTGCTGTGGTTTACCAAGTCCAAGTTCGAGGACCAGGCTCTGAAGTGGCCCAGCCCCTGGGGCGTGGGTTATCCCGGATGGCACATCGAGTGCTCCTGCATCAGCATGAAGCATCTGGGCGAGCGCATGGACATCCACTGCGGCGGCATTGACAACATGTTCCCGCACCACACCAACGAGATCGCCCAGAGTGAGGCCTTCGTCGGTCACAAGTGGTGCAATTACTGGTTCCATGTCCATCACCTGAATGACGAGACCGGCAAGATGAGCAAGAGCAAGGGCGAGTTCCTCACCGTTTCCCTGCTCGAGGAGAAGGGGTACGACCCAATTGCCTACCGCTTCTTTGTCCTCCAGTCTCATTACCGCAAGCCGCTGACCTTCTCCTACGAGGCCCTGGGTCAGGCGGCAGACACCTACAAAAAGCTGAAGGATCGCGTACTCAGGATCCCGGAAGAGGGGAGCATCGACGAGGCGGCGGTAAAGGAATGGCATGACAAATTCGCCGAGATCGTAGGCAATGACGTGAACACCGCCATGGGCATCACCCTGCTCTATGACGTGCTGAAGGCAGACGTGAACGGAGCCACCAAGAGAGCCATCATCGCGGACTACGACACGGTCCTGGGATTAAGACTTCTGACGGAGGCGGCAGCCGAGGCTCCCGCAGCGGAGGGCGAGGATGTGGCCGAGATCGAGGCCCTCATCGCAGAGCGTACCGCGGCCAAGAAGGCAAAGGATTTTGCCAAAGCAGATGCGATCCGTGATCAGCTCCTGGGCATGGGCATCGTGCTGGAAGACACCCGGGAGGGCGTAAAGTGGAAGAGAGCATAACCGCGCAGGGCCGGATGGACGAGCTGGCCCGCGGAATCTGTGAGAATATGGGCGTCACCGGCGATTGGGAGGATCCGTCGCCGGTGATGCTTGCCTATGTGGGAGATGCGGTGTACGAGCTGATCCTGCGGACCACGCTCACCGCTTCGGGCCGGATGTCGCCGAAGGAGCTTCACCGCAAGGTGACAAAATATGTATCCGCTTCGGCACAGAGCAAGGTCTATGAAGCACTGGAAAGCAGCGAGCTTTTGACTGCCGCGGAAAGTGACATTCTGCGCCGCGGCAAAAATGCGAGTCCCAATCATACAGCGCGCAGCGTGTCCATGGCGGAATATCACAAAGCCACCGGGGTCGAGGCCCTCATCGGATTCCTGTATCTGCACGGGCAGACACAGCGTGCCACATGGCTGCTCCGGGAGGGGCTGCAGGCGGCCGGGTTAAGTTTATAGAGGATAAACATGGGATATACGGAATTTACCATCGAAGGAAGAAACGCGGTGCTCGAAGCCTTCCGCTCCGGCAAGCCGATCGACAAGATCTTTGTCCTGGACGGATGTCAGGACGGACCGGTGGTTTCGATCAAACGCGAAGCCAAGAAAAATGACACCATCGTCAAATATGTGACGAAGGAACGCCTGGATCAGATGTCCGAAACGGGCAAGCACCAGGGCGTGATCGCCATCGCGGCGGCTTATGAATATGCCACTGTGGACGACATCTTAAAGAATGCGCAGCAGAAAGGGGAACCGCCCTTTGTGCTGCTGCTCGACAACATCGAGGATCCGCACAATCTCGGTGCCATCATCCGTACGGCGAATCTCGCCGGAGCGCACGGGGTCATCATTCCGAAGGATCGCGCGGTCGGGCTGACGGCGGTCGTGGCGCGTACCTCTGCGGGAGCGCTGAATTATACGCCCGTGGCGAAGGTGACGAACCTGACCCGCACCATGGAAGAACTGAAGGAGAAGGGCATGTGGTTTGTCTGCGCCGATATGGACGGCAGCGTCATGTATGATCTGAACCTCACCGGCCCGATCGGCCTCGTCATCGGCAACGAAGGAAGCGGCGTGGGACGACTCGTGAAGGAGCACTGCGACATGGTGGCTGCGATCCCCATGAAGGGCGACATCGACTCCCTCAATGCCAGCGTGGCAGCAGGCGTGCTCGCCTATGAAATTGTCCGCCAGAGACTGCAGGCAAAATAAGGTGATTTTGAAAAAACCGAAAGCAAAACGGGAAGCGAATGAATTACAAAACACTTCAGAAAAAATCGGACGAGGATCTTCTCGCGGTGCACGCGGCCTCGAAGGACATCGAGGAGCGCCGCTGCGTTGAGAATCTCCTGGTGGACCGTTACAAAAATCTGGTGCGAAGCGTCGCCCGGAAATACTTCCTGCTCGGCGGGGAGGAGGATGATCTGATCCAGGAGGGAATGGTGGGCCTGTTCTCTGCGATTCAGGATTATCGTCCCGGGAAAAATGCGAAATTCTCCACTTTCGCCCACACCTGCGTGTTCCGGCGGATCAAGACGGTAATCGACCGGGCGAATGAAAATAAGCACAAATTCCTCAACAATTACGTCTCCATCTTCGGAGATGAGGAAGAGGGAGACGGCGCGCTGGAGATTCCGGACACCGGAGCCGGCCCGGAGGAGTCCATCCTCTCGCAGGAGCGCACGGCGCGGATCGGAAAAGCGATCGAAGAGATCCTCACCCCCGTGGAACGCCAGTGTTTTACGCTCTATCTCACCGGCAAAACCTGTTCCGAGGTGGCCGCGGAGCTGGGGAAGGATCCCAAGTCCACGGACAATGCCATCCAGAGAGCCCGCAAAAAATTACAGACAGAACTGCAAAAACAGGGGATCTGAAAGCTTTCTTCAGATCCCCTGTTTTCTTTTCGGGTTTCTTTACGGCAGGAACAGATCCGGTCAGTGGGTCGCGGATTCCCCGGAGGGAAAGAGGCGCCCGATCAGCCATTTTCCGCCTTTTTTGATCAGCTCCAGCATCACGGAGTACAGGAGCGAAACCAGGATCAGAACGAGCCAGGTCACATACCAAGGGTGGAAATAATAGATCACCTCGCGCCACACCAGCAGATAGAAGAAGGTGTGGATGAGGTACATATTCATGGAATGGCGTCCCAGGAATCCGAGCACCTGACGCAGACCGGGAATGCGGTGCAGCAGTCCGCCGGCGAAATTCACCAAAAGCAAAGCAATCAGCGCATCCGCCAGGGGCAGGTAGCTTTCCTGAACGATGTAATTCTGGCGCAGGGGCGCAGCGATCGCAAGGAGGACGATATACCAGATCCACTGCAAAGCGGGAACCTTCCACCCGGAAGCGGCGCGCTCCGGCCATCCGCCGCCGGCCGCACACACGCCCATGGCCGCGGTAAACAGATACATCCGCAGCCCGTCATTCATGGGAATCAGCAAAGCGACGAGAAGGGCGATCGGGAGCAGGGCGTTCCCGATTTTTTCATAGGCCAGATACAGGACCGGTACGAGGAAAATCAGGGCAAACGCCAGTCCCATGTACCACCAGGTCTCATTGATCGTCGGCGTATCGAACAGGCTGGACAGGCCAAGCGCATCGGTCAGGCCGTGCAGGATTCCCTGCTTGCCGGCGCCGTAGAGTCCGGCGAGATCCAGCTTCCCGAAAAAGACCAGAAGCGCGGACAGATACAGAAGCAGGAAGTTCCCCATGAGCTTCCCGGCGCGGCGGATGGCCTGCGCGAAGATTTCAAGGGTGCGGGCGTTCCCCGAAGGAAAAGATTTTCCGGAGAGCTTCTGTAATCCCTTCGCGATCCCGAATCCGGTCAGGAAGACGAACATGGCCACGCAGATATTGCCGAACCGGCTAGCAGCGATCAGCGCCTCATTGGTGAAGGGCGCCGTGTTTACGGACATCTCCTCGATCTCCCACGCCTCGTGGAAGAGATGATAGAACAAAAGCAGCAGGATCGCGAGACCCTTGGCGGTCTGCGAGCGGGCTATGTCAAATTCCGCGGCAGAGTCCTTGTACCTGTTTTTCCAAAGCTCTAAAAGCTTTTGCATGAACGAATCTCCATTCTGTGATTCAAAATTCTATGCCCGCTTTCAAGCGGCGGGCGTCTGCGGTCCGCTTCGCCGGAGCGAAGATTCAAACCACAAGATCAGATACGGCAGCGTGAACATGATCGGGAACGCATAGCGCGGGTGCCCGAAAAAGACGGGCGAGGCCATGCAGATCAGCAGCGTTACGTATAGCGGCCAGAGGACCGGCGCGGCGTTCAGGGACGAAGCAGCCTCACCGGAAGAAGCATCATCAAGGGGCGAAGCGGATTCGACCTGGAAACCTGTCGTCTTGCGCCTGCGCAGCATCTCATAGGTCAGAAGGAGCAGTCCCCAGGTGTACAGCCCCACATTTTCCCAGATGGCAAGCGGCGTAAACCGGCCCAGCATGCGGTAGATGAAAATGAGCAGCCGGGAGGCACCGTGGAACAGCCCACTCTGCGCGATCGGCAGGTCTTCGGTCTCGTAGCGGATCGAATTGGATACGCCCGGATCAAACCAACCGTAGACATGGACAAAGAAGGCATCGAAATACACCCCGGGATGCTTGAAAAAGCACCCGGCCCAGACCTTCAGGTAAGCCGCCACGTCTGCTCCGGAAGCATCTCGCACATAGAGCGCCTTCACGGGATCGGCGATCTTCGGATCGTAGGAAGCCGCCATTTCGGCCACATCTCCCCACATGCCTTCGATGCCGGCGCGTTCTGCCGGGGTCAGCTCGTCCTGATACAGCTGCAGGTAGCGCGCCGTCTGCTGGACCGGAAGAGAAAGCACCTCGGCGGTATTGTTCTCCTCGGCGTGCAGCGCACCGGCCAGAGTAGAACTTGCGGCGCTTCCCAGCAGGATCGCCACCAGCGACGGAAGCGAGATCGTAAGGAGGAGCCTGCGCATCTGTCCAAAGCCTGCGCCTTTTTTGGAAGAGGAACGCTGTGATTTCCGCTTTTTCCGTCCCTGCAGCAGGACCTGGAGCGTCATCAGCACCAGCGAAAGCACCAGGAGGGGTTTTCCGTTGTTGCGCATTAAGATCACGCCCATCTGGGCGAGGACGAAGCAGACGAGGAGCATCCGCAGGGACATGTTCCAGTGATGGGGCTTTCCGGAGGACGTAAGCGGAACCTTTTTTGCAGGCTTCGGATCCTCGCCGGAAGCAGGATTGCCGTAGGAGGAGCACATCCCCCGCTCCCAGAGCAGCGTCAGCAGCACCATGTAGAAGATAAAGCAGCTGACAAACGGGATGTCCTTGATCGCGGTCGATGCCATATTGGAATAGACCGGCGTAAACATGTACAGCGCCTGCAGCGCCGTTAGGGTCCACGCGGGAAGAGTGCCTGCGACAACAGCCGGTTTTGCTTTGCTGCCGGCACCCGGGAATGCATATCCTGCCAGCACGGCCACGGTACTTGCCAGCGCCGCGGTAAAGAGCAGGTCCTGCACGAGCATGTACAGGAAGAGCCCGATTTCATAGCTTCCCAGGACCGTGCCCCCGAGCTTGGTCAGCCCGCCCGCAAGCAGCGTATGCAGCAGCGGATGGTGCGTGGTCAGCGGCGCATCCCCGAGGATCATGTTCATCTGCCCCCAGATATCCCAGCACAGATTCCCGGGATAGGCGAGCAGGAGAACGGGTCCGTAAATCAGCCACAAGAGGCCGAAGGATTTTCCGAAGACATGGGCGCTCCAAAACCGCGCCGAGCGGGAGGATCCGCCACAAGATGCGGAGTTACCGGGCTCTCCCGTCAGTCCGTTTTTTTCCCCGCCTTGCCTGGCCCGGCCTCTTTCGATCAGGAAAAACAGCATCTGCAGGAGCCGGAGAAGAAGCAGGAAAAATCCTGCAAAGATCAGCACCGCCTTCCCAAAATTCGCTGCGGATCCGAAGATGCAGCGAAGGTCCGAGGTCTCCTCCAGACTCTCCCCCATCACGAGGATCAGCGAAAATACGCAGGCGAGCACGATGTGACCGGGCGGCGTCTTTTCCCTACTATGAGAGACCTCCTCACTGTAAGCGAAGAAGAAGGCCAGCGCGAGGGCAAGCAAAAGCAGCGGGAAGGAGTAATCCCCCAAAAGCTCCGAAACACAGGCGCTCAGGTAATTGGCCCGCTCCGGATAGAGCGCCGGATCCGGCGGCATGTGCAGTTTATTTGATACGGCGTAGGCGCCCAAAAGCCCCCACAGGCCAAAAGAAACGTATTTTTTCATATGCGGACAGCTCCGTAAGAAATGGTCACAGATAAGTATATCATAATCCCGGGGGAATGACGCCCTAAGCGAAGCGAAAATCACGGCTCCGGGAGAAGATACCGCAGGGACCCCGGCCGTGTCAGGGCATAGACGCGAAAGCGGCTTGTCTGCGCCAGAAGCGTTCCGGAATCCTCGGTCAGCGCTACGCCGCCCGCGCAGATGACAAAATCGGTCTCAGCGTCTGCAGGATAGGCACCCAGATCCGAATCGCAGGGAAGCTCTGTCAGGGCAAAATCAAACGCATCGCCGGGCTGGGCGAGCTGCAGCCCTTCCACATTTGCAAAGTCCGCGCCCAGCGGCAGATAGCTGTCCAGAAGGCGCCGGTCCGTCAGATAGGATTCGCTCCCCTTGCGCAAAAGGACCAGGGGTCTGGACGGTGCCAGCTCCGTCATGAGATGCCCGATGCCGACCACCTCCTGCGTCTCCTCGTAGGTCAGCGCGTAGGCTTTTTCAAAACGGATCGCTCCGAAGTAGAAATTCCACGCGCTGATAAAGCAGAGAAACAGCGAAAAAAGCGCCAGCGCCGGCCTGTGACGTCCCCGGGCATGCAGCGCCAGGATCCCCAGGAAGGAGAGCGAGATCCACAGCCGGACGATGAGAAGTGCCACAGGTTCCGCGCAGCCATAGTATTCCAGACGCTCCTTGATCCGCGGGAAGTAGAAAAGCTCCGTGTAGTCCACCGCCGGGCCGGCTCCGATGGAACGTAAGAATACGACGATCAGGACCAAAAGTCCCAGACAGAACCCGGTCACCCATTTGGAGGTCCCGGTGACCGGCTGCTCCTCGTCCCATTCGTTGGCTGCAAAATACAGGACCAGGAAGGGATAGAAAAACTGCGAGATATAGCGCATGTGGATCCGCGGGGTGAGAGAAGGATACTCCTCCCGCGCCAGGATCGTATAGGCGATGGTGGCGACGCTGATGAGGAGGGACAGGGCGAGAAACTGCCAGAGCTTTTTTTCCTCGCACGTTCGAAGCCCTCCGCGCAGGAGCGGGCGCACCACCGGAACGAAGCCCAGCGCGATCAGGATAAAGAGCAGATAGTACAGGCCGGAATAGAACATGTAGCCGACTTTGGAAAGGGAGGCCACCGAGGCCAGGTCCATCTGGTGATAGGAATTGCCGGCGCCTGCAAATGCGGTGAGCTTCATCAGCACGAAGGCCAGCGCAAAGGTTCCGGAAAACCCAAGCAGGAGCTTTAAGGATTCGGTCCTTTTTTCCTTCCCGCGGAGCACCTCGTACAGGAGCAGGAGGCCCAGGGCCAATGGATAACTTAGGGCAATCTCCTTGCACAGATAACATAGATAAAACAGAACGCCGAGCGCGCAGGACAAAGGGAGCGTGCGTTTTTTCAAAAAAACATACAGCGCGTAGAACGTCCAAGCAGAGAGCGGGATATACAGACTTTCCGTCATGATCGTCTGGCAGCAGAGCATGGGGAAGGAAAAGGAGGTGAAGGCTGCGATCAGGATCCGGTTTGCGGGCTTTCGGACAAGCTGCAGGGAAAGCAGGTACACCGGAAGCGTGGTAGAGACGAGGAGCGCCAGATTGAGCGCAAAGATCAGATGATAGGCCTGCCGCAGATCCGATGCGACGAGGAAGGCGGGCGCGAGGAAAAGCGGGTAGAGAATCTTCTGATAGTCCAGGTTCAGATTGCGGATCAGAAGGCCTCGCCCGGCAGCGATGTTCCGGGCGAGCTCCACGTAGCGGAGCTCATCCGGATAGACCAGGATTCCGTAGGCCGGATGCAGAAACAGGGAAAAAAGGAGAAAAGCACTCGTCATCAGGGCGAGAACCAGGATTTTTTCCGCAGGGGAGGCTTTGAAGTTCGAAACGGAAGGCTTGGATGCCATAAGGTTTCCTTTCTGTCGTCAGCAATCCCCTACAGTCTATCATTATTTGCCCGCGCGGGCAAAGGTTTCCGCGGTGGGAAAGGAGTTTTTTCCTCCCCAAAAAAAGATGAAAAATGCGTCCGAATATGAGATAATACTTTACGTATGTGCATTTCGTGCGGACAGGCTCCATCCAAACGCACAAAGGAGGGTGGATTTATGAAAAAGAATCGTATGAAAAAAATAGTATCCTGCATGCTTTCCCTTTCGCTCGCAGGGGCCGCTTTTTTTGGTGATGCGGCCGTGGCACGGGCGGAAGAAGATGTCCCGCAGGCGGAAGGCGAATGGACGCCCGGAGATTACGAAGAGACGCTGGGCGGCCCGCTCGAGGAGGATCCCGTTTCCGTGACCGTGACGGCGCCGGGAGGGGACTTTGAGATCGGGGACGGCTTTGTCGCAGGGGCCGGAGCGACCAGCACCAACCGCTACTACGAGTACAGCGGGTATTATGCAGAACCGGTGAAATCCTATCTGGTGCCGGCGAGTGACGGCGATTTCTACCGCGTGGAGTACCTGGAGGATCAGAACTCCATTGTGGTCGAAACCTATGACAAACAGTTTAGCCTGATCGGCAGCCGCAGCATCGATGTCGAACTCGAATATTTCGGCGGCTTCTATGCGGGCTCGGATGCCTATTATTTTCTCTTCGGCGCTTCCAATACCGAGGAGGACGATGCGAAGGAAGTCTACCGGGTCGTGAAATACAATACCTCCTGGGTACGCCAGTCCAAGGTGGCCAGCGTCTACGGGGGCAATACCTACATGCCCTTCCGCGCCGGATCCGCCGACATGGTCGAGACGGCAAATTATCTCTACGTGCGCACCTGCCACCAGATGTACAAGAGCAAGGACGGATCCAGGCATCAGGCCAATGTACAGCTGGTGATCAAAAAAAGTGACATGACGGTGTCCGATTCCGCCTGCGAGGTCACCAACGTAAAATACGGCTATGTCAGCCATTCCTTCAACCAGATGATCGCCCTCGACGGTGACCGGATCATCACGGCCGATCACGGGGATGCCTATCCGAGAGCCATGGTCGTCGGGTACTACGGAACCTCCGCGGACAAGGGGAAGATCCATACCGGTTCCACCAAATGGGACCTGTCCTTTACCTACTCCTCCAACATCGCCTTCAAGGGAGAAACCGGGGCCAATGCGACCGGTGCCATGCTCGGCGGATTAGAGGTCGGCAAGGCCAAATACATTTCGGTCGGAAATAGCATCTGGCAGAATGACAATTACAAAACCAACCAGACGCACAATGTCTGGCTGTGCATCAATGACAAAGGGAGCCTCACCAGCAAAGCGATCTCCTACCTGACCAATTACGAGGAGGGGGCGGCGAAAAGCGTCAGCAACGCACATCTGGTCAAAATCTCCGACGATTCCATGGTCGTGTTGTGGCAGGAAAAAAACCGTTACGATTATAGTGGCGGCTACACCTATATCTACTCCGGGACGCCGGTGGTCAAGTTCCAGTATCTCGATGGAGGGGGCAATCCGGTCGGAGGCGTCCGCTCCATGGAGGCCAATCTCTCCGACTGCCAGCCGGTGGTGATCGGCGGGAAGGTGACCTGGTACGTGACAAATAATTCGGAGCCCGTCTTCTACACGCTTCCGGATCCGCCCGATGAATCCATGATCCGTGCCTATGTCACCCGTCTGTACCAGGTGTACCTGGACCGCGAGCCGGACGCGGCCGGAATGGAAGACTGGGTGAACCGCCTGATGACCGGCGCCGAGTCCGCGACGCAGGTGACGGCCGGCTTCGTCTTCAGCGATGAATTCAAGAGCAAAAACTACTGCAACGACCATTATATCTACATGCTTTATCGTGGAATGTTCGACCGAGAACCGGACGATGCGGGCTTCGCCGACTGGCAAAACCGTATGCTGAACGGATCGTCACGGGAAGCGATCTTCATGGGCTTCGCGGGCAGCGAGGAATTTAAGAACCTCTGCAGCGAGTATGGAATGGAGATCGGCGATCCGATCGATACCCCGCAGTACGGGACGATTCCTTCCTCACACTGTCAGTACCCCGGCTGCACGCAGGACGCCGGTGTCGCGGAATTTGTCGAGCGCATGTATGTGTACGCCCTCGAGCGTGAATCGGAGCCGAAGGGGAAGGAGGACTGGATCGGACGCCTGGTCTCGCATGAGAGCACCGGACGTCAGGTGGTCTTCGGCTTCCTGTACAGCGATGAGTTCAACGGCAAGGGCTACGACGATGAGCGGTACCTGCTCCACCTCTACAAGACGATCTTCGGACGCGAGCCGGACGAAGAGGGCAGACAGCACTGGCTGAATAAGCTGCAAAACGAAGGCTATACCCGGATGGATGTTCTCAACAGCTTCGCGGATTCGGAGGAGTTTTTGAAGCTCTGCAACCGGTATGGCATCCCGGTCGGAGACAGGATCTGATCGCTTAAGGACAATCGTATGAAAATCGGAATCTATGCACTGTGGCTGCGGCCCGGCATCGTGGGAGGCACGGAGAGTTTTCTTCGTGCCTTGCTGCAGGGGATCGCGGCGCAGGACCAGACAAATGAATATGTGCTTTTCACGGCGCAGGACAATGATTACAGCTTCTCGGAGACGGACCTGTGGCCGAATGTGACCCGGCATGTCTGCAAGGTGAAAAATGCGTCCCCTGCGAAGCGCATCGCCTGGGAAAATATGTTTTTCGACCGCGAGGTGCGCGCCTCGGGGGTCGACCTGCTCTACGTGCCGGTGTACTGCAAGCCCCGCTCCGCGAAGGGGAGCGTCCCTTACGTCGTGACGATCCACGATCTGCAGGCGCTGCATTATCCGGAATACTTTTCCGCCGCGCGCAGAGAGTTCCTGAAGGCGTCCTGGAAGCAGGATTGTGATACCGCCGCGCGCATCGTGGTGATCTCGGACTACTGCCTGCAGGATCTCAAGGACCACTATCCGCAGGTCGGGGACAGAGCGTGCAGGATCTATGATCCGGTGCTGCGGGGGAGCGATCCGGCTTCCGGGCAGGCACTTGCCGCGAAGCGAAATACGCAGGAAAAATATGGTCTGGAGGAGATGGGCTATGACTATTGTGTCAGTTCCCTCCTTCCGCACAAGAATCTGACGACGCTCCTGCGCTCCCTCGCGGAGCAAAAGGAAGACTGGAAAGCCGGCCGCGGACCGGAGCCCGTGCATCTGGTGCTGAGCGGGGTCGGCGGAGATACGGAGCGTTTCGAGCGTCTGCTGGGAGATCTGCATATCCGGGATCTGGTGTCTTCGACCGGATTCGTGAGCAACGAAGAGCGCGACGCGCTTTACGACGGCTGCAGACTCTTCCTCTTCCCGAGCCTTTTCGAGGGCTTCGGCATCCCGCCCATCGAGGCCATGCGCCGCGGCAAACGGGTGGTGATGACGGACTTAAGCTGCCTTGGTGAGGTAACCGGAGGGAAAGCCTTCTATGTGGCGGAGCCGGAAAGCCCGAAGGCCTGGACCGATCGCATCGCGGAAGCCGCGAAACAGGCGGCGGAGGATGCGCTCGAACGCGAGCTGTCCATCGGAAGCAGCAGCGCGGTCTGTGATTTTCCGGAGTACGATGCCGAAGCAATCGCCGCGCAGTACCTGGAGCTTTTTGAGGAAGTAATACGTCAAAATGGATAAATTCCTGGCCTTTTGGGGCAAATACTACAGAAGAATATTCTATGCGGCGGGCGCGTTCGGGATCCTCTGGATCGATGTCGTGCGGGGCAACGGCTCCGGCGCGCAGTGGGAGCTCGCTTCGAATCTGACCGGGCTGTGTATCCTGCCGATGATCGTCACCCGCTTCTCCCCGCAGGGGAAGACCGGGCGGCAGAGCGCAAAATGGCTGTATTTCGTCTGGCTGGCGATCGCCCTGATCGGCGGCGCGTTTTTCTATGACGCCTTCAGTGTAGGGACGGACTACGACGCGGGGCTGCTGGCGGCCGTGATCGAAGCAGCCGTATATGGATTTGTCCTGATCCGCGTATGGCAGGAGATTTTTTCAGGGGAGGCTGGCGGCACGTTCCGCCCTCTGACCGTGGCGTTCTGGATATGGCTGTCCATGATTGCCTGGAGCATCCTGTCGCGCAACGCATCCGTCTGGCCCCTCTGGTTCCTCGTGATGTTCGGAGCGCTGTATCTGCTGCCCGCAGAGCGCGAGCGGGATCTCGAGCTTTTCCGCGGGATCGTGGATGGCATGTTGCTCGGCTTTTTCTGGATCCAGGGAAGGGCGCTTCTGTACCGGCCGTACGACATGGTGCGGTATCACGGGTATTTCTACAACAGCAACAACAATGCGATTTTCTACTTTACGGCCTACGCGGCGGCGCTGGCGCGCTTCTCGGATCTGAGAAGAGGGCTTGCGAGAAGCATGGCTGCGGTGGGAAATAAAGTTCCTGCTGGGAAGAAGACGGATGGGAAGATAAAGTGGATGGATCATCCGAAGGAGGTTCGCCGGATCATGATCCGGATGAGCCTGCTGTTTTTCCTGCAGGCGATGATCTGCGATCTGGTGATGCTGTCCCTGAGCCGCGGGACGATGCTCACGGTGGTACTCGTCACGGCCGTCTACTGGCTGGGCGAGGAACTGTATTTTTGGAAGAGGAGCCGCGAGGGTGAGGCGTACTTCGTCTTCGATGCTCCGATCCGGCACTGGGCTGCAGGCTGGGTGCTGCGGGGCGTGACCCTTTTTGCCGTCCTCTGTTTTTGTTTCCCGCTGGTCTACGGAGGGGTGCGTGTCCTTCCGGCCCTTCGCCATCACCCGATCTGGTTCGCGGATGAGTACAATGAAAATAAGAGCTGGCGGTCCTTCGACGGCTTCCATTCGGATCGCTTTATCTCGCTGGAGGAATACTTTGAAGGATTGATCGGAAGGATCCGGTCAGAAGATACGGACGAAACCCTGCAGTATTACATGAGTGGCGAGATGAGTGCGCTTCCGGCTGCGGAGGATTCGCTTGGTGTGCAGAATTCTCAAGAGGAGCAGGGTTCTGTTCTGGTGGTCAGGGCAGCGGAGCTTGGCAAAGCCGGTGCAGCGGATGCAGACAGCCTGCTTTCGGGAACGGGTGATGGAACGCCTGTCGCAGATACGCCGGCGCCCGGCGCGGATGCGGATCATCCGATCTATGACAAATTGCCTTCTTATCGTCTGGAATCCGTTCTCGGCATCCGGGCCCAGATCTACGCATATTACCTTAGCCGTCTGAATCTCCTCGGCCATGCGGAGCGTTTCTCGACCGTCTGGCTGACTTCGAATTTCCAGCTGCGGCATGCGCACAATGTCTATCTGCAGATGGCTTACAATTATGGCATTCCGGCCGGACTGTTGCTTCTGGCGCTGAATCTGCTCGCAGTCGGCATGTCCTGGCGCAGGAGAGAGGATCCCTTCGCCGTATTTGCGTTCTGCATCCAGCTCGGCTTTTTCCTGATCGGACTCACGGAGAATCCGCTTTTCCTAGGAAGGAGCCTTCTGACGCTGTTTTTTGTGACCTTGCTGCCACTGATGCGGAAAAAGAGATCCGATGCTGAAAAAAGTGGTTGACATCGGGAAATGATTTTGCTAATATAATCGTCGTGGCTGCGATAAGGCAGTCATCAAGCTGATGTGGCTCAGTCGGTAGAGCGTCGCCTTGGTAAGGCGGAGGTCACGGGTCCGATTCCCGTCATCAGCTTTCCATATTAGCCGAAATCATTGATGACCAATGATTTCGGTTTTTTATTTTCAGAACCATGATCAGACAATGATAATGCTTACTCCTGAGCAGGATGGTAAAGCGATGATAAAGAGTACGGAATCCGGAAAGATAAAAGTGAATAAGCCGATGCCGGACCTGGTAAAGCGGCTACTGGTTGCAGGTGTGGTGGCGCTGATCCCGCTGCTGGCGGTGGTTCTGAGTACAGCGCTGGACGGACACCTGCTCGGGAGCGTCTATCTGCCGGCTTCGGAGTGGAACGACGAGCTGTTGTATTACAAGATGACCGAAGGCGTTCTGAAAAGCGGGATCCCGGGCGGATTCTACGGATTTAACGAGAGCCGGGCGCTGCGTCTGTCCTTCGCGGCATGGAGTCCCGTGATTTTGCTGCCCTGGATCGTCTGGGGGAAGATCTTCGGATGGACGCTTCTGAGTCCGGTCATCTGCAACATCGTCCTGCTGATGATCGCCTGTTTTATCTACGGCTACCTGGTGCGTCCCGGCTGGCTGCAGGTCGCGGCGCTGGCCGTGTGCTACTGCAACTTCGGATTCTTTGCCAGATTCACTTTGTCCGCGATGCCGGAAGCCATCTTTTTCTCGATGCTCATCGTGTACATCGCCTGCATGGTGCGGGTATATGCCTTGGAGAAACAGGGAAAAGGAGAGCGCATCAAGCATGGAATCTGCCTGGGAATAGCCATCCTTCTGGCTGTGCTTCTTACCTGGATGCGCCCGTATTATCTGCTTCTTTTGGGACTGCCTTTGTGGCAGCTGGTGCGGGGAGAGGGGCGCCGGACCAAGGATCTGAAAGGCAAGGCAAATTCTTCCGTGGAATCTGCGGATAAAACCACAGAGATACCTTCCGCTGAATCCCGGGAAGAAACTCCCCGAAAGAGGAAAATCAGCGGACAGTGGATCCGTCTGATCGCCGCCGCGGTGATCGTGCTCACCACGCTGGTCATTTACTGGATACTTGGTCATTTCTACAGCGCGGAATACCTCGAGGATCTGTATTATACCGACTGGCTAAAGGCCTTTGCCAAGGGACCGGGAGCCGGCTTTTCCTCCTTCTTCGCCAAACTGCGGGATTCCGCAAGTCAGGTGAAGGCGATGTGCGTAACTGCCCTGGGAGGGGGACACGGCTACGGAACGCAGTATGTGTGCTTTCTGGCGGTTACGGCGCTGCAGCTTTTGCACCTCCTGATCAGCCTGCTGGGGAACGGAATCCGGGTGCGTCTGGACCGCGGGAAAACCGCAGGATTTCTTATCGGTCTGCAGCTTCAATTGCTGTGTTTAAGCCTTGCCTTTTTCATCGCGGATCTTCTCATGTACCGCCTGCCGCAGGGCGGACGGCACACGATGGCGATGGTGCTGGCTGGCTTGTTCCTTTTTGCTGCGACGGATCGCCACATGCAGGAGATTCCGCAGATCCTGCGCGGTGTAGTGATCGCCTCTCTGTGTCTGGCCATGACAGTCGTGGGGGCGAAGAAAGCGGACCCTTACCTTTTTGCAAATCCTTACCGTACGGAGGCACTGAAGACGCAGGTTGAGACATTGCAGACGGACCTGGAGGGTACCTTGAAGCTCGACCGCGCCATGGTTCCGTCCTGGGAAAACACGGTGATCTGGATGATCTCGGATTATGCGCAGGGTGACGACATCGGCGACAATGGCACTTTGACACAGACAGATGCAGTGCCCGCCCACGGAGATCTCATCATCCAGCGCTGGCAGCTGTACTACGCGCTTCCGAAGGGAATCGGCATCAATCTGTGCACCGCGGATTATGTGGAGGAGCATTTTGATGAGCTGCACGCCCGCTACATCGGGGTAAATCCGGGCAGCGTGACGGACGCAAGATGCGAAGCGGCCGGATATAAACGGATCGCGGAGACGAAGAATCTGCGGATTTATGACCGGAAGAATCGCTGATCCGGGCTACAAAGAAACCAAGGAGAGCCGCCGGGCAGGCGGCTCTTTTTGTGGCACAAGGCCGGTAAACTGCCGGATGGCAGGCGAGCATCGGGGACGGGCCGTTTCATTGACACAGACGGGCTTTCGTGAGAGAATAATTTAGTCTATGCCTGCATATTATTATGTAGGCCGGTGGCGGATCATTGTAA
>JAFYEE010000009.1 GCA_017544405.1 Lachnospiraceae bacterium
AAAGGAAGACAACATGAGCGACACTTCGAATAAGAAAACGATCTGGAATGTACCCAATATACTGACCATGATCCGCGTGATCCTGATCATCCCCTTCGTGGTCCTGCTGCTCGGCGGCAATGCCGGTCTCTTCGGACCGGACGTCACCGTCCCCTGCATCTGGGCGGATGTCATATTTATCGTCGCCAGCCTCACCGACCTCTTTGACGGCAAGATCGCCCGCAAGTACAATCTGGTCACCAATTTCGGGAAATTCATGGATCCGCTCGCGGACAAGCTTCTCGTCTGCTCCGCCCTCATCTGCCTCGTGGAGATGAGCCGGATCCCGGCGTGGATGGTCATCCTCATCATCGCAAGAGAGTTCATCATCAGCGGATTTCGCCTCGTGGCGTCCGATGCCGGTGTTGTCATCGCGGCCAGCTACTGGGGCAAGTTCAAGACCACCTTCCAGATGGTCGCCGTGATCGGACTGATCCTGCAGCCCCTGCTCCTTTCCTGGGGGCTTCCGCTTTTCGCCTTGCAGATCCTGCTCTGGATCGCCCTGATCCTGACCGTGATCTCCCTGATCGACTATCTGGTGAAGAACTGGTCCGTGATGCAGTAAGAAATGTGACAAGAAATGAGGTTCGATATGACCGTAGAAATCATCTGTGTGGGAACCGAGATCCTGATGGGCAATATCGTCAATACCAACGCGGCTTTCCTGGCGGAGAACTGCGCGGCGCTCGGCCTGTCCAATTACTTCCAGACCGTGGTGGGCGACAATGAAGAGCGTCTCACCTGGGCCATTGAGACCGCCATGAGCCGTGCGGACATCGTCCTTTTGTCCGGAGGCCTCGGACCGACGGAGGATGACCTGACCAAGGAAGTGGCGGCGAAGGTCACCGGCCGCAAGCTCATCGAGGACAAGGCGAGTCGCAAGGCCATTGAGGACTTTTTTGCCCGCAGGGGCGGCAAACCCACGGAAAATAACTGGAAGCAGGCACTGGTGCCCGAGGGGGCCATGCCGATCCCCAATCCCAACGGAACCGCGCCCGGCATCCTCATCGAAGAGAAAAAATGCACCCTGATCCTGATGCCCGGACCGCCGGTGGAGCTCCGTCCCATGTTTGAGAACAGCGTCGCGCCCTACCTGCGCGGCCGCAGCAAGACGGCGCTCTACTCCAGAACCGTCAAGATCTGCGGGGTGGGAGAAAGCAAAGTCGAGACCATGATCAAGGATCTCGTCGATGCCCAGACCAATCCCACCATCGCAACCTATGCCAAGATCGGCGAGGTGCATGTCCGCGTCACCGCCTCCGCTCCCGAGGAGAAGGAGGCCAAGAAGCTCGTCAAGCCCGTGGTCAAGGAGCTCAAGAGCAGGTTCGGCAACAATATCTACGCGGCCGAGGAGAATATCTCGCTCGAGCAGGCCGTGGTGGATCTGCTGATCGCCAACCAGCTCACGGTCGCCACCGCGGAGTCCTGCACCGGAGGCATGCTCAGCGCCAGACTCATCAATGTGCCCGGCGTGTCGGAGGTGCTTAAGACCGGCCTCGTGACCTATTCCAACAAGGCCAAGCGAAGGCTCCTCGGCGTCAAGAAAGCGACGCTGCAGAAGCATACCGCTGTCAGCAGACAGGTGGCGGAGGAGATGCTCAAGGGCCTCGGCACCATGACCAAGGCGGATCTCACCGTCAGCATCACCGGTTATGCCGGCCCGGACGCGGCGGAGGGGCAGGAGATCGGCCTCGTCTACATCGGGTGCGGTCTCAAGGGCAATATGAAGGTGAAGGAATGCCATTTTTCCGGCAACCGCCAGATCATCCGCGAACGCGCCGTGACCGAGGCGCTTACGATGATGCGCGAAGCCATGATGGAATATTTCAGCAAAAAGAATTTCTCCGCGGACGCGGAATAAGACAGAAGCGGAAAAGGGCTTGCCTCGGCAGGCCCTTTGTGTTATCCTCATGAAACAGGCAATCACTCCTCCGGGCATTCGCCCGATTTCTTTCCCCGACATTTTGAGAGAAAATTTTTTCTTCCTCAGGTGTTAGACTGATAACAAATCAGATTTTGTTCGAAAACGATTGACAATTTCGAACGGATGTTTTATTGTGTAAATGTTGGAACGAACATTCGTTCCCGAGTTTAAGGAGAAGAATACTTATGGAAAACGAAGAGAAGAAGAAAGCCTTAGAAGCAGCCCTCAGTCAGCTTGAAAAGCAGTACGGCAAGGGAGCCGTGATGCGTCTGGGAGATCCCGCGGCGCAGATGAAGGTGGAGACGATCCCCACCGGATCGATCAGCCTGGATATCGCGCTGGGACAGGGCGGCATTCCGAAGGGCAGGATCATAGAGATCTACGGACCGGAGTC
>JAFYEE010000090.1 GCA_017544405.1 Lachnospiraceae bacterium
AAAGCGGGGTCCCATGTACTCCAGCAATGCGACCTATACAGGGACCGCACAGGAGATATCCTCCGGACCCGCAGGAGCCCGACCCGGTGCTCCCGGAAGGCCCGGCGCTCCCGGCAGACCGGGCAATCCGCAGTATCGCTACGGCAACCGGCCCGGCGGCCCCGGACCCGCAAAGCAATTGCCGGCCCTCTATGAGAACACCTCGGTTCCCAAGGTCATCTCCGGCCTCGGCATGGGGCTGGGCTATTCCATCGGCGGAACGATGACCTTCGCCTTTCTCACGGCGGCCCTTTCCGGTAATTTGCTGGGCGCTCTGCTTTTTTCTCCGGGACTGCTCATGCTCCTCGGCGGCGTCGTGGGCAATGCTTCCCTGGTGAAGTACCTTCGCTTCGACAAGTACCTGAAGGTTCTGAAGGACCGGACCTACGCCGGCATCGATGTCCTGTCGAAGGCGGTGGGCAAATCCGAAAAATGGGTCCGGAAGGATCTGAAGAAGCTGATCCGCAAGGGCTGGTTCAAGCAGGGGCATCTGGACGACCAGAATACGACGCTGATCACCAGCGACGGAACCTACCGGCAGTACATCGAGTCCAAACAGAGCGCGGAACAGCAGAAGCGGGAAGCCGAGGAACGCGCGGCGCGGGAGGCGAAGGAGCAGGAGACGCTCTACGCCGGCCTGACGGAAGGACAGCGGACGATGATCGCGCAGGGGGAGGCCTTCATCAAGGAGATCCACGCCTGCAACGACGAGATCCCCGGCGAGGAGATCTCAGCCAAGCTGGACCGTCTCGAGGATTCGGTGCGGAGGATCATGGACCGCGCCAGAAAGCATCCGCGCTATGTAAACGACCTGCGCCGGCTGATGAACTATTACCTGCCCACGACGGTCAAGCTCCTGCACGCCTACGCGGACCTGGACAAAGAGGAGAAGACGACCGACAATATCCTCAAGTCCAAAGCGGAGATCGAGAATACCATCGATACGCTCAATGACGCCTTTGACCAGCTTTTTGACAACATGTTCGTGGATACCAATCTCGATATCTCCACGGATGCGGAGGTCATGAAGACGCTCCTCGAGCAGGAGGGACTGACCGGAGGCGGCATCCGCGATATCACACAACCGGAAACCTATACAGACGGCGTGGGCGATTTCTTCGGAGCACCCACATCCGATGAATAGATTTTGCATCATCCGAGACCAATCATCGATTATCTATGAGGAATAAGGAGGAAGATTTCAAATGGACAGCAATCAGACCAATGGACCCATCCCTGAGAATCCCGCGCAGAACGCAGCTCCGCAGCCGCAGCCGGTAGCGGATACCACCGCGCAGCCGGTTACGCCGACGCTGACACTCGATCCTTTCGGAGCCGCGCCGCAGGCGCAGGGTTCTCCCTTTACCGTACCGACGCCGAATCTGTCGACCGCCGCTGCTCCCGCAAATGTCAGCAGCCGTTCCGAGGAGATCATGGAGATCGAAAAGCGTCTCTCTCCCGAAGAGCTGAAGATGGTGGAGGATTTTTCCGCACAGATCGACATCACCGATACCAATTCGATCATGACCTACGGCGCAGCCACCCAGCAGAAGATGGCGGACTTCTCCGATCAGGCGCTCGACAGCGTGCGCACCAAGGACATGGGACAGGTCGGCGAGCTGCTGACCGGTGTCGTCGCAGAGCTGCGCAGCTTCAATGAAGAGGAAAAAGGCGGATTCATGGGTCTGTTCAAGAAGCAGACCAGCAAGCTCGCCACCATGAAATCCAGATATGACAAGGCGGAGGTGAATGTCACCAAGATCGTGGACGCCCTGCAGGCACACGAAGTCCAGCTGATGAAGGACACGGCCACCCTGGATAAGATGTACGAGATGAACCTCGCGTACTTCAAGGAGCTGACCATGTACATTCTGGCCGGCAAGAAAAAGCTGCAGGAGGCAGAGACCGTCGTCCTGCCCCAGCTGCAGGAGAAGGCGCGGCAGAGCGGACTCGCGGAGGACGCGCAGGCGGCCAGGGACTACCAGGATATGTGTGAGCGCTTCTCCAAGAAGCTGACCGACCTGGAGCTGACCCGCACGATCTCGATGCAGACCGCACCCCAGATCCGCATGATCCAGGCCAATGACATCCAGATGGTGGACAAGATCCGCTCCACTGTCGTCAATACGATCCCTCTGTGGAAGAGCCAGATGGTGATCGCGCTCGGCATCCAGAACAGCACCGAAGCAGCGAGAGCGCAGCGTGCCGTCACGGATGTCACCAACCAGATGCTGACCGCCAACGCGGAAGCTCTGAAGATCGCCTCCGTCGAGACGGAGAAGGAAGCACAGCGCGGCGTGGTCGATATCGAGACGCTGCAGAAGACCAACCAGAGCCTGATCGAGACCTTCGATGAGGTCATGCGGATCCAGACCGAGGGACGCGCAAAGCGTCAGGAGGCGGAAGCCGAGATGCTCCGCATGGAAACTGAGCTCAAGAACAAGCTTCTCGAGGTGCGCGGACAGTAAAAGAAACCGAAAAGAGTGTAAAAAAGCAGGTCACCCGATCATCGCCGGGTGGCCTGCTTTTTTCTGCTTTTGGTGCTTTCATTTACCGGATCATCAGACTGACGCCCGTCACAAAGGACAGTTCCTCCAGGCGCTCCTTCAGCGCCGTCAGGTCCTCCCCGGAGGGTGCCTCCCGTAGTCCAAACACATAGAGGTGATGGTCCTCGTACCGGTCGACCTGCAAGAGCGACGGGTTCTGCTCATAGATCCGCTCGATGTCCTCACTGCTCTCGGTTCCGTCCGTGGTAAGGTAGAGGATCACCGCGTACTCCGCGTATGCGCTGCTGTCCCCGGCGACCAGCGGAAGGCCGAGATCATCCTCCGCTGCGCCGTCCGCTCCCTGCCCGGATCCCGTTCCCGTAGAACCGGAAGCCGTCACCGTAGCGGCCGTCGCCGGAATCATTTCCTCTTCCGCCGTCGCAGGCTCTGCCGCTGCCACGGCCGACTCCTCCGCCACCGGGGATGACTCTTCCCAGGTATCATAGAAAGCGCCTGCATCGCTGCTGTCCGTCTCTGCGGCCATCTCCGCCGGTGCCATCGCAGCCTCAAAATTCGCCGTATCCGCCGTCTGCGGAGCGCTTCCGCCTCTTCCCTGCAGATAGATAAATCCCGCGCTCACGAGCAGCAGGATCGCCGCCGCGGGGATCACCGTCATCAGCGTTCTGCGCAGGCGGAGGATCTTGCCCCTCCCGGGATCCGCCTTTTTCTCTCCGGCCGGCGCGGCCTGCCGCAGCTTTGCCACGGCCGCCTCCGTCTCTTCCTCCGGCAGCCGTATCCTGCGCTCCTCGTCCGCCTCGAGGATGAATCTGTCCTCCACCTCACCGAGGGCTTTAAACAATCTCATTTCACTCATATCGCCACGCCCTCCTTCTCCAGGACCACTTTTAGCTTTTCCCGCGTGCGGAGCAGGTTCATCTTGACCTTGCTCTCGCCGAGATCATATTTTGCCGCGATATCGGCGATGGAATCGCCGTACCAGTATCTGCGCACAAACAGGATCCGGGACTCTTCGGGAAGCGTCTCCAGAAACCGGTTCAGCAGCGCGATCAGTTCCCGCTCCTCGATCTGTGACTCCACGGTCTCCTTCGCCGGGATACAGAAGCTGAGCTCGTCGAGCAGTTCTTCCACTTTGCCCTCACCTCTCTTCTGTGCATGGTTCTTCTCATAGAGATTCAGAGAAAGGTTCCTGGTGATCTTCCCCAGGAAGGCCTTGAGAAAATTCGGGCGCTGCGGGGGGATCGCATTCCAGGTATGAAGGTAGGTATCATTCACGCACTCTTCCGTATCTTCCGCATTGTGCAGGATGTTGTTGGCGATCGTGGAACAGTACCTTCCGTATTTTGCGGCTGTCTCCGTGATCGCATCTTCGTCGCGTCTCCAGTACAGCTCGATGATCATTGCGTCTTCCAAAGCTCTCTCCTCTCCTTGTTCTTACCTAAGCGGACAAATTTGTTACGTTCCGCGTCACATTTTTTTAATATTTTAATAATTTCGCACATCTCCCGTCTATGGTAATTTAACGGGAAATGGTCTAAACTGTGTTTATCATAAGCATATTTCCTTCGATTGGCAATCTCCCCTTTTCGAAGGATGGGGGTATTCGGATGGACGATTTCAAAATTACGCAGGACATGGTACACGAGGAGTTCCACTCCCCTTTTCTGAATATCTTTGACTACCGTTACGCGGAGGGAAAGCACTATTACAACGCGACCAGAAGAGACCGGGACCGGCTGGCGGCGCCCAAATCCGATGCCGATTTCCGCCGGATGCTGCCCGATGCCGTCAGCTGCATCGTCATCGTGGAGCTTCCGGACCGGAGCGAGCGTCTGCTCCTGACCCATGAGTACCGCTATCCGGCAGGACGTGCGCTTCTGAGCGTTCCGGCCGGGCTGATCGACGCGAAGGATTTCGGGGCAGGCAGTCCGATCCTCGACGCCGCAAGACGGGAGATCCGCGAGGAAACCGGGATCGAGATGACGGACGAAGATACGCTGGAGATCATCAATCCGCTCCTCTTCTCCTCCCCCGGGATGACCGACGAGAGCAATGCCATCGTCTGCGCGCATATCCACCTGCAGGACGCTTCCATCCTGAACAATAGCGGCACGGAAGGGCCGGAGCGCATCGGGGATTACGAGCTGGTGACCGCCGAGAAGGCGGCTGACTATTTCCACATCGGAAGAGACGATCACGGCTTTTTCTATTCCGTCTATACCTACATCGCGCTGTCTTATTTTGTCCTGTACAATACCCTCGCCGGAAAGCAGAAGGACTCCGAAGCGGGGAATGATAAGGATACCGACGCGACCACGGGACTCTTAAGCCGCCACGGTCTGCTGGAGTATCTGGGGACCCTGCTTCCCGAGATCGCGCAAAACGGGCATCCGCTGCTGGTCATCTCCGTACGGCTGCAGGATCTCGACCGCCTCGAGAAGATCTACGGCGAAGACGAGGCCCAGATGGTGCTGTGCCTCTCCGCGGGCCTGATCTCGGATACGCTTCAGCACCAGAGTACCGGCGGACGTATCGCATACAATGAATTCGTGCTGGTGCAGGAGGTCCTGAGCGACGAGCAGACCCTTTCCGCCACGCTGCGCAAGGATATCCTGAAGCATTTTGAAAACTACAATTCCGTCTCCGGGAAGGATTATTCCGTGGATCCGTCCATCGCGATCCTGACCATCGGCCCGAACGACGGATATTCCCCCGAGCAGATCCTCAGTCTGCTGGTCGCGGAGCACTCCGCGGACAAGGATGACGAGATCCCCCGCAGCCGCTATCTGGCCCCGCAGGACGAGGACGATGATCCGCAGACCCGGCGTCTGGTCAATCAGCTCATCGACGCGAATGATTTCCTGTACAATTATCAGCCCATCGTCAGCGCCAAGACCGGCCAGATCATGGGCTATGAGGCGTTGATGCGCACGGCTTCCTCCTATCGCCTGTCGCCGCTGACCATCCTGAAATACGCGACCAAGGACAATCGTCTGGCCGATATCGAGCGCGCCACCATGTTCAATGTGATGGCAAATGTCAAGGAATTTCTCCCGGAGCTGGGTGATCGCAAGATCTTCGTCAACAGTATTCCGGGATACTATCTGGACGACCGTCTCTTTGATCTGCTGACCGAGCAGTACGGGGAAGTCTTCCCCAACATCGTCATCGAAGTAACCGAGGAGACCGATGTGGAGGATACGACGCTCCACTATCTCACGGACCGCAGCACGGCCCAGCATTTCCAGATCGCCGTCGACGATTTCGGAACCGGTTACTCCAATGTGACCAACCTGCTCAAGTTCCTGCCCAATTATGTGAAGATCGACCGCTTCCTGATCACCGAGATCCATCTCGACCAGCGCAAGCAGCATTTCGTCAATGCCATCATCCAGTTCGCCCATGACAACGGATTCCAGGCGCTGGCTGAGGGCGTGGAGACCGCGGACGAGCTGCGCTGCGTCATCCGCATGGGTGTGGATCTGATCCAAGGGTACTACACCGCGAGACCCGCGCCGCATCTGCTCGATACCCTTCCGTCGCCCGTCCTCGCCGAGATCAGCAAGGCCAACCTGGATACCCTCTCCAATGCAAGGCAGAAGGTATACCTGGTCCAGGACGAGAGGGAGCTGTCCCTGATCGATCTGTCGCTGCAGAAATACAGCGTGCTCCTGCTCTCCGGCGGCGACCTGACACTGGTGGGCAATCCGGACTTTGTCTCCGCCGTCTCCATCCGCGTCAAGGATCGTTCCTCCTGCCGTCTGACGCTGCGCAATGTCAGTGTCGGCGATGTGGATGAGACGCCCTGTATCGACCTGGGGAAGGAATCCCAGCTGACGCTGAATATCGAGGGCACCAACCTGCTCAACGGCAACGGCATCCGCGTCCCGGAGACGGCCGAGCTGCTCCTGACCGGCGATGGCACGCTGCACATTACGCCGACCTTCACCAATGCCTATGCGATCGGCAACGATTACCAGAGCGCGTTCGGACGCATCAGCTCGCACATGCTCGGTATGATCCAGATCAATATCAACGGTGAAAACTGTGTCTGCATCGGCGGAAAATCCTCTTCCGCGACCACGGCGATCGATCTGCACTCCGGCGTCCTGCGCAGTGTCTGCGCCGCTTCGAACTGTGTCTGCATCGGATCGTACCGTGACAGCACCCCTGTCTTCATCCACGGCATGGACCTCGACATCGATGTGCGCGTGGAGAAGGGTACGCTGATCGGATCGATGTACGGATATCAGAAGACCACGATCGACAATACCAAGATCAATATCTACGGCTCCGGCAATCAGGTCAGCGGCATCGGATCCATCGGGGAAGCGGGCGGCGAGATCATCCTGCATCAGTGCGGAACCCTCATCACGCTCAACGGCTGGAATACGGCCGCCATCGGCTCTCCCGCCGGAGGTATGGAGATCCGCATGTCCCACTGTGAGATCGAGCTCACGGTGGAAGCCAATCTCGGAATGGCCATCGGCTGCCGGGACATTTCCTCCCTTCTGGAGATCGTGCAGACTTCGCTGCGCGGCATGGTCAATTCCGCCAATGCCGTCATGCTTGGATCCACGAAGGAGCGCAGCACCATCGAAAACGATGCCTTCGCGCTGCGTCTGAACGGATCGGAGGCTTCTCTGGAGCGTCTCCTGTCCGGTCTGATCATCTCCGGAAGCTGACAGGCAGCGCACTTTTCATTGCAGAAAAACACTCCCAAAGATAGCTCTTCGGGAGTGTTTTTTATGCTTTGACGAGCCCTTCGGCCTCCTGTGCGCGCACCGGAAAAAGCGCTCAGTACACAGGTACCTCCGGCGTCCAGTGATACTGGTTGTACAGATCGGTGATCCGGTACAGGGAGGTCATTTTCTCCGCGTCCACGTACGTGTTGGAGATCTCCAGCTCTCCGTCCACCGTGATCGGATCCCCGATGTAATAGCTGTCCTCAAAGGTTCCGTCGTACCGGTAAAAGTCACACAGAAAATCGATCCTGTCGCCCTTTTGGATCTCGATCAGTCCTCTGGCCACCGCGTCGGTCTCGCCCTGCCGGTAATCGGGCGCCGCACCTGCCACATAGCCGTACGGGTGCTCCCGGTCGAAGATCACGATCAGCTTCACGTATTCTCCGTTCAGAAGCGCGGGGATATAGCCGGTGGACATGTAGTCCGTCCCGGATGTGTAGATGGTATCCGTGTAGTAATAGGCAACCGGCTGACCGTTGATGGAGATCCAGGTGCCGTCGGCCTCGGACCAGAGCCGTCCCTGCTCGTCCACGTAGAGGAGATTGTCCACGCCCAGATCGATGAAGCCGGTTCCGTCATCATAGTAAGCGCTGAGCGCGATCCCCCGGATCTGCTTCATCTGTTCCTCGGTCAGCTGCAGGAAGACATTCCCCTCGGAATCCTGCTGCCATCTTAAGGTCGAAGCGTCGAACTGATGCCCGGCGATGTATTTGGCGATGTCCTCCTGCGAATATGCACGATCCTGCAAAAATGCGGTATTGTCCTCATTCAGGCCGCTGATATTGGAGCGTCCGCCCAGCAGGCTCCCCAGCAGGCTGCTGACCATGTCCAGGCTCTGCACGCCGCCGTAGGAAGCATCGGAGGATGCGGAGGAGCTGCCCATCAGAAGCTCCAGTGGATTAGCCGAGCCGCCGGTCACCGCCTGACCGGATACCTCCACGCTGGCAAATTCGCGGATGCAGTCGGAGTACTCATCGTCGAGTCCGATCTGGTCATAGGTCTTCACCGCCTTGTCCACATAGGAGGTGCGCCGGTACGGGAAGTATGCGGAGATGCCGTAGGCATTGGTCATGTTGGAGGAGGTGCGGTTGTACTTCACTGCGCTCAGCAGCGTCTCCGCCAGCGCGTCGCCCTCCTTCGTCTCCAGGCTCCTTGCAAAATGCACCAGGTCGATCTGATCGATCTTGGAGCTCGTCGCAAATTCCCTCACATCGCTTCTCGCGGCGGAGATCGTCTGGTACTGATCCGCCTTGATCATGTCGGAAATACTGCCGGAAAATGCCTTGAAATCACTGCTCAGAGTCTCTCCGAGCTCCGCCAGGTCGATCACGGACAGCGTGGCCTTCTGACCGCTGCACTTCGAAGCACAGGTATCCACAAAATCATCCACGATGTTCTGACCGATCTCCAGCGTCGGCTGTCCCGGGTTCGCAGACAGCGCCGTCAGCCAGTCCGTGTAATACCAGCCGATTCCGGGCTCCGTCTCCTCGGAGGCCACGAGATAGTCCGCGTAGCTGCTCGCCACCAGTGCCGTCTCCACCGTTGCCATCAGGCAGGTATCAAATCCGATAAAATCAAACTTCATGCCGGCTTTTTTCAGCGCCGCGTTGATCCCTGCCAGGTTCATCGTGCCGCTTCCGGACACGCGCTCATCGTAGCCGTACCCGGAGACCGAGCCGCCGCCGTGATCCCAGAAGATCAGCATGTTGCGGTTCGCCGGATAATTCTGCTTGCAGAAATCAAGGAATCCGACAAGCGTGTCAGGATCCGTCATCGCACCGCTGCCCGCGTTGTCGGACAGGCATTCCATTCTCTGGCTCCGCACCCGGTAGATCTGGTTCACGGAATTGCTGATGCCCTGCGTCTTCCAGCTCTTGCACCCACCGGTATAAACCAGCAGATTCACATGGTCCGAGAGGCTTGCAGAAGCCATCTCCCGCAGGTCATTGGTCGCCATGCCGCTCTTGGACTCCAGATCGGCCCCGCACATGTAGACCATGATGGTAACCTGATCGCTGCCATCCCCCAATATGGTCGTAAACTTGTCTCTCGCTCCGGAAGATACGCTGCGGTTCAGCGATCCGGTATTGTTCACGCCCTCATACCAGCCGGCGGTCGCCGGGGTACTGCCGTATCCGCCCATATAGGAGCTGAGGAAGGCCGAAGGATCCCCCAGGCTGCCAAAAGAGGAGACCAGCTGACCGGTCGCCTGGCCCGCCGTCTGGCCGCCGGTGGTCTCCGTGCCGCCATAGGTGGAGCTGCCATCCCCGTCCGATCCTCCGGACAGTCCGCCCAGGAGTCCCTTTCCGCCGGTCAGCAGGAAGATGACCACGACCGCCGCGATCAGCAGAAGCTTCCCTCCACCGCCCCGCGTGCCGGGCGTCGTCTGGACGCCGCCGGTCGGGCCGCCGGTCCCCACGGGTCTCCCCATGGGACCTCCGTGCGGACGGTATCCGCCGCC
>JAFYEE010000091.1 GCA_017544405.1 Lachnospiraceae bacterium
ACAAACAATATTATATGCCGTATAGTATTAGACAGAAAATGATATTAGATGAGGTTGCAGTATGGCACAGACGATATCAGAGAATAAAAAAAGAAAGGAATGGAGCAGTATGATTTATCAATTGACGGCACCGCTGCTGGATGCCTGCGTGCTCGGAATCGTCGCTCAGGAAGATTCCTACGGCTATACGCTGACGCAGAAGGTCCGCGAGCTGGTGGACATTTCGGAATCGACGCTGTATCCGGTGCTGCGAAGGCTGCAGAAGGATGCCCTTCTCGAGACCTATGACCAGCCCTATCAGGGTCGCAACCGCAGATATTACCGGATCACGGGAGCCGGACAGGTGAAGCTGGATTTCTACCGGAAGGAATGGGATATCTACAAAGGGAAGATCAATCTTTTGCTGAGCGGACCGGAGAAGGAGACACTTCCTGCGGTGCAGAAGGAGGTCGCGCGGGAGTTCGAAGAGCGTGAGGCCGGTTTGTTGCCGGTTTCCGCAGAGATGAAGAAGGGAGAGGAGCAATGAATCAGGAAGCTTTTTTGAGAGAGCTGGAAAGCCGCCTGCGGGGCCTGCCCCGGGAGGAGCGGGACAATGCTCTGGAATACTACCGGGAATACTTCCTCGATGCCGGCCTGGCGCCGGATGCGGATGTCACGGCATCGGTCGGGAGCGCAGCGGAGGTCGCCAGGCGGATCCTGGAAGAGTGCACGACCAAGCAGCTTGCGGTGCAGACGAAGGAGGGCGGAGCGAAAAATACGGCCAAGTCCATCTGGCTGGTGATCCTCGGGATCTTCGCCGCACCGATCGCCCTGCCGCTGGCGATTGTGGCCGTGGTGCTGATGTTTGTGATCCTCGTCGTAATATTTGCGGTTCTGTTCGCACTGTTTATCTCGGGCGCGGCGGTCGTGCTGGCCGGAATCGCCCTGATCGTGGCACTTTTCTGGGTCGGCGGGATCGGACAGAGACTGGTGGCCATGGGCTGCGGACTGATCCTGATCGCGCTCGGCATCCTGATCTGCCTCGGGATCATCAAGCTGACACAGCTGGTTACGAGAGGAATGGCAAAAAGTATTCAGAATAAGAGGAACAAGGGAGAGAAAGAACATGCATAAGGCAAGTATCGCACTGATTGTAAGCGGAGTACTGCTGGTGCTGGGCATCAGCGTCGTACTGGCAGGACTGAAAATGGGCGGAAGTATGAATTTTACTGCGGATCCGCTGACCCAGACCGTAGAGACGGTGGGGGAGGACAATGTGCAGGGGCAGGGCACCGTGGAGGCCTTTGACAAGATCTATCTGGAGTTTGATGTAGGAAATGTCACGATCGAGGAAGGGTCGGATTACTATGTGGAATACGATCTCCCCAAAAAGGAGGTTCCAGAGATCCGCGTGGAGAACGGAACCCTGAAGATCACCCAGAAGCCGCACACGAACGTTATCTTCGGATTCATGGCAAAGAGCCCGAAGCGCATGCTGCGCATCACGGTTCCGGAAGGGACGAAGCTGGACCGCCTCGAGGCGGATCTGGACACGGGGAACCTGATCATAACCCTGCCCGCGGTGAAGGATCTGGACGCACACAATGATACGGGCAATGTGGAGATCAGCGGTCTGGAAGCGGATGATTTCAAGGTAAAGAGTGATACCGGGAACACCACCCTGACGGACTGCAGGGCGAAAGACGCGGAGCTGATCAACAATACCGGCAGTATCGAGATGAATCACTGCGTTATGACGAAGCTGCTTGTCGATGTGGACACCGGCGACTGCAAATTCGAGCGCCTGGAGACCGAGCAGGTGAAATTTGATGTGGACACCGGAGATGTGGAAGGAAGCATGGTCGGGAAGCAGGACGATTATTCCATGATCCTGGATGTGGACACCGGCAAGATCCGCATCGGGGATGACACCTACAAGGATAACGTGACCATCGAAGGGTCCGGGGACAAGAAGATCGAGGCGGCTGTCGATACCGGCGATCTGGAGCTGGTCTTCGTGGACTGAAGTTCGAACCATTCGGAAAACAGAGAAGAAGAGTAGAAGAGTGAGAATCGGGTAGAGGGATGTATCCCCCTACCCGATTGTGCTATGATAAAGTCCGGAAGCAACCGAGCGGGAAAGATGGGGGATTTGGGCATGATACGGGAATATTTATCCGGAAAATCATGGGAGACGGGGCATTTTTCGCCCTGTCCGAAGGCGGCCGACCGCGCGGCCTGGGCGGAGATCTACAGGCGCGAACAAGTTCTTTCGGAATGTGAGAAGATCCGGGAAGTGCTGGAGCGGGAAGGCATTCCTCAGATTCCGCTGAAGCTGTGGCTGGATTATTGCGAGACCGGTACGCGGACGAGATTCGAAGCGGTCTTTTTTGCAAGGAGGAGAGACCTTGCAATGCTGGCGCTCGGAGAGGCGACGGCACATGAGGGCGCTTATCTGGAGCAGATCGGAAGTCTGGTCTGGGCGATCCTCGAGGAGAGTGCCTGGAATCTGCCGGC
>JAFYEE010000092.1 GCA_017544405.1 Lachnospiraceae bacterium
CTGATCCAGAAGCTTTGCGCTGATGCCGCAGACCAGGCTCGAATCCAGTCCGCCGGAGAGCAGAAAACCGACAGGCGCGTCAGCATCGAGTCTCGCTTCCACGGAGGTGATCAGGCGCTCGCGGATCCCGCGGCAGGCTTCCTCGACGCCGACCGGGCTGTACTCCGGGACAGCGGTCAGATCCTCGTAGCGGATGAAGTGGCCATCCTCATAATAATGTCCGGGCGGGAAGGGGCGGATGGAGGCGCACAGGCCGGTCAGGTTCTTCGGCTCACTGGCAAAGAGGATCGAACCGCCCTCGTCATATCCATAGTAAAGGGGCCGGATCCCGATGGGATCTCTGGCGGCCAGGAAGCGGTCCGTCTCCGCATCGTAGAGGATCAGGGCAAATTCGCTTCCGAGCATCGCAAACATCGCCGTGCCGTACTCGCGATACAAAGGAAGAAGGATCTCACAGTCGCTGTCCGAGCGGAAGGAATACCCTCTGGCGATCAGCCGCTCGCGGATCCTGCGAAAGCCGTAGATCTCTCCGTTGCAGACCACCGCGCTGTCTCCGAAGCGGAAGGGCTGCATGCCGCTCTCGGTCAGTCCCATGATGGAGAGGCGGTGGAAGCCAAGGTATCCGGAAGGGAGCTCCAGCACTCTGCTCTGGTCGGGACCTCGCGATATGGTTTCCTCAAAATGAGGCATCCATTCTTCCTTTGGTATATGTTTGGATGTCAGACCCATGATCGAGCACATGTCGGTTTCCTCCTGAATGGAATTGCTTTTCCACGCTCCTGCAGGCCTTTGGGAAAATAAGAAAAGCGCCACGATCCTCCGGGATCGCGACGCCTTTGCCGCTGATTTGTTTTTGTGTATTATTGTATGCAATTCACATGAATGCATTATAGGGCGGTCGTAAATGCTTGTCAACCGGAATTTCAAAAAATTTTTCCCGCTCCCCTGGAAAATGAGATAAAATGATCAAAAGCATTGCAAAAAAGCGGGAAGAGTGCTATTTTTATCAAGATACTCGCTTTAACGCTTTAAGGAGGTAAAGTACCATGATCGAAGTCAGATGGCACGGACGCGGGGGACAGGGCGCCAAGACGGCCAGTCAGCTGCTCGCGGACGCGGCCTTTCAATCCGGCAAATTCGTCCAGTCCTTCCCGGAATACGGCCCGGAACGCTCGGGCGCACCGATCACCGCTTACAATCGCATTTCCGACACCAGATGCCCGGTGCATTCCAATATTTACGATCCGGACTATGTCGTGGTCGTGGATGAGACGCTCCTCGAGAGCGTGGATGTCACGGCCGGTCTGAAGGCAGAGGGTGCCATCATCATCAATTCCGCGAAGGATCCGGCCGAACTGAAGCCCCTCCTGAAGGGATATACCGGCAGAGTCTGCACCATCGACGCTCGCAGGATCTCCATCGACTGCCTCGGCGCCTATTTTCCCAATACGCCGATGCTGGCAGCCGTGGTGGCGGCCAGCGGTATGATCGACCGCACCACCTTCCTGGAGGAAATGGAAGACTCCTATCGTCATAAATTTGCCAGAAAGCCGCAGGTCATCGAGGGCAACCTGAAGTGTCTGCGGATCGCCATGGATGAGGTGAAGGAAGCATGATTACCAGAGCGGAAGATATTACGGAAAAAATCAAATGGCAGGATCTGACCACGGGTTGTGAGATCTATGAACCGGGCACCAGCCGCCTGACCAAGACGGGCGAGTGGCGTTCCCGCACGCCGAAGTGGATCAGGGAAAAATGCAAGCAGTGCCTGCTCTGCGCTCCTTTCTGCCCCGACGCCAGCATCCCCGTAAAGGATGGAAAGCGGGACGAATTTGACTACGACCACTGCAAGGGCTGCGGCATCTGCATCAAGGCCTGCCCCTTCGCCGCGATCGAATGGGAGGAGGATGCGGAAAAATGAGTATCAGGGAAAGAATGTCCGGCAACGAAGCGATCGCAACGGCGATGCGCCAGATCAATCCGGATGTATTTGCAATGTTTCCGATCACCCCGTCCACGGAGATCCCGCAGTATTTTGCGCAGTACGTCGCGGACGGCCGGGTGGATACGGAATTTATCTGTGTCGAGAGTGAGCACTCTTCCCTCTCCGCCTGTCTGGGGGCCGAAGCGGCCGGCTGCCGTGCCGTCACCGCGACCTCGTCCGCAGGTCTCTCCTATATGAATGAGGTTCTGTATGTCGCGGGCTCCCTGCGGCTGCCGGTGGTGCTGGCGGTCGCCTGCCGCGCTCTGACGGGCCCCATCAACATCAACCACGACTATTCGGACTCCCTCGCCGCGCGGGACAGCGGATTTATCCAGCTCTACGCGGAGAACAACCAGGAGGTCTATGACAATTATCTGATGGCGCACCGCATCGCGGAGCACCCGGACGTACGGCTTCCGCTGATGGTCTGCGAGGACGGCTTCATCACCTCCCACGCGATCGAGAATATCGAGCTCGAGGAGGATGCGCTGGTGCGTGCCTTCGTGGGACAGTACCGTCCGGAGAATTACCTGCTCAAGAAGGAAAATCCTCTGGCCGTCGGCCCTTACGGCGTATCCGCCTATTACATGGAAGCCCGCGTCGCGCAGGCGCAGGCCATGAAAAACGCCAAGCGTGTCATTTTGGAGGTCGCCGCGGACTTTGAAGCGCACTTCGGAAGATCCTACAGCTTCTTTGAAAGCTACCGGATGGAGGATGCCGAGATCGCCATGGTCCTCATGGGATCGAGCGCCGGCACCGCCAAGGCCTGCGTGGATGAGCTTCGGGAGAGCGGCGTGAAGGCCGGCCTGATCAAGCTCCGCGTGTTCCGCCCCTTCCCGGGGGAGGAGCTGGCCGAGGCACTTAAAAGTTGCAAGGCTGTCGCCGTTCTGGACAAGAGCGAAGGGTTCTCTGCCATGGGCGGACCGCTTTTTGCGGAGACCGCATCGGCCTGCATCAACCTGGACAAGCGGCCGAAGATGATCGAGATCGTCTACGGACTCGGCGGGCGCGATTTTACGGTGGATGCCGCGCGCAGCGTGTACGAGCGCTTAGAGCGCATCGCTTCGACCGGAGAGATCGGCGAAGTATACACCCACATGGGACAGAGGGAGTAAGCCATGGCATATAATCTGAAAGAAGAAATGAATAAGGAGGAGCGCTTCCATTCCGGTCACAGACTCTGTGCGGGATGCGGCGCCGGGATCGTCTGCCGCGCGATGATGCGTGCGGTGGATCCGGAAGACCGTGCCGTCATCTGCAATGCCACCGGCTGCCTGGAGGTGTCCTCGTTCCAGTATCCTTACACGGCATGGGAGGATTCCTATATCCACACCGCCTTTGAAAATGCTTCCGCCACCGCTTCGGGCGTGGAGGCCGCCTACCGCGTGATGAAGCGCAAGGGGCGCCTCGCGGAGGACGAGCATGTGAAGATCCTCGCGATCGGCGGCGACGGCGGTACCTACGACATCGGTTTTCAGTCCCTCTCCGGCGCGTTCGAGCGGGGACATGATTTTACGTATTTCTGCTATGACAACAACGCCTACATGAACACGGGAACGCAGCGGTCCTCCGCGACGCCCCGTTTTGCCTCGGCCACGACGACGCCCGCCGGCACCGAATCCGTGGGTAAGAAGCAGGTCCAGAAGGATCTGACCCGGATCATGGTGGCGCACGGCTCTCCGTATGTGGCGCAGACCACGCTCTTCGGAACCATGAAGGACTTCCACGAGAAGGCGCACCGCGCGATCTACACCGAGGGCCCGACCTTCGTCAATGTCCTGACGCCCTGCCCGAGAGGCTGGCAGTACCCGGCGGACGAACTGATCGACATCTGCAAAGCCGCGATCGATACCTGCGTCTGGCCCCTCTACGAGGTGGTGGACGGCGAATATCGCCTGACCTACGAGCCGAAGAAAAAGCTGCCCGTCGAGGAATTCATGTCCAAACAGGGACGTTTCCGCCACTGCTTCAAGCCCGGCAACGAATGGACCATCGAGGCGGCGCAGGAATACGTCGACCGGAAATGGGAAGAGCTGCTCGCCCTGTGCAAATAAGGTACGGCAGAAAGGGGTAAGGAATGGAAAACAATCTTTTCACCAATTCGCATATTTTGTCCTGGTTACAGTATTTTTCGGAGAATACCGACATCGATCTCGAGCATGTGAAGATCCTCGACATCACCCGGAAAAACAAGAATCTGATCCCCACCGTGGAGGCGCACCGCTGCGTGCTGGTCTTCACCGAGGCGGGGAATAAGGATATTTTCTACAAGATGTGGGATGTGGGCCTCGGCGAGTGCGAGGTCATCTACAATGAAGGTTCCGAGCCGTCCGGCCCCATCAAGCGGGACAAGGTCTCGGCGATGATCGACCGCGGCATCAACGCATCCGCGGGCATGATCGTCCTCAATCCGAACGCCAGAAGCACGATCAAG
>JAFYEE010000093.1 GCA_017544405.1 Lachnospiraceae bacterium
GGACGCAGGTCTTTCTCGATCGGGGCCGTGCAGCTGACGTCGGTACTTACGGGGCGTACTGTGCCCCGTTATGTACCGCTACGTCAGTGCACCGGAGTGCGAACGTCCCCGATGAGAATGCCTGCGGTCCCTGCCCGTGACTGAGTAATCTCCGATGAGAATGCCTGCGGTCCCTGTCCGTGACTGTGCAACTTGTCACTCCGGTTCCGCGACCAGTACCCCGTCGTCCGCAAGCGATGCGATCCGGACGGTTTCAATCGAACCAACCGGCCGGGCAGCCTGCGCAGCCGGGATGGATACGGAGACATAGTCGGGCGTATGGCCGACGCGGCAGAGGATGCCGCTGCGCTTCTGATCCTCCTCCCAGAGAACCTCGGCAGTGCGCCCGACATATCTTTCGCGGAAGCGCTTCGCCTGCCGTGCGGTCAGGGCGAGAACCGCGTCGCTTCGCACGGACTTGTCCTCCGCGCTCACCTGCTCTCCCCTTCGGTCCGCAGCCGTTCCCTTGCGGCGCGAATACTTGAAGACATGGATCATGTAAAAATCCGTCTCCTCCAGGAAGCGCAGCGATTCGGCAAAATCCGCCTCGCTCTCTCCGGGAAATCCCACGATGACATCGGTGGTGATGGCGGGAGCCTCAAAGAAGCGCCGCAGAAGACCCACACTCCTTGCATATTCCGCCGCCGTATAGTGCCGGTTCATCGCCTTCAGCGTCGTATCGCACCCGCTTTGCAGCGAGAGATGAAAATGCGGGCACAGCTGCGGGAGCGCGGCCATCCGCCTTGCATTTTCCTCCGTGATGATGCGCGGCTCGAGCGAACTTACACGCAGTCGCTTCAGACCCGGGACCTTGCAGATCTCCTCCATCAGCTCGATCAGCAGGCTCCTGCCCGCATAATCGATCATGGGGGCGTCCGCTCCTTCCGTTCCTTCCCTGCGCTTCTGCAGCCCTTCATGCCACCCTTCAGGATCCAGATCGATCCCGTAGGAGCTGATGTGGATCCCGGTCAGCACGACCTCGAGACAGCCCAGCGCGACCATCTTCCGGACCTCCTCCAGGATATCGTCCGCGCCCCGGCTCCGCACCCGGCCCCTCGCATAGGGGATCAGACAGTAGGAGCAGAACTGGTTGCACCCGTCCTGGATCTTGATGTAGGCACGGGTATGCTCCGTCGCGGCAGAAAGCCGCATCGTTTCGTAACCGCACAGATCCTCCATGGCATCCCGCACGATCAGCTGCCGGCGCTCCGCTTCGTAGCGCTCGAGGATATCCATCAGCTGTGCCTTGTGATTGTTGCCGATGGCGATATCGACGCAGGGGTCCTTTTCGATGGTTCCGATCCCCGTCTGGACATAGCATCCCACTGCCACCACCACGGCGTTCGGGTTTTTCTGCTTCGCGCGGTGGAGCATCTGACGGCTCTTCCGATCCGCGATATTGGTCACTGTGCATGTGTTTATGACATACACATCGGCATCCTGCGCAAAATCGACGACCCGGTATCCCCGTTCTTCGGCAAGTTGACGCATGATCTCCTGCTCATAGGAATTTACCTTGCAGCCTAAGTTGTGAAAAGCGATAGTTTTCATAAATTGCCTTGACTTTTCCAAAAAACGCCTATATTATGGGGGCGTAGCAAAAGAGAAGAAGAAAAAAGAAAAGAAGCTTGAAAGCAATAATGCTGAAGGAGGAAAACTGAAATGAAAACTGTTAAAATTTCCCTGAACTCCATCGACAAGGTTAAGTCCTTCGTCAACGACATCACCAAATTTGATTATGATTTTGATCTGGTATCCGGCCGTTATGTCATCGATGCTAAGTCCATTATGGGTATCTTCTCCCTGGATCTTTCCAAACCCATCGATCTGAACATCCACACCGAAGGCGGTGCTGAGGATGTTATGAAGGTTCTGGAGCAGTATCTCGTTTAACTTCTTTTGCTATACCGGCCCCGGAGGATTTCCTCCGGGGCTTTTTCTTTTCTCTGGGGAGCTTCCCCCCGCACTTCCTTTATCGCAAGTGCTTCCCCCAGCACTTTCCTTGCAAACTTTCCCCCGCACTTCCCTTATCACAAGAGCTTCCTTACGCTTCGCCCACGGTCACGACCTCGTCACTGGCATAAGCCGCCTCCAGGAGCGGTTCGATCTCCGCATCGAGATTGTGCTCATGCCGGCGGATCACATTCACGTTCGGTTTGGTGACCGGATGCTTCGCGACGAAGATGGTGCAGCAGTCCTCGTAGGGCAGAATGCTGGTGTCATAGGTCCCGATCCGCTCGGAGATCTCCACGATATCCTGCTTGTCGAATGCGATCAGCGGACGGTACACGGGCAGTGTACAGACTTCGTTTGTCGCCACCAGACTCGCCATCGTCTGCGAGGCCACCTGTCCGATGCTCTCTCCCGTGATCAGGCCGAGCGCACCGCTATCGATCGCCAGCTTTTCCGCGATCCGCATCATATAGCGGCGCATGATGATGGTCAGCTCGTCATGGGGACATTTCTCATAGATCCGGAGCTGAATATCCGTAAAATTGATGATGTGCAGATGGATCGGACCGGTGTAGGCGGAGATGATCCGGGCCAGGTCGATCACCTTCTGCTTCGCACGCTCGGAGGTATAGGGCGGTGCGTGGAAATACACCGCATCGATCGTAACTCCACGCTTGGCGATCATCCAGCCGGCCACCGGCGAATCGATACCGCCGGACAGCAGCAACATTCCGTGCCCGCCCGTTCCGACCGGCATTCCGCCCGGTCCCGGCAGGATCTCGGAATAGACATAGATATGATCGCGGATCTCCACCTCCAGCATGATCTCCGGCCGGTGCACATCCACCTTCCGGTTCGGACAGGCATTCAGGATCGCTTCCCCGAGATCGCAGTTGATCTCCATCGAATTTTTCGGGTAATTCTTGCGATTGCGGCGGGCATTGACCTTGAAGGTCACCTCCCGGTCCCCGTACATATCGTGAAAATAGGAGACCACCTGCTTCGCAAGCACCTCAAAGCCCTCATCCTCCAGGGTCAGGGTAGGCGCGATCCCGACGATTCCGAAGATCTTCTGCAGGCGTTCCACCACCTCGTCGAAATCAAAATCCGAGCCTGCATCGAGAAAAATCCGGCCGGGCGTCTTCCGGACGGTAAAATCTCCCTCACAGCCCTTCAGCGCGCGTTCGATGTGCTCGATCAGCGCGTTTTCAAACAGGTAGCGGTTACGGCCCTTGATGCCGATCTCCGCATATTTGATGATAAAGGAACGAAACAGCTTGTTATTCAACTTCTTGTATACCTCTGCAGCATGGGTAGCTTTACTTTCAGACATTCTATGGTTTCGTCGATGTCCTCCTCCGTCGTGTATACGGATAGGGAGAATCGAAGCGTGGATCCGATCAGTCCCGGCGGAAGCCCGATCGCCTGCAAGGTGGCGGACGGTGCCGGCTTGTGGGTGGAACAGGCACTTCCCGCGGAGCAGTAGATGCCCTCCTCCTCCAGCGCGTGGAGCAGCACCTCGCTGCGAACGCCGGTAAAGGAAATGCTGACGATATGGGGTGCGGTGCCGGCGATCGTAAAGACCGCATCGCCGAGGGTGACCGTCCGTCCGTCGCCGCCTAATGCCCCCTCCGGTGCGGGAAGAAGGCCATTTATCCGCACGCCGCCGAGGTCCTTCACTCCTTGGATCAGGCGCATTTTCAGGTCATACAGCTTCTCCGCATCCTCCTCCAGATGCGCATACAGGAGCCCTGCTGCCAACGCCATCCCCGCGATCCCCGGCACATTTTCCGTGCCGTTTCGCAGGCCGCCCTGCTGCCCGCCTCCATAGGAGATCGGCAGGATCCGCACACGGTCGCCGACGTAGAGGAGCCCTGCCCCCTTCGGACCGTGGATCTTGTGGCTGCTCGCGGAGAGCAGATCGATCTTCATCCGCTTCGGGTAGATCCAGGCCTTTCCGAAGCCCTGCACGGCGTCCACATGGAAAAGCGTATCCGGATTGCACTCCTTGATGATCGCCCCGAGCTCCAAGGCGGGCTGAACCGAGCCGATCTCATTGTTGGTATGCATGACCGACACGAGGGTCGTCTGATCCGTGATGGCCTCCCGCAGCTCCTCTGGGCTTACCCGGCCGTACGCATCCGTTCCGAGGTAAGTCACGGAAAAGCCCTGATCCTCGAGATATTTCATGGTCTGCAGAACCGCCGGATGCTCGATCCGGGTTGTGATGAGGTGCTTCCCCCGCCGCACGGAGGCCATGGCTGCGCCGATGATGGCCAGATTGTCCGACTCCGTCCCGCCGGAGGTAAAGAGAAGATTTTTTTCCTCGCATTTTAAAAGGGAGGCCAGGCGGTTCTTAGCCTCCCGGAGAATCCGCTCCGCTTCCACTCCCTTGGAGTGCATGCTGGAGGGATTGCCGTAGCTTACACACATCACCTCGCGGATCCGGTCCGCGACCTCCGGCGCCACCATCGTGGTGGCGGAATTGTCCAGATAGATCTCTCTCATTCCTGTTCCAGTCCTTCCGTGAGATATCCGAGCCAGCCGAGGACCACCATCCCGGCAGTCTCCGTGCGCAGGATCCTCTTTCCCAGCGTGATCGGCTGCGCGCCGCTTGCCTCTGCCAGCCGGATCTCCTCCTCCTCAAAGCCGCCCTCCGGCCCGATGAAGATGCCGATCCGCATCCCCGGCTTTACGCTTCCCAGCAGCGCCCGGGTGCGCTCCATTCCCTCGGCCAGTTCGTAAGGGATCAAAACCAGATCCAGCCGACGGCTCTCCTCGAGCGCATGGGCAAAGGGCTCCTGCCGGTCCACCACCGGGATGATCCCGCGCTTGCTCTGCTTGGCCGCAGCCTCCGCGATCCCCTGCCAGCGGGCGCGTTTGCTCTCTTCCTTCTTCGGATCCAGCTTCATGATGCAGCGCTTCGTCTGTACCGGCACGATCCGGGTGACACCGAGCTCCACACATTTCTGGATGATGAGCTCGAGCTTGTCCGACTTGGGAAGTCCCTGATACAACGTCACCTCCACCGGAAGCTCATTCGAGCTCTCCCGGATAAAACGAAGCTCGCAGATCACGGCGTCTTCCGTCAGCTCCAGGATCCCGCAGCGGTAGTCCCGCCCGTCCCGTCCGTTGCTGACACTGATCTCCTCCCCCGGACGCATGCGAAGCACATTTTTGATGTGATTCACATCGCTCCCGGTGATGAGAACGCGGCGCTCCTGCGTATGGATTTGCGATTCCTCCACAAAAAACTGATACATACTGCTTCCTTACATTCCGTTCCCGCGGCGTATCACAGAGGCTTTCGGGCCGTCACACTCCGCCACTCGCCCTGTGCCGTGACCTCCAGAAGCTCCAGTCCCGCGTCTGCCACAGCCTTCCGCACCATATCCTCCCGGATATCCAGGATCCCGGAGGTGATGTAGATGCCGCCGGGCTTCAGCTGACGGACGATCACCGGTGTCAGCATAACAAGAACCTCCGCCAGAATGTTGGCGACAACAATGTCATATTTCTCAAAACCCACCCGTTCCTGCACTTCCGGGGTGTCGATGATATTGCCGATGAACATCTCAAAAGAAGAAGGATCGATCCCGTTCGCTCTGCAATTCTGTGCGACCGCCTCCACCGCGCAGGGATCGAGATCGGTCCCGATGGCGTGTCCGGCGCCGAATTTCAGAGCCAGGATGGACAGGATCCCGCTGCCGGTTCCGACATCGAGAAGCTCCGTCTGCGGGGTTACGTACCTGCGCAGCTGACGGATACACAGCTGCGTGGTCTCATGCATTCCGGTTCCGAAGGCCGTTCCGGGATCGATGTGAAGGACCAGGGAAGGCGCTCCGTGATCCGGCTCCCCGGGCTTCGGTTCGGCCACCGCATCCTCCCACGAGGGAATGACAAGGATGTCATCGATCCAGAACTGGTGAAAATACTGCTTCCAGTTGTTGATCCAGTCGATATCCTCGGTCTCATCCACCGTGATGCTGCCTTCCCCGATATCCAGCTGAAAGCTTTTAAGCTCCTCGAGCTCCTCTTCGATCCGCCTCTGCAGCCCGGCGATCTCCAGGGTCTCCCCCTCCACCGAAACCGTACCGTCCTCCTGCTTTTCCACAAAGAAATTCAGGTAGGCGATGCCGTCATCGGCCTGCACATCGGGCAGGATATCGACGAACATCTGCTCCTTCTCCAGAGGGGAGAGCGGGATTTTGTCCTCGATCTGCGCGCCCTCGAGTCCGATATCGTAAAGCGTGCTGATGATGATGTCTTCCGCACCCGTCACCGTTTTGATCCGGAATCTGACCCACTTCATAAAAACTGTCCTTTCTTGCTTTCACGATCTCAGATGATGTAGTACCAGTTGGTATCCGACTCGCGGTCACTGCTCTCCACGGAGGAAATCGAATCGTGATCGCTCCCGGGACGGATGGCGAGCTCCTGGTTCTTGATGGAAACCCTCGCTCCGGCATCCACCGAGGAGGTGATAAATGCGTTGGAGCCGATGACCGCGTCGTGTCCGATCACCGTCTCGCCTCCCAGGATGGAAGCACCGGCATAGATGGTCACGCGGTCCTCGATGGTCGGATGACGCTTTCTGCCGCGCAGGCTCTGCCCTCCGCGGGTCGAAAGAGCGCCGATGGTGACGCCCTGATAGATTTTCACATAATCGCCGATGATCGTGGTCTCCCCCACCACGATGCCGGTCCCGTGATCGATAAAGAAATATTTTCCGAGCGTCGCCCCTGGATGGATATCGATCCCGGTGCGGGAATGCGCATGCTCGGTCATCATGCGGGGGATCAGCGGGATCCCGAGCAGATACAGCTCATGTGCGATCCGCGCCGTAACGATGGCACGCAGTCCGGGATAGCACAGAATGATCTCGCTGTGGTTGTAGGCCGCCGGATCTCCTTCGAAAAAGGCCTGCACGTCGGTTTCCACCATCTCGCGGATCTTCGGGATCGTCAGGAAAAAGCTCCGGCACAGATCATGCGCCAGATCCGCCCGCTGCTCGTAGGAATCATTTTCATGCTCCGGATCCTGCTTGAGCGCGATGATGATCTGCTTGTTGAGGTTGTAGAGCACATCCTCGATCATCACCGTCAGACGGCTGTTGATATTGTAGAAGCGATAGGATTTCTCGCGGAAAAACCCGGGAAAGATCATCTTGATCAGCTTGTCCAGAAGGTCGACCACGACCTCCTTGTCCGGCTGGTCAAAGAGTTCCACACGGTTGATGATACGATCCGACGTATAATCGTCCAGGAGCGTCCCCACGATCTCTTCCAGCTCTGTCCTGTTTTTTTCGTTGTTTTCTTTCATGGCTTTTCCCTCTGCAAAGTTCTTATGGTACTATACCCCAAACCGGTAGGATTTCGCAACAGATCCGGCAAAAATCCGTCTGCTTGACGTACGCGGGCCGGTCTCCTATAGTAAAAAGAGCAAAAAGGAGACGCTATGGCTTCCATTCCTTCCATTCATGAAAAATACATGCGCGAGGCCTACCGACAGGCCCTGAAAGCCTATCGCCTCGGCGAGGTTCCCATCGGCTGCGTGATCGTCCATGACGGCCGGATCATCGGCCGCGGATACAACCGCCGCAACACGGACCACTGCACCCTCTCCCACGCCGAGATCACGGCGATCCGCCGGGCGAGCAAGGTGCTGGGCGACTGGCGGCTGGAGGACTGCACCCTGTACGTGACGCTCGAGCCCTGTCAGATGTGCGCCGGAGCGATCGTGCAGGCGCGGATCCCCGAAGTCGTGATGGGAAGCGAAAGTCCGAAATCCGGCTGCAGCGGGTCGGTGCTGGACATACTGAACAACCCGGGCTTCAACCATCAGGTTTCCGTGACCAAGGGCGTCCTCGCGGACGAATGCAGCGCGCTTCTCACCCGCTTTTTCACGGAGCTGCGCGAAAAACTGAAAGCAGCCAAAGCAGCCGGAAAGGCATCGGAGGATGCCGCCGATCCCGCTGCTTCCGAAGGCGCGGCAGGCAATTAAGCCCTGCGCCTTTTTTTGTGCTTACATCGGAGCGCCGAAATCGAAAACGTATTTCACAAAGGTCCGGCCATCCTCGGTCACTTCTCCCGCCGGGCCCATGCCCAGCTTCTCACAAAGTGCCCGGGAAGGTGCGTTGTCCGGCTGTACGAGCGCCAGCACCCGGTCAAACCCGCGCTCCCGCGCACCGGTCAGGATCTCCGAGCAGACCTCGAAGGCATAGCCTTTCTTCTGCCAGCGCGCTCCGATGACAAAGCCCAGCTCCGGATCCTCATACCCCGGACGAAAGGAAATCCCCGCCCTTCCGATGATCTCCCGCGTGTCTCTCCGGATGACGGTCCAGATGCCAAAGCCGTAGATTTCATAGATGTTTTCCCGGTAGGAGGCCGTATAAGCTTCCTCCCGCTCCCGCTCCGGGAAGAGATCCTCCATGTACGCCGTCACCGAAGGGTCCCGGTAGATTTCGTAAAATGCGTCCAGGTCCGTCTCGCTCGTCTCGCGCAGCAGGCACCGCTTCGTCGTACGCTCGTAGAGGGGGATCCGGTGGGTTCTGCGGTACATCTCCTCCAGATAATCCGGGTCCGCTTTCCCCAGATCCATCGGAAAATCGCCCTCGTACGCCCACCTGGTGCGGGGCGGATTCCCGCCGGTCCAGCCGTCCCGGTAGAGATAGCCCAGGTAATCGCTGCGTCCGCTGACATGTGCGTCACAAACCAGCAGCGTGCCGTCCCCGGGGCCGATCTCAAGGCTTTCCTCCGGCAAAAGCGGCGGTTTTTCCCCGGCCCGGACCGAGCAGCGTATGACCCTTTTCAGGTATTTTTCCGGTGTCCATGCATCGCGAAAGGGCATCCGAAAATCTCCTCTTTACGAGTTTCTTCTTTCCTAGTTATAATACTAGTGTTTCCGCTTTCAGGCAACCGATGCGGCCGCGCCTTGCGGAAGCTTTTCGGCGGTTATTATTTGCAAAAACCAATCTTCCGAACACAGAAAGGAATCCTTATGAGTGACAAGCAGAACCCCATCGTAACCATCACCATGCAGGGCGGAGGCGTGATCAAAGCCGAGCTTTACCCCGAAATCGCCCCCAATACGGTCCATAACTTCCTCAGCCTGGTGGGCAAGGGCTATTACAACGGCCTGATCTTCCACCGCGTGATCAAGGGCTTCATGATCCAGGGCGGCGATCCCGAGGGCACCGGAATGGGCGGCCCCGGCTATTCGATCAAAGGAGAATTTACCGCGAACGGCTTTCGGAACGATCTGAAGCACACCGTCGGCGTGCTCTCCATGGCCCGGACCAATATCCCCGATACCGCCGGCAGCCAGTTCTTCATCATGCACAAGGATTCGCCCTTCCTCGACGGGGCCTATGCCGCTTTCGGAAAGGTCATCGAAGGCATGGAGGTTGTGAACCGGATCGCTGAGACGAATACGGACTTCCAGGATCGTCCGCTGCAGGATCAGATCATGGAGACCGTGACCGCCGAGACCTTCGGAGTCACCTATCCCGAACCCGAGACCCTTCCCGACCGCTTCTAAAGGAAGTGTCGTTCATATCCTGTTCACATTTTCTTTAAGATTTATTTCAATTTCCCTCAAATTTTGTCTATTTTTAGGCTTTACACTAGGAAGTACCAAAAAGCCTTTTTCAGTTTAAAACTTTTTCATAATAAATGCCAGGTATCCGATGGATACCTGGCATCCTCCCTTTTCAGGGGCTTTTTTCATTTTTTGAACAGGCGATTACTCGTCTGCCTTGCCGATGGAACCGAACATCTCCATCTTCTCCTTAACGGTCGCCTTGATCGCCTCGAAGCCGGGAGCGAGAAGCTTTCTGGGATCAAATCCCTTGCCCTCGAGATCCTTGCCTGCCTCGATGTACTTTCTGGTAGCATCCGCGAAGGAAAGCTGGCACTCGGTGTTCACGTTGACCTTGGAAACGCCCAGGGTGATGGCCTTCTTGACCATGTCTGCGGGGATTCCGGTACCGCCGTGCAGAACCAGAGGAAGATCACCGGTCTGCTGCTGGATCTTATCCAGCGTCTCGAAGGACAGGCCCTGCCAGTTTGCAGGATACTTGCCGTGGATATTACCGATGCCTGCTGCCAGGAAATCTACGCCCAGATCCGCGATCTGCTTGCACTCTGCGGGATCCGCACACTCGCCCATGCCGATGACGCCGTCTTCTTCGCCGCCGATGGCACCGACTTCCGCCTCGATGGAAAGACCTCTGTCATGAGCAGCCTTCACCAGCTCCTTGGTCTTCTCGATATTCTCGGCGATGGGATAGTGAGAACCGTCAAACATAATGGAGGAGAACCCTGCCTCGATGCACTTATAGCATCCTTCATAGGTTCCGTGATCCAAATGCAGTGCAACGGGAACGTCGATGTCGAGGTCCTTCAGCAGTCCGTTGACCATGTTTACAACTACATGGTAGCCGCCCATGTACTTGCCAGCTCCTTCGGACACGCCCAGGATCACGGGGCTTCTCTGTTCCTTAGCCGTCAGCAGGATAGCCTTGGTCCACTCCAGGTTGTTGATGTTGAAGTGGCCTACTGCGTAATGGCCGGCTTTCGCCTTTTTCAGCATGTCGGTTGCATTTACTAGCATAATCAAGATCCTCCTTATAAATGTTTAATTGTCGTGCTTGTGAAAGAAATCACACTAGAAGGAATTATAGCATAATACAGCCAAAAAAGGACGAAAATCCCGCGCCAAATTCGTGCAAAATTCATGCGGATCAGCGCAGCAGAATCAGTCTCCGGAAGGTCTCGAGAGACTCCGGGAACCAGTCCGTATAATTGTAATCGTCCGGGTACAGCAGGAAGAGCACGCCAAAGAATACCGCCGCCAGACAAAGCACGCAGATTGCCGCCTCGAAATGCCCCGCCTTCTTCCCATCGAGCTCCTCCCGCATAAAGCCGATGACCAGAAAAGCAAGCAGTACGAGAAGGTAATAGATGTCCATGCGGTAGCGCTCGGCCGGATTCCAGGTACTCATGGTCAGCCCCGTGATGAGGACCGGCGTCGCAAGAAGCGTCAGCATAAAAAAGCGAAGCTTCCTCTCCCCCGCGCGTTCCCACACCTTCTCCCGGAAGAGTCCGAAGACCGCGAGCAAAACCGGGAAATTGACAAACACGCTGCTGTAATACACAAACGGGAAGGTTCCGACGATGGGCGTAAACCCGAAAAAGGTGGTAAAGAGCCCGTTGACGGTCCGCACCGTACTGAAGCTCTGCAGGAGATTCCCGGAGCTTGACAGATCCGCGCCGGTCATCTGGTAGGTCTGACCGAATTCAAAGGGATTGCCGAACCGCGCGTAATTGTAGGCCATGAGCGCCGCCGCGACGAGCAGGTAGGGAAGCGCGATCAGAAGGACTTTTCCTGCGATCTTTCGGGTCGGTGTCCCTGCGCTGCGCTCCTCCCGGACAAATCGCGCGCAGAGCGGGATCAGCAGGAGATTCCCCAGGGCCGCGGTGGGCCGGCAGCCAAAGGTCAGCGCGCCGAAAAGCGATCCGAGCATCGCCGATCCGACCCGCCTGCGTACCTGCTGCGGCTCCGTAAGGAAGATGCTCCGTGTGAAAAAGTACAGACTCCAGACCTCCATGCAAACCGCGGAGGTCGTCGCCGTGCAGTAAAGCGCCGGCGTACCGATACTGAAATAAACACAGATAAAGGAAAAGGCAACGCTCAGCGAGAAGAGCAGGATCCGTGACATCCGTCCGAAATACCGCTTCGCGAGCTGCCGAAAGAGCAGGAAAACTCCGATGATTGCCAGTGCCGCAAAGATCTGCGTCGCGTGATAGGTCGTCAGATCCCGCCCCGTGATCAGAAGATAGGGCAGAAACAGGATCCAGACCGGCACCACCCCGAAATACATGTAGTACCGTCCCTGATAGTAGGTGTGATCCGTGTAGACCGTGACCCCCAGCGCCGTCCGCTCCGCCGGGTCGTAGGGATTGGCCATTTGGGAAAGCAGCGGATCCACATCGTCGTAGTCAAAATACAGGTGTCCCTCGCGGAAGGAGCGGGCCAGCAGCTCATACTGATTCCTGTGCTGCGCAAATTCCCCGTTGTAGGCAGGCGCCGCACCCATGGGCAGCGTGCAGGCCAGCACCAGAAGCACGCAGATCACGGCCAGGAGCAGATCCGTACGCCGGTCTGCCTTCCGGTCCCCGGTGTAAGCCGGAAGCCCCACCGCCGCGCCGTTTGCGCAAACGAAAAAGAGGTATACGGATATACCTCCCCACAGGAGACAGCCTGCTGCCTCAATGTATTTCGCCTTTCCCAGAAAAACGATCCCCAAAAGGAAAAGAAGGGCCCAAATCAGACAAAATGCCAGCCATGCCGGATTCTTTTTCAGACCCCTGATCCCGTTTTTAAATGACATCCTCCATCCCCCGGTACGTACGCCTCAAGGTTGTCTTACGTCATAAAATGCTTAAGCGACTCTTACTTTGTGCCTGCAAGAAATGCCTCGATCCCGGCAACGGCTGCCTTCTCGTCCTCGCCCTCGGCCACGACGGTCAGTTCCTCTCCGTTGTCCAGTCCCAGACTCATCATGCCCATGATGCTCTTGGCATTGACCTTCTTGGATTCGGTCTCGAGATAGATCTTGCTCTCGAAACGGCTTGCCTCCTGTACCAGAAGAGCGATGGGGCTCGCCTCGAGTCCGGATTCAAGCTTGATTTCAATGGTTTTCTTCTGCATCTTCGATCCTCCTTGCCTGCAAAGCAGGCGCTTTTCATTTGCCCTCGGGCACTCCTCATTCTCTTAACTGCTGCGCGATCTCACTGAGCCTGCGCAGCCGGTGATTTACGCCTGACTTTCCCACCGGCGGATCCAGATATTCCCCCAGATCCTTCAGCGGTATCTCCGGATAATCGAGCCGCACCTCGGCCATCTGCCGAAGCGGATCCGGCAGCTTGTCCAGACCCATCAGGTTCCGGATCGTCTCGATATCCTCCAGCTGTCTGGCGGACGCCGTGACCGTCTTGCGGATATTGGACAGCTCGCAATTGACCCTGCGGTTCACGGAATTGCTGACATCCTTGTAGATCTGGGTATTGACCAGATCCATCAGGGAGATCGGTGCCTCCATCACGTTCAGAAGGTCCACGATCGCGCTTCCTTCCTTGAGATAGACCACCTGGTATTTCTTGCGCGCCACGATCCTGGCTTCGATCTCAAAGCAGCGGATCACGCTGCGGATCTGTTCCGCCATCTCTTCGTTCGGACAGACATATTCGAGATGATAAGCCTTCTGCGGATCCGAGATCGATCCCACACTCAGGAAAGCCCCGCGCAGAAAGGCACGCTGACAGCAGGAATTCTTCAAAAGCAGCGGATTTACCGGCTCCTCAAAGGGTCCGATCACAGCGAGAATATCCTGCAGTTCGGGCTCCGATACGCCGGCGACGCTATCAATGTTAAATGTTTTTTTCAGCAATGTAAAGCCCTTTTTCACGAGGGCTTCCTTCTCCGTCTGAAACCCGATCCGGTACAGACCGTCCGCATCCAGGCCGATCTGGCCGCAAAAATGGAGGATCGTCGCAAGCTCTGCCAGCTGGCAGTGTCTGGCCGCGGGAATCTTCCCCGCGAGCTCCTCCTTCACATCTCCCGAAAATGACATGTCTCATCCCTCACATGCCGCATCTTTGGTCTCAGGTTCCGGGTGCCTTCACATCCCGGTGGCTGAGCTTGATCCCGTAATGTCCCTTGTCCTTCAGCCGCTTGTAGATCTCCCCGGCCAGCGTCACGCTGCGATGCTTTCCGCCGGTGCACCCGATAGCGACCACCAGGCTCGTCTTCCCCTCCTTGACATAATTCGGTATCAGGAAGGTCAGCATCCCCTCCAGCCGGTCGAGGAATTCTCCCGCCTCCGGGAACTGCATGACATACTTCTGCACCTCGGGATCGAGGCCGGTGCTGTGCCGGAGCTCCTCCACATAGAAAGGATTCGGCAGAAAGCGCACATCAAAGACCAGATCCGCGTCCACGGGGATTCCGTGCTTATAACCAAAGGAGAGGACCGTCACCATGAGATTGGTATATTCCTCATCCCGGATAAAGATCCGCTCCAGCTCCGCCTTCAGCTCGCGGGTGAGCAGATTGCTGCTGTCGATGATATAATCGGCATCCCGCTTGATCTCCTCGAGAAGCCTGCGCTCCTTGCGGATGCCGTCCTCCACGCGCCCGTCCGGCGCACAGGGATGCGACCGGCGGCTCTCCTTGTAGCGCCGGATCAGCGTATCCTCGCTGCACTCCATGAAGAGGACTTCCACATTGTAGCCATGACTCTTCAGCTGGGAAAGCGCCTCCGGCAGCTCCTCCACATTGCCCGTGCGGACATCGAGGCCGAGCGCCACCTTGTTGACTTCTCCGTTGGGCTGCACCAGAAGCTCCGCAAACTTCGAGATCAGGGAGATCGGGAGATTGTCCACGCAAAAGAATCCCATATCCTCCAGCATTTTCAGAGCCGTCGCCTTACCGCCACCGCTCAGGCCGGTCACGATCACGAAACGCATGCATTAATCCCCCAGTATCACCACTTCGGGCTCCAGCTTTACGCCAAAGCAGCTGTAGACCCGCTCCTGAACTTCACCCATGACATCGAGCACATCCGACGCGGACGCGTTGCCCGTGTTGATGATGAACCCGCAATGCTTATCCGATACCCGGGCGCCTCCGATCTGGAAGCCCCGCAGGCCCGCCTCCATGATCATCTGCCCCGCAAAATGTCCCTCCGGCCGCTTGAACGTGCTCCCCGCACTGGGGTACTCGAGCGGCTGCTTTTCTCTGCGCCTTGCATTGAAATCCTCCATCTTGGACCGGATCGCCGCCCGATCGCCCTCCTGCAGACGGAAGGATACGCCGGTCACGATGAACGGGCGATTTTTCAGCACACTGGTGCGATAGCCGAACTCCATGGAGGATCCGCTCAGTTCCATGATCTCCCCGTCCCGGTTCACCACGCGCACCTTCGTTACCACATTCTTCATCTCCCCGTCGTACGCGCCGGCATTCATCACGACGCCGCCGCCCACGGATCCGGGGATCCCGGCTGCAAATTCCAGCCCGGTCAGTCCGTGCTCTCCCGCCACGCGCGCCACCTTCGAGAGCATGGCCCCCGCCTCGGCAAAGATCTCGCATCCATCGACCTTGATCTCGTTCATCGCCTTGTCGATGTGGATCACCGTTCCGGAATAGCCGCTGTCGCGGACGAGCGTATTGCTCCCGTTCCCCAGGACGAAATACGGCTCCCCGATCAGGTTCAGCAGACGGATCAGGCTGCACAGCTGCTCCTCCGTGTCGATCTCGATCAGGCAGCTGCAGGAGCCGCCCACCCGGAAGGTGGTCCGCTCCGCCAGCGGGCAGTCGGGAAAAATCTGCTCCTCCGGCAGGAACTCTTTGATTTTTTTGAGTGCTGTCTCACTGAGCATTTTGTAATCCCTGATTCAGTACCATTCCGGCCGCGCCATAGATTCCGGCATCGTTTCCGAGCTCCGCCAGTGCGAATTTCGCTCCGGCACTGGGCGGGAAGGCATATTTCTTAAAGCTGGGCTCGATATAGGGCAGAAGGACATCGCCCGCCTTGGAGACACCGCCGCCGATCACGAACACCTCCGGGTTCACCACGGCCGCAACCACAGCCAGGCCCTTCCCGAGATAATATCCGAAACGCTCCGCGATCTCATTCGCCACCTTATCCCCGGCCTTCACCGCGTCAAAGACCGCCTTCGCGGACAGCTCCGCTCCGCGCAGGCAGGAGGGTGCATCGTCCTCGGCCAGTCTTCTGCGCGCGAGACGGACGATCCCGGTCGCGGAAGCATACTGCTCCAGGCATCCCTTGTGCCCGCAGCCGCAGACTTCCTCTTCCTTGTCCTCAATGTGGATATGTCCGATCTCTCCGCCCGCTCCGGTGGAACCGGTCAGAAGCTTTCCCTTTGTGATGATGCCGCCGCCGACACCGGTTCCGAGGGTGACCGCCACCACATCGTCATTGCCGCGTCCGCCGCCCTTCCACATCTCGCCGTAGGCCGCCACATTTGCATCGTTGGCGGGCGTCACCGGGATCCCACCCAGCTCCGCCTCAAAGGTCTTGCGCATATGGAACGGCTCCCATCCGAGATTGACCGCGCCGCCGATCATCGCGCCGTCATCGTCGACCGCACCGGGCGCGCCGACCCCGACTCCGAGGATGTCTTCCTTCGACAGGGCGCGCTCCTGCATCTTCCCGAGAATGGAGGCAGCTACATCGGGGATGATATTTTTCCCTTTTTCTTCCGTGCGGGTGGGAATCTCCCACTTGTCCAAAAGATTCCCCTCCCCGTCAAACAGTCCGAGCTTTACCGTGGTCCCGCCGATGTCTGCACCGAATGCATACTTCATGCCTTTATTCCTCCTCTTCCTCTTCTCTCTTTTTTGCGAGTGAATCCTGTACTCTCTTATACAGCTCCTGCGCCGCGTTATAGCCCATCTTCTTCTGGCGGTAGTTGACGGCGGCCGACTCGCAGATGATCGCGAGGTTCCGGCCGGGACGCACGGGGATGTTGTGGCAGATCAGCTTGTTACCGAGATACTCGGTGTAATTCTCCTCCAGGCCCAGGCGGTCATAATCCTTGTCCTTGTCCCAGTCCTCGAGGCGGATGACGAGATCGACCTGCTGCTTATCCTTGACGGAGGAAGCACCGAAGAGGGCCTTCACATCCACGATCCCGATGCCGCGCAGCTCGATGAAATGCTTGGTGATGTCCGGTGCGGATCCAATCAGCAGATCGTCGCTGATCTTCCGCAGCTCCACCACATCGTCGGTCACCAGACGGTGGCCGCGCTTGATCAGCTCCAGCGCCGCCTCGGATTTACCGATGCCGCTCTCTCCCGTGATCAGCACACCTTCGCCGTAGACATCCACGAGCACGCCGTGTACGGAGATGCAGGGTGCCAGCTCCTCATTCAGCCAGCGGATCAGCTCCGCGGTAAAGGCAGAGGTCGCCTCCGAGGTAATGAAGATCGGCGTATGCGTCTCGCGCGCGATCTCCAGGAAAATATCATCCGGCATCAGATCCCTGCAGAAGATGATCGCGGGGATGGGATCCTGATCCTTCATGAGCTTCGTGTAGGCCTCCCGCTTCTGCTCCTCGTTCAGCGCGTTCTGCATGTAGGAATACTCGACATATCCGATGATCTGGATACGGGATGCGTCAAAATACTCGAAATACCCGGCGATCTGAAGGGCCGGACGGTTGATGTCCGGCTGGGAGATCCGGATCTTGTCCACCGGCGTCTCGGGCGTCAGATTCTTCAGCCCCATTCTCTCTATCACCTTGGTCAGTTTCACATTTGCCATAAGGTCCCCGCCTTTCGTTTTCTTTCAGACTCCTTCGCTCATTGTATCACCAGCTGCCTCTCCTTAACAAGGAGGACAATGGCTAGTTTTCCGAGTCCCTGCCCTCTGTTTTTTTGTGAAAAAATGCATGGATATTTTCCGCTGCCTGCAGCGGGATCTCCGGAATCTCCGCCAGCTCCTCCACGGAAGCCTCCGCCAGGTCCGCGATGGAAGGGAAGGTGCGCATCAGCGCCTTGCGCCGCGCCGGACCGACCCCGGGGATGTCGTCGAGCACGGACCGGACCTGCGCCTTGCTGCGCAGGGACTTGTGGTACTCGATCGCAAAACGGTGCGCCTCATCCTGGATCCGCGTCACCAGCTTGAAGCCCTCGGAATGGATGTCGATCGGCATCTCCACATTCCGGAAATAGATCCCCCGCGTCCGGTGAAAATCGTCCTTCACCATGCCGGCCACCGGAATATCCAGATGCAGGCTTTCGAGCACCTCCAGCGCGATATTCACCTGCCCGCGTCCGCCGTCCATCAGGAGCAGGTCCGGCAGCCTTGAAAAGCTCCCGAGCTCCGGATCCAGGTTCTGCTCCTCGCGCTCCCGGCCCTCCTCGATTCCGTGGGTAAAGCGGCGCGTCAGCGCCTCGCGCATGCACTCGTAATCGTTCGGCCCCGTGACGCTCCGGATCCGGAACTTGCGGTAATCGCTCCGCTTCGGCTTTCCCTTCTCGAAGACGACCATGGAGGCCACATTCTCGAAGCCGTTCGTGTTGGAGATATCGAAGGCTTCCATGCGATCCGCCTTCGAGAGGTGCAAAAGCTCCGCGATCTCCTTGACCGCACCGATCGTACGCCCCTCCTCGCGCCGCACCTTCTCGCGGTCGTTCATCAGGACGAGCCTTGCATTTTCCGCCGCCATCTCCACGAGCTTTTCCTTCGATCCGGCCTTCGGAACGCGCAGGTACACCTTCCCGCCCCGTCTGGAGGAGAGCCAGTCCCCGATCAGTTCCGCGTCCTCGATCTCATACTGCAGCATCAGTTCCCGCGGCAGAAAAGGCGTCCCGGCATAGAACTGCTTGATAAAATCCTGAAGAATGCCGGGCTTGTTGTTTTCCGGCACATGTGTCATATAGTAATGTTCCCGCCCGATCAACTTGCCGTCCCGCACGAAAAAGACCTGTACCACGACCTCGTCCCCGTCCTGGAAGAGCGCTATGACATCCCTGTCATCTCCCTCGTTGTCGGAGATCTTCTGCTTCTGTGCGACGCTTTTCACACTGTTGTACAGATCCCGGTACTCGGCGGCGGTCTCAAAATCCATCGCCTCGGCCGCATCCTTCATCTTCTGCTCCAGGCTTTTCAGGATCGGGGAATAATTCCCCCCGAGGAAGTCAAGCGCACCGTCCACCTGCCTGCGGTACTCCTCCTTGCTGACATACCCCTGGCAGGGCGCAAGGCACTGCTTGATATGATAATTCAGGCACGGGCGCTCCAGCCCGATGTCCCGCGGCAGCGTCCGGTTGCAGGTCCGCAGCTGATAGAGCTTGTTGAGCAGATCGATGGTATCCTTCACCGCGGCGGCCGAGCTGTAGGGACCGAAGTAACGCGACCGGTCCTTCTTCATGGTCCTGGAGAAGAGCACCCTCGGGTAATCCTCCCCCACCGTCACCTTGATGTAAGGGTAGGTCTTGTCATCCTTCAGGAGCGTATTGTACTTCGGCGCGTGCTCCTTGATCAGATTGTTCTCGAGCACCAGCGCCTCGAGCTCCGAATCCGTCACGATGTACTCAAAGTATGCGATCTGCGCGACCATCTGGTCGATCGCCGGCCCGCGCCCGATGTTTTTCCGGAAATAGGAACGGACGCGGTTGTGCAGATTGACGGCCTTCCCGACGTACAGGATCACATCGTCCGCATCGTGCATGATATAGACTCCCGGCTGTTTGGGGAGCTTTTTTAATTCTTCCTCCACGTCAAAGACGGGAGCCTCTTCCTTTCTGGGCATAATTCCTCCGGTCCGGCGTTCCGCACCTTTACTCTTCCTTCACGTAGTCCGCATAGAGAGGAAGCGGTTTCCCCTCATCGACGGCCTTTTTCACGGCGCGGAAGTACTTCACCTTCACCTCCTGACGCGCCTTTCCGTCATTCCCACCAGTCCTTCAGAATGTCCGTCAGCGTGTGTTCTTCATCAAAAACATGCACATAGCCTTCGAGCGATTTTGCCTTCTGCGCCAGTGCCTTGGAATGGCCCCAGATAAAGATCCGCGAGGCGCCCTTGCCGTTTTTGGCTTCCTGGATCAGATTTGCCGCGGCGCTGTTGCCGTCGAAGGCCATCACCAGGGACGGGCGCCGCTCGAAGATCTCATAATTGAAGCTCTTGTAGATGCCCATACCCTGCGCCTCCGTGGAAACGCGCACGGACACCTGCGCCTCCTTCAGCTTCCCGGCCTCTCTCGGGGAGATCAGCGACGGGACCACGGCATAGATCCGGAAGCCCTTCGCATTGTGGTCGATGAGGTATTTCTCGTATCCGGACAGCTTGTGCCCGATGACGAAGCAGACATCCTCCGGATTTAAGAATTCCAGCAGTTTGTCCAGCTGCGCGGTCGCGTTGGGACTCAGCCGGGTCGATCGCTTCTCCGTATTAAAGCTCCCTCCGAGCAAAACGATGGGCAAACGGTCCCAGGTGATCTCCCGGATCTGCGCCTTCAGCTCCGTGTTGGCATCGAGAAGCTCCCCCTCTTTGCCGGATTGTTTCCGGATTTTCACGGCCTTCATCTTCTCCAGAAGGACCTCCTCCATATCGCGTCCTTCCAGAAGTTTTGCGAAGGACGCTTTTTTGTCGGAATAGGACCTGCGCCCCTCCTCGATGACCCGCGTCTCCGTATCCTTCATCAGCTGCAGCTCCGCCTCGGTCAGGTGAAGCATGGTGCGAAGGGAGAGTTCCTCGTCGATGGAGCTCGTCCCGTACAGCGCGGCGCCGTCGGTTCCCTGCACGCACCCGATGCCCTGCTTCAGGTACTGCCGGAGCGGGTGGTGATCGAGGCTGTTCAGATTGTTCAGGCGGATGTTGCTGGTCAGCTGGAATTCCAGGACGATGTCATTTTCCTTCAGCTGCTTTAGGACCGCCTTGCCCTTCTTGGAGTCCGGACTGTAGGTATACAGGCCGTGCCCCAGGCGCATTTTCGGCATCTTCTGACCGGGCGCGAGGCTGTCCCGGACGCATGCGATGCTGTGCGCGATGTTGTCCTTCTGGCTGTCATTTTCTCCCGCATGCACGCGAATGACAAAGCCGGGATCCTTCGCCGCGATCTTCACGATCTCCCGGAAGGCAGGTTTTAAGGTGATGATGTCATTGATCTCTTCCCCGACAAAATCGCAGCCCGCGACATAGGGATCGAGCGCAGTCGCCTTCAGGACTTCCAGATTCTGTTCCAGATAATCCGCCGGTGTGACGGCATCCTTCACGATGGTGAGAGGGATCCGGCGCATGGCGGCGAGGAAACGGAGCATGACACCGGTCTCCCGGAAGATCGCCGGCATCACCTCATGCACCTGTCGCAGCATTTCGATGGACTCATATTTTTTCACCAGCGTGGTGTCGCTGATCTCCGCGTAGGCCACCCCCTGACGACTGTAATTGCGGGCGATCCACAGGAGCTTGTCCTGGAAGATCGTATTGTGACAATACTCTGGATTCTCCTTGTCCTTCAGCATCTGCTTCAGGGCCCTCTTCACATCCTCGTCCGGGATCAGATCCGGCTTCGTGATATCGATCCGGTCTTCACTCTCCTTTCCCTTACAGAAGACATAGCGGTAGAGATAGACCTTCTCCAGATTGGTGAAGACCGCCTGCCCGTCCTTGATGACCGCGAGGGACCCGCGGATCTTGACGATGTTCATCTCGGCATTGTCGAGATTATTAAGGATCAGATCGGCAAAATTGATGAAGGTATTGTCGTTGATCCGGCGGTCCAGATACTTCCCCTCCAGGCCGGAGGAAACGAACTGCTTCGCCACCTTCTCCCGCTGCTTTGCGAGCTTCAGCCATTGCTTCTCCGTCAGCTCGAGCTCCAGCTTCTTGACATAATACAGCGGGTAACGGATCTGGTGATAGATGCCCAGCGCGATCAGGATGTCCCCCGGAAGGTTGCCGTTCATGTGCGTGTGGAGATCCGCGTGGAATTTCAGGTTTTTCGGAATGTAGGTCCGAAAAAGCGTCTGCTCCGGGCTCTGCCGGTAGTCCTTGGTCTGGCTCATCAGCGTCTTGGCGATGGCGGGGATCGCCGCCTTGACCTCCACCCTGCCGTCCGGATGGATCACGGCGATCTCCATCCCCGAGAGGCTGAAAATGTAGACCTCCTCGTTGCTGCCATCCACAAAGCAGGGAACTTCCCCTTTTATGACGAACATGTCATTCTCATCCTTCGTCAGGGGCAGCCGGCAGATTTTGGCCAGGTTGCGGATGAGATTCCCGGTCCTGTGATTCGGCGTCGTAAGGACATAGTGCATCCGCTCCAGATCCCGGTACAGATCCACGATGATGTCTTTTTCATTGTCCAGAAAGAAGCTTGTAAAATAGGTCATAGTTTGTCCTTCCGTTTCCTTTGACAGGTCACTTTACCAGCGTTCGGATCGTCTCCCAGTCCATACATCTGTGATAATTCTCACTCGGAAATGCACATTCCCGGTTCCACGGACGATCCACCACCAGAACCTTAAGATCCGGCAGATGATCGAAGAACCGGAACGCGCGGGGCGAGTCCTCGATGGCATAGTCGAAGGTCATTTTGTAATAATCCTCCAGCTCGAGACTGAAGGTACTGTTCTTGAGGAAGGCATCCCGTCCGTATTTGTCGAGGCAGTAGAGGCGGGCGCGCTCCAGCCCGTGCTCATCCAGCCATCTGCGGGATGCGTCAAACACACTGTACGGCCGTCCGGTGATGATGCATACTTCATGCCCCTGATCAAGCCATTCGTTCACCACCTTCACCGCCCCCGGCGTCTCCTCGAAGGACAGAAGCGCTTCCGGAAGATGCCCTTCCTCCATCATCTCCTCGTACTGCGCATCCGTCAGGTCGAAGGATTGCTTCAGGTCAAAGTTGCGCACCTCCTCGTAGGGCACCCGGATCCCGAACATCCGGTCCGCGATATCCGTAAAGGCCCGCGCCGTCTCGCACAGGCAATCGTCAAAATCGATATAGATCTTCATCCGCATTTCCTTTCCGCAGCTGATTGCTTTTTTCTTATTCTATCATCTGCTCTCGGGCAAGTCGCATATTATTTCTGAAATAATACTCACAATATTATATTGACATATTATTTGTAAAATGTTATTAAATAAGTGCTAGCAGATATTATCTGCGAAATAATATTATGTAACAAGGTCGCTAAAACCCTATGGAATCGCCCTTCCGAAGGAAGCAGGGCACAAAAAGGAGGCTGCACATGGCAAAGAAAAACGAAGAAACACCCGCTCGTCCCATCACCGTGGAGGATCATATCGAGCTGGGCAAAAAGCATGCACAGAAAAAGCGCACCGCCGTAAACGATGCGCTGCAATTCCCGGTGGGGGACCAGTTTGAGAAGGACCTGACCGAGATCCTGGACAGTGACTGTGAGGCGAACGGCGAGACTGTTGTCATCGCACTGATCGACTTCGATAATTTTATGCATATCAATACCGATTTCGGCCCCGATGCCGGAGACCGTGTGCTGATCGATACCGGCAATTATATCCGGGACCATCTTCCGAAAGGCGCAAAAGTCTACCGCATCGGCGGTGATGAGTTCGGCGTCATCTTTAAGGGGGATACCGAACGCGAGGAGATCTTTCTCCTCCTCAACGATCTGAGGAACGGCTTTGATGTCAAAACGCCCGACGGAGCGGACCAGTCCGTCACCATCGGAATGGCTACGGCCTTTGTCGATGCATCGCGCTGCGCCGAGCTCATCCGAAAGGCTGACGGAGCACTGTACCGGGCCAAGACCGGCGGCCGCAACCGCGTAGCGATGGCAAAGGAGGAGAAGATGATCCCGAAGACCAGCCATTACACGCAGGATCAGCTCCAGCGGCTTGCGAAGCTCTCGAAGCGTGAGGGCACCGGCGAGGCGATCCTGCTGCGGGAAGCGCTCGATATGCTCTTGAAAAAATATGACATATAATAAGGTGCTCAGCATTCAAAAAAGTTGCTCCTGACCCAGGCTCGACCAGGGCGCCTCGGGATGCATGATTGCCCGCAGCGGATCTGCGGGTCGTCACTTACAGAGCGGTGCGAAATGCGCAGGAACGGACGGGCGCTGTCTGAGCGAAGCGAGTTGCCCGTCCGTTCCTTGCCCTGGCATGAGCGCCAGCGATGTTCGTGATCGAGCCCGCGAGCGCGGGCAACATCTCCCGAGGCGGCATAGGATGCCGGAACCTATCTGAGGATCAGGTAAACCACCAGCGATGCGCCCCACGCGACCATGCACTGCCAGACTATGACCGCCAGCGCCCACTTGCGCCCCATCTCCCTGCGGATCGCCGCGATGGCTGCGAC
>JAFYEE010000010.1 GCA_017544405.1 Lachnospiraceae bacterium
ATAGCCCTCCGCGATGGGGCAGCGGTGATCCTGCTCGCTGTGGATGATGAGGGTCGGTGTTTTCGGATTCCGGACGTATTTCAGCGGGGAGACGGCCCACATCTCGGCAAAGCCCTTTTCGGAATAAGGATCGTCACTGCACACCTCGAAATTGGAAATCGGCGGGATGTCGCTGATGCCGTACATGGACACCCAGTTGGAAATGCTGCGCTGGGTAGCGACGCAGCAGAAGCGGTCCGTGTGTCCGAGGATCCAGTTGCTCATGTACCCGCCGTAGGAGCCGCCAGTGCAGCAGACCCGCTTGACGTCGATCGCCGGATATGTTTCGAGCACCTTGTCCGTGAAGGCCATGATCTGGCGGTAGTCGATGCTGCCCCACTGGAGGTCGAGATAGGAGAAGGCGTTCCCTCTGCCGTCCGAGCCGTGGGGATTGCAGAAGAACACGATGTACCCCTTCGCCGCCCATGCCTGCATTTCATGGAAGAACACCGGACCGTAGGCGCACTTGGGCCCTCCGTGGATATCCAGCACGGCGGGATACTTTTTTTCAGGATCATACTCCTCCGGCAGCAGCACCCATCCGTCGATCTCCTCGCCGTCCAGTTCCGCCATGATCGGCTGGGGCTTGGCCACATAGGTATCCTTCAGCGCTTCTTCGTTCCAGGTGGTCAGGCAGCAATTCCCGTCCTTTTCCACGCGGTAGAGTTCCGGGAGCTTCATATTGAGCATACCCGTGAAGAAGATATTGTCTTCATGCACGTCATAGTCGCTGAGGATTCCGTCTGTCGAGACAACAGTATCGATCACACCGTCCAGACCGATGCGCTTCAGCTTACAGCCGTCCCGGTCCAGCACAGGGAAATAGAGGAAATCGCCATCCGTCTTGGTAAACCGGGATGCGCCGTATTCCACGTCGGTCAACATAGCGCAGCCGAGACTTTGCACCTTTTGGGGCTTACACCACCCGCAGGGCTTCATGTTGTGTTCCACGCAGCGGTCATAGTTGACCGCTCCTCTGAGATCCATATAACGGATGCGCCTTACATTGATGCACGAGGGTCTGTGAAACAATACTCCATCCTTTGCGTAGACGAAAGCGAATTTGCATCTTCGGATTATTTCATCGTTGATCTCTCTGTTCTCATCCCAGTAATCCTCCCGACAGCATGAGCAGGGAGGCAGAAGACTCTTTATAGCGGTTTTGTAGGATTCTATGCTCCTCAGGTTTTGGGCGTCCCGGATTTTATCGCATGAGGATTTGTGTACGATCTGTGTATCCTTGTCAACATAGATGGGGTATAAATGTGCATACGACGGCTCTTCATCCGACAATGAGTCTTCCAATTCGTCCGTGGTATCAAAATATGATTTAGCGGAAAGAATGGATTTCCATGTGGTTCGGGTTGCTTTCAGGAGTGAGTACATGATCTCAACGTCCTGCCGCGATGAAAGGATCCCCTGGGGTACGGTCACTCCGTGTGAACGCGCTGCTGCGTATAAACTGTTCGCTCCGGATGGCTTCCGGGATGCTTTTGCGCACACCGGTTCCAGTATCTTCATATCGTGTCCCACCACCTGGCGCAGCAGACAGTGAGTTGCCTGTTTGAAGGCGGAGACTGTTTCCGTATTCCACCAGCACAGTACATCATCCATCCTGAACCAGTCATACAGGCAGGAAAAAACATCGATCGCCGAATTCGCAGCAAGAAAATCTGCGGGTGGAAATCCCTTGTATGCCGCCTTGGAAAGGTTTTTATCAGAGGGATCAGACGGCTTTATGAGGTTGTCGAAACGATCAACGGAAGACCATTTTTCATCTACCCTTATCGCTGAGATCTGGGTGGGATAACATGGGGTTTCCGCATCTGATACCCATTTCATATCGATCAGGACAAGCATCGGCGCATCCCCCTTCCTTTCCGCCCATAGTATACCACACTCCTGACATAAAGGCAAGCCCCGCAGTTCCATCGGGCCTTCTTCCTCCGGGCAGCGAATCCGTGGCTCTGCGCAGGTATTTTTCTTTCCTATCGCCGGAGTTGAAACCCGGGGCTTTTCACATAATTTTCAGAAAGAAATCAGCACTCTCCTCTTGACAGTGCTAACGAATGGTGCTATAATACAGGCGAACAAAGGAACAGAGAGAGGTTCTCCGGAGGCCCGCATCGATTGCGGACGGTCCGCAGCCTCAAGCCCTCCTTCCCTTGCGGATTATTCCGCCGGTTCCTGCCTTCCCGATACAGAGAGGACGAAACAGGACGGGAAAGCAAGGAGGTCTGACCTATGTTACCGAGCATTTGGAGAGACAACAGCATTTTCGGAGAAAACCTTTTTGACGACTGGTTCGGATTCCCGACCGGGAGAGACTTCAG
>JAFYEE010000094.1 GCA_017544405.1 Lachnospiraceae bacterium
TAAGCCCGCCGGATATGCGATCTGGGAGGCGGTCCAGAGTCACCTGGATGCGCGTTTCAAGGCGGTCGGCGTGGAAAATGTCTACCTTCCGCTCCTGATTCCGGAGCACCTGCTGACGAAGGAGAAGGACCTGGTGGAGGGCTTTGCCCCCGAGGTGGCCTGGGTCACGCACGGCGGTTCCGAGGAACTGGATGACCGCGCCTGTGTGCGTCCCACTTCGGAATCTTTGTTCAGTGATTTTTACAGGGGGGAGATCCAGTCCTATCGCGATCTTCCGAAGATCTACAACCAGTGGTGCAGCGTCGTGCGATGGGAGAAGGAGACAAGACCCTTCCGCCGTTCCCGCGAATTCATGTGGCAGGAGGGACACACCGTCCACGCCACCGCGGAGGAGGCTGAGGCCAGGACCCAGCAGATGCTCAATGTCTATGCGGACCTGTGCGCAGAGGACCTGGCCATCCCCACGATCAAGGGCAGAAAGACCGACAAGGAGAAGTTCGCAGGTGCCGTGGCGACCTATACCATTGAGGCGCTCATGCATGACGGCCGCGCGCTGCAGTCGGGGACCAGCCATGATTTCGGCGATGATTTTGCAAAGGCCTACGGCATTCTCTTTACGGATAAGGATAATAAACAAAAGCATGCCTTCCAGACCTCCTGGGGACTTTCCACGCGGATCATCGGCGCACTGATCATGGTGCACGGCGACAATTCGGGCCTGGTGCTTCCGCCCAGGATCGCACCCACACAGGTGATGATCATTCCCATCCAGCAGCGCAAGGCAGGTGTCCTGGACAAGGCCTTCGAGCTCAAAGAGGTCCTGTCCGGTTTCCGCGTCAAGGTGGATGACAGCGACAAGAGCCCCGGCTTCAAGTTCGCGGACCAGGAGATGCGCGGCATTCCGCTCCGCGTTGAGATCGGTCCCCGCGATATCCAGAACGGGAAATGCATCATCGCCCGCAGGGACACCGGGGAGAAGGAAGAGTGCGCGCTGGATCATCTGGCGGACCGGATCGGAGAACTTCTCGAGCAGATCCAGAAGGATATGTATGCGCGCGCGAAAAAGCACCTCGAGGACCATACCTATAAGGCTGCCTCCCGCGAGGAGTTTGAACAGATCTTTGCGCAGAAGACCGGCTTCGTGAAGGCCATGTGGTGCGGAGAACTCGCCTGTGAAGAAGAGATCAAGGAAAAATACGGCGTGACCAGCCGCTGCATCCCCTTTGAGCAGGAAGAGATCGCACAGACCTGTGTCTGCTGCGGAAAGCCCGCGAAGAAGATGGTCTACTGGGGCAAGGCCTATTGATATATTGATATGGCAGTGCCTTACTCTTCCCCGCGTACTACGCGGATTCAGCCGCGGAATACAAGAGTAAAAAGAAAATGCACCTTTTTGTGTAATACCGTAAGGAACTGTACAGTTAATTCTGCTGCAGTTCCCAGGCTGTGTGAAAAAGCCCGCCGCAGATGGGAGATTGATATTTGGATAGAGAAAAAATCAGAATAGAGATCCCGCCGGAGGCAGCCCGGATCATGCGGACGCTGGAAGAGCACGGCTTCGAGGCCTATGTGGTCGGAGGATGTGTGCGGGACAGTCTGCTGGGCAGGGCACCGAACGACTGGGATATCACGACTTCGGCGCAGCCGATGCAGGTCAAGGCCCTTTTTGCGCGCACGGTCGACACGGGCCTCAAGCACGGGACGGTGACGATCCCCGTCCACGGCGAAAACTACGAGGTCACGACCTACCGCATCGACGGGGAGTACAAAGACAGCCGGCATCCGGAGAAGGTCACCTTTACCGGGAGTCTGCAGGAAGACCTGCAGCGCAGGGACTTTACGATCAATGCGATGGCCTACAATGTGCGCGACGGGCTCCGGGATTATTTCGGGGGGCTCTCCGATCTGAGGCGCGGTATCATCCGCGCGGTCGGGGACCCGGCGCAGCGGTTCAAAGAGGACGCCCTGCGGATCATGAGGGCTGTGCGCTTTGCCGCCCAGCTGGGGTATGAGGTGGAGGAGAACACCCTGCAGGCAATGAAGGAGCTCGCTCCCTCTCTGGTGAAGATCAGCGCGGAGCGGATCGCCTCGGAGCTGGAAAAGCTCCTGGTCTCCCCGCATCCCGAAAGGCTCAGAACGGCCTATGAATGCGGGATCACGGCGGTCATCCTTCCCGAATTTGACCGCTGCATGGAGACAGAACAGCACAATCCCCACCACATGTACAGCGTAGGGGAACACACGATCCACGCAGTCATGCATGTGCGGCCGGACCGGATCCTCCGGTGGGCCATGCTGCTGCATGACTTCGGCAAGCCGGCCTGCCTGTCGACGGATGAAAACGGGATCGACCATTTCTACGGGCATCCCGAGGTCAGTGCCAGGCTGGCAAATACCATTCTGCGGAGGCTGAAAGCAGACAACGGGACCCGTCAGGACGTGGTGCGGCTCACCCGTTATCATGACCGGGGGGTCGGCCTCAGCCGGAAGGCTGTGCGGAAGGCAGTCGTTGAGATCGGCGAGGAACTCTTTCCCCTGTTTCTGGAGGTCAAAGAGGCAGATACCCTCGCGCAGAGTGCTTATCAGCGGGAGGAAAAGCTCGAACACCTGCGGTCCCTCCGTGCGATCTACGAAAGCATCCTGGAGGACCGGAATTGTCTCTCGCTGCGGGATCTGGCGGTGCACGGCGATGACCTGATCAAGGCGGGAATCACACCGGGGCGGGAGATCGGCAGGATACTCGGCGAAATGCTGCAGGATGTGCTGGAGGATCCCTCTCATAACGACCGCGAATATCTGCTGGGGAAGTATGCGGGACATTGACAATTTCGCCATGCAGACAGTACAATATGAAAGATGTAACCATGTTTAACTGATTATTTGAATGTAACCGTCCATGCGGACCTGCAGCGCAGGCGCTATTATAACAAGGATACAAGGAGAAATTATGAACAAAGGACAGTTTGTCGAAAAGATGGCAGAAAAATCCAATCTCAGCATCAAGGATGCAGAGAAGGCTTACAAAGCGTTTATCGAAACGGTGATCGAGGGGCTCAAAGACGGCGAGAAGCTGCAGCTGGTCGGTTTCGGGACTTTTGATATCAGCGAGCGTTCAGCCAGGGAGGGAAGAAATCCCCA